>URVA01000090.1 GCA_900551155.1 uncultured Eggerthella sp. | reverse complement strand
CTCTTCCGATCTGCAAGACGCTAATCCTTGCTCATATTGGTAGTGAACCACTTGAAGCAGGACTCAATATCTTGGGTGCTCATATTGATAGTCCCCGTTTGGATTTAAAGCAGAACCCGCTTTATGAAAGCGATGGTTTTGCGTATTTAGACACCCATTACTATGGAGGTATTAAACACTATCAATGGGTAACGCTTCCTTTGGCTTTGCACGGTGTTGTTGCAAAAACCGATGGCACGGTAGTGGATATCAATATTGGTGACGATCCAGCAGATCCTGTGTTCTGCGTAACCGACCTACTTCCTCATTTAGGCAACCAGCAGATGGCGAAAAAGGGAAGCGAAGTAGTAGAGGGAGAAAGCCTAGATATTTTGATGGGCAATCGTCCGCTCATCGTTAACAAAAACGATAAAGAAAATGCCGATAGCCAGGAAATGTCCGATTCTGACGATAAAGCGCAGAAAACAGACAAAAGTTCGAAAGAGAGCGTAAAGGCTTTTGCGCTAAAACTGCTCGAAGAAAAATATGGCATTTCAGAAGAAGATTTTATTTCAGCAGAAATTGAAGTGGTACCTGCTGGTCGTGCGCGTGAATTAGGGTTCGATCGCAGCATGGTTATTGGTTATGGCCAGGACGATCGCGTATGTGCATATACCTCGCTTGAGGCTCAATTAGCGCTTGATGAAACACCAAAAACTACTGCAGTTACCGTGTTAGTAGATAAAGAAGAAATTGGCAGCGTTGGTGCAACAGGCATGGGCTCGCTCTTTTTCGAGAATACCATTGCAGAAATCCTGGCACTGAGTGGATCCGATAGCGCCTTGTCTCTTCGTCGTTGCTTGGCAGCATCACGCATGCTTTCTTCCGATGTGTCTGCTGCGTATGATCCTGCATATGCAAGCGTGTATGAAACGAAAAATTCTGCTTATGCAGGCAAGGGCATTGTATTTAATAAGTACACGGGTGCTCGCGGTAAAAGCGGATCAAACGATGCTCGTGCTGAATATGTAGCCTATGTTCGCCGTGTTATGGATGACGTTAAGGTTGCGTATCAAACTGCAGAATTAGGAAAGGTAGATGCAGGTGGTGGCGGAACAATCGCCTACATTCCTGCCAAGTATGGAATGGACGTTATTGACTCGGGTGTCGCAGTGCTTTCAATGCATGCACCGTGGGAAGTAACCTCAAAAGCAGACATCTATGAAGCCTATCGTGCGTACAAGGCATTTTTAGAAGCGTAGCGTTCAATTGCGTTAATGGAAAAAATATAAATAAAGTCATGCCATATGGCGTGCACGTGACTATAATGGTGAAAACTTACCCGCAAATAGGGGTAAGATGAAGACATTAAACAGCAATCGTAGGGTAATAGAAGAAACTTTAGGCAAGGGGTGCTACATGGCTTATTATTTCGACGAACCTTCTCGTACATTTAATGAATATCTGTTAGTTCCAGGATATTCTTCATCTGAATGTATTCCTGAGGCGGTAAATTTAAGCACTCCTTTGGTGCGCTTCCGTAAAGGCGAAGAAGAATGCCCTCTGACGCTTTCTATTCCTATGGTATCTGCAATCATGCAGGCAGTATCCGATGACGGCATGGCAGTAGCACTTGCTCAGCAGGGTGGTCTTTCCTTTATCTACGGTTCTCAAACCATCGAGTCTCAGGCGGCTATGGTAAGCCGTGTTAAAGATCATAAGGCAGGTTTTGTACGCAGCGATTCTAACCTTACTCCTAATGCAACGTTGCATGATGTGGTAGCACTTAAGGAAAAGAACGGTCATACCACTATGCCCGTGACGGAAGGTGGTCATCCTCAGGGCAAGTTGCTTGGTATTGTTACGGGTCGTGATTACCGTTTGTCTCGTATGGATTTGGATACCCCTGTTTCTGAATTTATGACCCCACGCGAAAAGCTTATTGTTGCTTCTGCTGATACTAGCTTAAAAGAAGCAAACGACATCATTTGGGACAACAAGCTTAATTCGCTGCCTATTGTTGATGACAATGACAACCTTATGTATATGGTATTCCGTAAGGACTACGAACAGCATAAGTCCAACCCTCATGAACTCCTTGACTCTCATAAGCGCTATAAGGTAGGCGCTGGTATTAATACGCGCGATTATGCCGAGCGCGTTCCTGCTCTTATCGAAGCAGGTGCTGACGTTTTGTGTATCGACTCTTCTGAGGGTTATTCCGAATGGCAGCTGCGTACTATTAAGTGGATTCGCGATCATTACGGCAACTCCGTAAAGGTTGGTGCTGGTAACGTGGTAGATACCGAAGGTTTCCGCTTCCTGGCAGAAGCTGGTGCTGACTTTATCAAGGTCGGTATTGGTGGCGGCTCAATCTGTATTACTCGTGAGCAGGAGGGTATTGGCCGTGGCCAGGCAACTGCTTTGATTGAGGTTGCTAAGGCTCGTGATGAATACTTCAAAGAAACAGGCATCTATGTTCCTGTATGTTCTGACGGTGGCATTGTTTACGATCATCATATGACCCTTGCTCTTGCTATGGGTGCTGACTTCTTGATGCTTGGTCGTTACTTCGCTCGTTTTGATGAAAGCCCAACCAACCGTGTAACGGTAAACGGCAGCTACATGAAAGAGTACTGGGGCGAAGGCTCTGCTCGTGCTCGTAACTGGCAGCGTTACGACTTGGGTGGCTCCAAGAAGGGTCTTACCTTTGAAGAGGGCGTTGATTCTTACGTTCCTTATGCAGGTGCTCTGAAGGATAACGTGGATATGACCTTGTCCAAGATTAAATCTACCATGTGCAATTGTGGCGCTTTGACTATCCCTGAACTCCAGGAAAAGGCAAAGCTTACGGTAGTAAGCTCTACTTCTATTGTTGAAGGCGGCGCACACGATGTATTGCTTAAGGATAAGACTCCTTATGTAGGTAATACCATTCGCGGTTAGTCGTTTTAATTGGCAAAAAACGCAATCGATATAAAGATAACCTAAGCACAATCGAGCGTTTTAGAAATCGAACATCCCCGATTCTTAATAGGATTGGGGATGTTTTTTGTTGGCGTGGAACTTATTGTGCAGGTGCGTTCTCTTTTTGAGTCAGCAGATACTGAAAGCGATGAAGGGGCGATGGAGTGTTTCTCTTCACAAAATCTCCCAGAAATAGGTACTGGCGAAAATGCTAAAAAAGTGCGCTTTATCAGGTAGTTTGTGAAATGCAACAGGGAAGGGCTTTAATCAACGGCTGTAGCAATTATGAAGAATAGTGATTCTACGTTACACTTTTATGCATGTTTACGCGAACAAAAAAAGCGCTTGGCGCTACGGTTATGAGCATTCTGCTGGCTCTTTCGTTGATGCTTCCAATGTTGGGGGCTCAACCAGCCTATGCAGATGAACTTTCTGATGCTCAGGCAACGCTTGATGCTGCTTCGGTTGAGTTAGATGCAATTTCTGCAGAATATAACGAATTGCAATCTCAGATAAACGACCTTGACGCAGAAATTTCAACTACTACTCAAAAGGTGCAAGAAGCTCAGCAGGCAATGCTTGAAGGCCAGGAAGTATTGGGAAATGCCGTTCTTGCTGAATACAAAAGTGACGGTGGGCTTTCACTGGTAAATATTGTTCTCTCTTCCGATAGTATTTCGGATTTCGTAACGAACATGACCTACTACACTGCTATTCAAGAAGACCAGGCAGAAATCATTGAAGAGCAACGTCAGCTCAACGAGAAGTTTAATACTGCGCTTGATGATTTGAATTCTAAGCGCGATACCCAACAGGAAGTTCTTGATCAAGCTGAAGAAAAGAAAGCAGAGGCAGAACAAGTAGTTTCTGACGCGTCTGCAAAGGTTTCTTCTATCAAGGAATCACAAGAGCAGCTTGCTAAACTTCAGGCTCAGGCAGAGCAAATGGAAAAAGAAGAATCTGCGAGCGATGGTGAAAAAGAAAGCTCCGATTGGGACACCAACACCGATCGTCCTGCAGCAAGTGGCGGCTCTGAATCTTCAGGTAGCGGCTCTAACGGATCTTCCTCGGGCAGTTCTGGTAGCGGATCGGGAAGCGCCGATTCTTCAAAGGGATGGAAGTCGGGTCCTGCTTCAGCATATGGCGGATCTACCGACCCCTATACTCCTAACCCTGGTACTACAGCAACGGGCGCTATTTGCGACGACAACTCCATGGGTGTTGCAATCCCTCTCAGCTGGCCTAATCGTTCTTCTTATTATGGTCATGCGATTGAGATTAAATACGGCGGCAAAACTGTTGTTGCTACCATCAACGACTGCGGTGGTTTGTCGGGCGGCGCACGTCATCTTGACTTGCAGCCAGGAGTATTTAAGGCATTTGGTTTTAAATCATGTCAAGCGTGGGGAGTTCGAACGGTTTCTTACCGTATTCTGTAACCAATTTTTTGGTCTATTTTCCCGCTTGTAATAATTCGGTTTTATAATGAAGGACGCTTTGTTTCGTGAGTTGTGATTAATTCGCACTGAACGAACAAGGCGTCCTTACAGTTTATAGTTGGCGGTCTTGTATATTGGCGTATATTGGCAGCCTTGCATACAGGAAATGTATACAGAAAAAGGATTGACCTATGAAAGAATACAACCCACATGAAATTGAGCCACATTGGCAAAAGGTTTGGGCGGACACGGGTGCCTATACTGCTCGTGAAGATGAGTCAAAACCAAAGCGCTATGTGCTTGAGATGTTCCCGTATCCTTCGGGCGACATTCATATGGGCCATGTTCGCAACTACACTTTAGGCGATGTAACGGCACGTTATTACACTATGCGTGGTTATGATGTGCTTCATCCTATGGGCTGGGATGCGTTTGGTCTTCCTGCAGAGAATGCTGCTATTAAGCACAACAGTCATCCTGCTACATGGACGTATGCAAATATCGAAACCCAAAAAGCTAGCTTTAAGCGCATGGGCTTTTCGTATGACTGGGATCGAACCGTTGTAGCATGCGATCCAGAGTACTATCGCTGGGGTCAGTGGATCTTTTTGCAGTTCTGGAAGCGCGGCTTGGTAGAGCGCCGCAATTCGCCTGTTAATTGGTGCCCTAACTGCAAGACGGTTTTGGCTAACGAACAGGTTACCGAAGGTGAATGCTGGCGTTGCCATGGCGCAGTAGAAAAGCGCGATCTTACCCAGTGGTATTTTAAGATCACCGATTATGCTCAAGAATTGCTTGACGATCTTGACCAGTTGGATGGTTGGCCAGAACCAGTAAAGCAGATGCAAGCTAACTGGATTGGTCGTTCTGAAGGTGCCGAAGTTGACTTCCTGCTTTGCGACAAGGATGGCAACGCTCCAGAAAATCCTACCGATGACGACATCATTACTGTTTTCACTACGCGTCCCGATACGCTGTTTGGCTGCAGTTTTTTCCTGTTGGCCCCTGAATCTCCTAAGCTGATGGAGCTTGTAGAAGGCAGCGAATATGAGGCTGCGGTAAAGGAATTGGTTGAAGCCGCTTCAAAGGTAAGCGCAGTTGAACGTGCGCAGGGCGATCGCGAAAAGCATGGTACTTTTACGGGTCGCTACGTTATTAATCCTGTTAATGGCGAAAAGGTGCCTGTTTGGGTTGCAGATTATATCGTGGCTGATTATGGTACGGGCGCTGTAATGGCGGTTCCTTGTGGTGACCAGCGTGACTTCGAGTTTGCGCGCAAATATGATCTGCCTATTATTCCTATCATTCTGGGCGAAGATGATCCGCTGTTTGCTGAATTGAATGGTGTGCAAGAGCGCCGAGTAACCACGGTGGACTGGGAAAAATCCTATGAAGCTGAAGGTGTTTTGGTCCAATCGGGCAAATA
>URVA01000089.1 GCA_900551155.1 uncultured Eggerthella sp. | reverse complement strand
AAAGGCCGCATTAAGAACATGCGTTGGCTGCAGAATCTGGCTATTATTTCGCCCCTGTTCCCCTTCCTGGCAATTCAGGGTGGCTGGGTCACAGCAGAAATTGGTCGCCAGCCTTGGGTAGTCTACCCAGCAGAAAGCAGCCCAAGCGGCATCAGCTTACTAACCGATCAAGCAAATTCCTTGGCAGTTTCTTCTCCTGAACTCGCTATTACTATTACCTTATTCTGCTTGATTTATCTGTTCTTGATTATTGGCTGGGCACGCATCGTGATCCATATCATCAAGAATGGTCCTCGCTGCGAAGAAGTACAGAAGGATGGTGAATAGGCATGACTGTATTAGGAATTCTTTGGTTTATCCTTATTGCCGTCCTTATTGCGGGCTACTTCATCTTGGACGGATTCGATCTTGGCGCAGGCGTTCTTTCACCTTTTGTTGCTAAGGACGAAAAAGAAAAAGCAATCGTACGTCGAAGCGTTGGTCCTGTTTGGGACGGCAACGAGGTATGGCTGCTTACCGCTGGTGGTGCGCTGTTCGCCGCCTTTGCCCCCGCATACGCAACAACGTTTTCGGGCTTTTATTTGGCAGTAATGCTGGTACTCTTTGGCCTGATTATCCGCGCCGTTTCTCTTGAGTATCGCGCGCACGACCCTAAATGGAAGGGTGTCTGGGACGCATTCTTCTTCGTTGGGTCCCTCCTTCCTGCCTTGTTGTTTGGCGTAGCTATTGGCAACGTTTACGCAGGCATTCCTATGGATGCGAACGGCGATTATATCGGCGTTCCTCTTCTTGGACTGGTTACACCCTTTACGCTGCTGTGTGGACTTTTGGGCTTATCCATTTTCCTTACCCAAGGCGCAACGTGGCTTGCCATGAAAGCTCCAAAGCCTTCTGATTTCCAGGCACGCGTTGCAGGACTCCGTCGTCCGCTCGCTTTGGTAAGCCTTGTGTTATTTGTAGCTGTAACCGCTTATGCTCTTATTGGAATCCAGCCTACGATGGATCCCGCACTTGAGGTAGTTCGTTGGGCAGTATTTGTTCTGGTAGCTGCTGCTTTAATTGGCGTTGTGGTTACCTCTAAAGAAGATGGCAACGATCTCGTACCATTCCTTGTAAGCAGCGCTTCGGCTTTATTCTTGGTCGTACTGTTTGCCGCTTCTATGTTCCCGAACTTGGTAGTTGCAACCGTTGGCGAAAATATCACGATTGCAACGGCAGCATCTTCTGATCTGGCACTTGGCTGGATGACAGGCATCACCTGCATCGGCTTGCCTCTAGTGCTGATTTATCACGTAATTATCTATCGCACCTTCCGCGGTCGCCTGACCGATGAAGATCTTCAAGAATACTAATCTTGAATAGATCAGGGCCGCTGTGAAGTTATTCTTCGCAGCGGCCTTATTGTTTAGTATTAACTCATCACGCAAACTACATGATAGGTGTCTTTACTTTTGAAAATAGCATAGAGAACCCTCAACGCTGCATTTTCGAACAGCCTTCGCTTATCAAGCTTTAAACAAAGCAAATGGCATAGCGAAAATGACGCGCCGAAAGCTTTTTCTGTCCCCAAAACACTTCGCGCTAATCAGGGGCTATGCCCTAAAGGCTTTGTTCAAAGCTTTGCTCAGGAATGTCCGAAAACGCAGTGTTGAAAGTTCTCTGACTAGATAATCAAAGCTACATCAGACAACCAACAAGCCTCCAAAGGATTAATCATGATTGACCGCCTGCTATTCACTATCAAAGGAGTTCGCACAGCATTGCGCAACTGCGTGCTGTTCTCCTTTGTCGCAGGCACACTTATAGCTATTCAAGCTCTTTGCCTTACTACTGCGCTTGTTAATCTGTGGTATAGCCAAGCCCTCCTTGATCAGATTCCTTTTATTGCGGGGTTCTTGGCATGTCTTATTGCTCGCCAAATCTTAGACAACACTCAAAGCAAATGGCTTGAATCTTTTGCGGCAAACCGAGCTGATGAGTTCAGGGAGGCCTTGTTCGAAAAACTCTTCAAACAGGGGCAAACACTCATTCAGCAAAAAGGCACTGGTGGGTTTGCCACCCTTTTAATCGAAGGTGTCGATCAAGTTGAATCATATCTTCATATGATTCTCCCCCGCATGACTAAGCTCGTGATAATCCCCGTTATGTTGCTGGTGTTGTTGTTTGTGTTTGATTGGGTGTCTGCCCTTATCGGCCTTCTGGTGTTTCCCGCAATCATCTTGCAAATGGTACTGATTGGGCACACCGCAAGCCTTGAAGCGGGCAAGCAGCACAAGGAATATCAACGTCTTGCCAATCATTTTCTCGACTCTATCCGCGGCATAGACACGCTCAAGTTTTTCGGAAGAAGCAAAGCTCACGCACAGCGCATTTTCGAATCCAGCGAACGTTTCCGAAAAGCCACCATGAAAACGCTGCGTGTTGCTACGCTTTCAGGTGCGGTGTTGGACGCTTTTTCTACTGTTTCCATTGCTGCTATTGCGGTACTGCTGGGATTTCGCCTTGTCGATGGGTCGCTTGGTTTGTATCCAGCCTTGTTTGTCCTTGTGGTAATGCCCGACTACTTTAGGCCTATTCGCGAATTCGCTTCCGACTATCATGCGTCGCTCGATGGAAAAAATTCGTTACGTAGCATTTTGGAGACTCTCGGCGCGAACGGTGAGATTAACAGTGAATCGACTGACGACGATGCGCCTGTCACCATCAACACAACCGCTGCTGACAAGGAATCTGCTGCCAGCAGTACAACAACCATCCACTCATCTGGCGGCAAAACAGCCCCTATCAACACCACCACCCCGCCATCCTCCCGCGATTTTTCCCTTGAGCTTCGCAACGTTTCATTTGCTTACGGCCCATCACCGTCATCCTCGAACACAAATACTTTCGCTCTTGAAAACATTTCTGCCGCCTTTTCTGGCGGGCAGCGCATAGGAATCGTCGGTGCTTCTGGCAGCGGCAAAAGTACTCTTGCCCACATTCTTGCAGGATTAACTGATCCCACCTCGGGAGAAATCCTTCTCAATGAGCAGCGATTATCGACACTCAATGCCTCCTGGTGGCATCATCATGTTGCCTATATCCCTCAGGATCCTCACATCTTTCACGCTTCGCTGCGCGACAATGTAGCGTTTTACCATCCCGAAGCGTCTGATGCCGATCTTGAGCAAGTTTGTTCACTCATGGGACTCGATTCCCTCATTGAAGAATTACCTGAAGGAATCGATACCATCATTGGCGAAGGCGGTCACACCCTCAGTGGTGGACAGGCGCAACGCATCGCGTTTGCCCGAGCTTTCTTGAACGATGAATGCAACGTATTGATATTTGACGAACCTACCGCGCATTTAGATATCGAAACAGAGCTGGAGCTTAAAGAGCACATGCTTTCCTTGATGCAAAACAAGCTCGTATTTTTCGCCACCCATCGTATGCATTGGCTTTCCGCCATGGATTCAGTGGTGGTATTGAACAAGGGAAAAGTTGTGGTGCAGGATAAACCTTCTGCCCTAAACGAAAGCATCCTTAAAGGAGGTGAACCTCATGAGTAATAAACACCGCGAAAAGGCAACTGCCAAAACGAGCACCTTCTCGTGGAAAGACGACTCGTGGGTGAAGCCTTATCTTGGGCGCTATAAGAAAACCCTGTGCCTTGCAATCTTTTTAGGCGTGCTTACTATTGGCTTTGCTGCAGCCTTGATGTTCACGGCAGGTTTACTCATTGGACAGTCAGCAGAAATGCCCTACTCCATTTTGCTCCTTGGTACGCCGTTGCTTTGCGTGCGCATTTTCGGCATTGGCAAGCCGCTGCTGCAATACGCCGAGCGTCTTACCAGCCATGATTGGGTTTTGCGCATGACTTCAAGTTTGCGCGTAAAGCTCTATAACGCTTATGAATCTGATGGCATTTTCTTCCACTCCCTACACCGATTAGGTGATGCACTTGGCCTTCTCGCAGAAGACATTGGCCACATTCAAAACCTGTACTTACGCACCATATTCCCTAGCGTTATCGCTTGGATTTTGGGGCTGCTCCTTGTTGTTGGATTCGGTTGCTTTACCTGGTGGATGAGTCTTCTTGTATTGGGTTTGGTGCTTATAGAGCTCGTGATAATTCCTCTTGTCTCGGTTTCAGTAAACGGAGCTCGTCTGGCAAAGCATAAATCGCTTAAATCGGCACTGTATACCGAAGTGACCGATGATGTTTTAGGGATAACCGACTGGATATTATCAGGACGCTATGACGACTACCTCACCCACCACAAACACACACAACAAACGCTTCGTGAACTTGAACGCGCAGGTCATTCGTTCGACAAGAAGCGCGACCTCGTACTGCAGATATTCTTTGGAATAGGAGCCGTCGTTGTCCTTTTCTGGGCGGCAACACAGTTTGGTGGAGAAATCGGTGGAAACTCCAATTGGATCCTTGCTTTTGTCTTAGGCTACTTCCCTTTGATTGATGCCTTCGCGCCCCTTTCTGCTGCAGCTACCGAAGCGCGGTCTCATCAAGACTCGATTGAGCGCCTTAATAAGCTTCCACAAACAAACAAGGCAAAGCAACCAATAATAGAGGAATACACGCAAGGCAAAGAGCACGTTAAGCGCCAGGGAGACGCAGAATCAAAAGAACCCTCAGAACGCAAGCAAGAGTCTCAACCAAATGAAGTCGCAGAATGCAAAGAACAGGCAGAACCGCACGTCTATGACCTTATTTTCGATAAGGTATCTTTTGCCTACCCTGAGTCCAAACGCTTGCTTATCGATAATCTTTCTCTCCAAATAAAAGCAGGCGAAAAGGTTGCCGTTCTGGGACGAAGTGGCGCTGGAAAATCTACCCTCGCCTCATTAACGAGGGGCGACCTTACCCCAACTGCTGGGCGGGTTCTTATAGCCGATAGACAAGCCCTCACAAAAGAAAGCCGAGCAAATAGCGCGCCTGAAAATATCGCCCCTAACGCTCCCGAGCTTCGCCCCACCTGCACGCTTGGCGATGAAGCCGCTCAATACTTTGGTGTCATCCAGCAGAGAACTTATCTTTTTAACGCAACGTTGCGCGAAAACCTTCTTATCGGAAATACCGAAGCCAGCGACGAGCTCCTTATAGAAACGCTTCATCAAGTTGGCCTCAGGTCTCTTTTTGAGCGAATTCCGAAAGGACTCGATACTCTCGTAGATGAAGCAGGCATTGGCTTTTCGGGCGGAGAACGTCATCGAATTGCGCTCGCGCGCGTATTACTACAGGATGCCCCCATCATTATCCTAGATGAACCCATGGTAGGACTTGATCCCGTAACCGAACAGCAGGTTCTAGAAGCTATCTTTTCCACCCTACAAGGCAAAACCATCATCATGATCACCCATCACTTGCAAGGTGTGTCTTATATGGATCGCGTATTATTCCTTGAAGAAGGCACTCTTCGTCTTGACGGAAATCCCGAAGAACTAAAAGAAACGAGCAGCTACTTCCGTTCGCTGCTCGCTTTAGAAAACTAGGCTGTCTTTTGTTGTTGTCTATTTGGCGCGATAAACAGTCCGCCTATTTATCGCATGGCTGCTAACATTCGCATAGCAAATAGCGACAGGCGATCAGTCTGCTCGCTACGTTATTCGTCGTCTTCGTCTGCGGAAGGCTCAATCTCTTCAATAAGAACACTGATCTTATCGATGCGATAACCGTCCATGATATTAATTACCAGCGTGAACTTCTTGTCGTCGTGAGTAAGCTCAAACGTGTCGCCCTCTTCAGGAATCTTGTCGAGCAAGTCAAGCATCAAGCCACCTGCAGTTTCATAGTCATATACAGGAACTGGCTCAAAGCCCAAGAACTCAACGAACTGATCAACGGGAAGCGATCCGTCTACCACGTACTGGTTTTCACGAACCTTCAAGATTTCATCCTGATCATC
>URVA01000088.1 GCA_900551155.1 uncultured Eggerthella sp. | reverse complement strand
ACGTGTACTACAATGACCTCATACGATATCGATATCATCCTGGGGGATTGTTATGAAAGCGCTTGTTCACGATGGCAAAGGGGCTATCTCTTTGCAGGACCGACCAAACCCATCAATCGAAGAGCCAAGCGATGCTGTTGTGCGAGTGACGCGCTCTACTATCTGTACAAGTGATTTGCATATTCTTAAGGGCGTTGTTCCACGAGCACTGCCCAATACTGTTTTAGGACACGAGTTCGTAGGGATAATTGAAGGAGCTGGTTCGGCAGTTCAGAACTTGAAACCAGGTGATCGCGTAGCGGTAAACTGCGAAACCTTCTGTGGCGAATGCTATTTTTGTAAGCGTGGCTGGGTGAACAATTGCACGCAAGGCGGTTGGGAACTCGGCTGTCGTATTGATGGCTGCCAGGCAGAATATGTGCGCGTTCCCTTCGCGGATAACACCTGTACGATAATCCCTAATTCGGTATCTGATGAATCTGCGTTGTTCTTGGGTGATATTCTGGCAACTGGTTGGTGGGGTTCCAATATTGCCGATATAGAAGAAGGTTCTTCGGTTGCCGTTATTGGCGCGGGGCCTGTGGGTCTCACCACTATGATGTGCGCGCGCCTAAAAAATCCTGCGCAAATTATTGCCCTCGATATTAATGACAAGCGCTTGTTAACGGCGTCAGAAAATGGACTAGCAGATAAAACGATTAATCCTAGAACTATCAATTCCACGAACGAGTCGCTGGATGCGTTGGAGGCAGTGGTAAAGCTGCTTACTCACGGTCGTGGTGCTGATGCGGTTATTGAAGCAGCGGGAGGTAAAAACACCTTTGACATGGCATGGCGCATAGCTCGCCCTAACGCAACGGTGGTGATTTCTGCCATGTACGAAACACCTCAGATTTTGCCGCTACCGAGTATGTATGGAAAGAATCTTACCTTTAAGACTGGTGGGGTAGATGCAAGTGGACTCGATGAAGTTATGGCGTTAATCGAGCAGGGAAAACTTAATACGAACTGTTTGATATCAAAACGATTTGCGCTCAACGATATCGAAGAAGCGTACCGTGTCTTTGAAGCGCAAAATGATGGCTGTCTGAAAGTGGTAATTACTCCTTGGGAAGATAGGTGATATAGGGATTTATCGTTGCTTTTTGTGCATCCGATTATCCTGCGCTATACTGCTAGCTGCATTTCAAGATGCGTTTTACTCATATGCGGGCGTCGTATAATGGTTATTACCCAAGCTTCCCAAGCTTGTGACGCGGGTTCGATTCCCGTCGCCCGCTCCAGAAATCGTACGGCAATGGTTGACTATCATTGCCGTTTTTTTGTTTTAGCGGGTCGTAATTAAGGCGACGGGAATCGAACCGTTGAGGTGGAATTCCGTTAAGAAAACAGTCCAGTGGACTGTTTTTAGGAATTCGCCCGCAGGCGCTTGCGCCAAGGGATTGAGCGTTCGTTTCACGAACGCGGGATTCCCTCACGGCGCACCACTTAAACTTTCAACCACCGAAACCGAATCGGTGGTTTTTTACTTTCAGGAGAGATTTCCTCACAGTGCACAACTTGAATCATCAGCCATCGTGATTGATGATGAAATTTGACCAGTAATCCTGAACTTTTCTTTTCTAGGCGAGAACTTTTGGACGAAAATCTCCGTAATGCAGGTCTTTTAGTTCATTGAGATGGAAATAGCTTGGTTCGTTACTATTGTTGTAGTGTTGGTGGCGTACGAATTGATAGGCAATTTAAAACGACCTGCATTACGGGAAATATTGTCCAATTGTTGGCGCGAATTTTAAAAAAAATGCAGCGCATCAATACGGATAGGAAATTAACTGCTACGCGAGGCAGGAAATTTACTGGTGTGCGAAATAGGAAATTAACTGGTAAGCGAGATAAGATATTAGCAGGCACGCGAGATAGAAAATTGACTGGAGCTAACATGATGAACGTGCCGTGTGTAGAAAATATCAAACTTGCACAAGGGACCGAATTTTTGGTAACATACCCATTTGTCGCTCGTCTACTTATTTGCCTGAAGGAGCAATTGTGGCAAAAGAAGATGCAATTGAATTAGAAGGAACAGTTCTTGAAGCTCTCCCAAACGCAATGTTTAGGGTAGAACTTGAAAATGGGCACAAGATATTGGCCCATATCTCTGGAAAGATGCGTATGCACTATATCAAGATTCTTCCAGGGGATAAGGTTCAAGTTGAACTTTCAGTGTATGACTTGGACCGCGGTCGTATTACCTATCGTTATAAATAAGCGACGTTTTCACTGCATTTCGGGGTCGAAATGTGGTGATTTTGTGTGCAAATGCACAGTGTTTTACTGAGCATTATCTGCTTAGCGATGCATGGTGCACATTGCACATTATTGTTGGAAGTAAGCTTTACAAATCATCGCCTGCGGCTGGGCGTGGTAGATAAAGAAAGAACGCATTTACCGAAAGGAATTGAATTATGAAGGTACGTCCTTCGGTCAAGAAAATGTGCGACAAGTGCAAGATTATCCGACGTCATGGCAAGGTTCTTGTAATTTGCGAGAATCCTCGTCATAAGCAGCGTCAGGGTTAAAGAGAAAGGGAATTATTTCATGGCACGTCTCGTTGGTGTCGACCTTCCTCGCGACAAGCGCATTGAAGTCGGCTTGACCTACATTTATGGCATTGGCCTAACCACCTCCAAGAAGATCCTCGCTGAAACTGGTATTAACCCAGACACGCGCGTTAACGATCTGACTGAAGATGAACTTTCCAAGCTTCGTGACTACATCCAGGAGCACCTCACCACTGAGGGTGACCTCCATCGCGAAGTTTCTCAGAATATTAAGCGCCTCATGGAGATCGGTTGCTATCGTGGCCTGCGCCATCGTCGCGGCCTGCCCGTTCGCGGACAGCGCACGCACACGAACGCGCGTACCCGCAAGGGTCCTCGTAAGCAAATCGGCGGCAAGAAGAAGTAGAGGTGTAACTAGTGGCAGCTAAGAAAAACGTCCGCACCCGCATCAAGCGTTCTGAGCGTAAGAACATTGCTGTTGGCGCTGCGCACATCAAATCCACTTTCAATAACACGATCGTTTCCATTACGGATCCTCAGGGCAATGTAATTTCCTGGCAGTCTGCTGGTACCGTAGGCTTCAAGGGCTCTCGTAAGTCCACGCCATTTGCAGCTCAGATGGCAGCTGAAGCAGCAGCTAAGACCGCTATGGAGCATGGCTTGAAGAAGGTTTCTGTATTCGTGAAGGGCCCAGGTTCTGGTCGCGAGACCGCTATCCGCTCCCTTCAAGCAGCAGGCCTTGAAGTAGCAAGCATCCAGGATTGCACCCCTATTCCGCACAACGGTTGCCGTCAGCGCAAGCGTCGTCGCGTCTAACTGAAAGGATCGATACATTATGGCAATTAACAGGACTCCGGTTCTCAAGCGTTGTCGTCAGCTCGGTCTGGACCCTGCTGTTCTTGGTTACAGCAGCAAGAAGGAATCCAACCGTCAGCCTAAGCGTCGTCGCAAGGAATCTGAATATGGTATGCAGCTGCGCGAGAAGCAGAAGGCAAAGTTTGTTTATGGCGTTCTCGAAAAGCAGTTCCGTGGCTACTTCAAGCGTGCAAAGGCTATGCCTGGTGTTACCGGTGATAACCTTATGCAGATCCTTGAATCTCGCCTCGACAATGTAGTTTTCCGTCTTGGCTTTGCTAAGACTCGTAAAGAGGCTCGCCAGATTGTGACCCACGGTCACATTCACGTAAACGGCCGTCGCGTAGATATTCCATCTTTCCGCGTACGTCCAGGCGATCTCGTTTCTGTTGCTCCTAAGGCTAAGGAACTTCTCGTAATCAAGAGCGCTCTCGTATCTAACGAAGGTGTTCAGGTTCCTGCTTGGCTCGAGGTAGACATCGAAAAGCTTCAGGGTAGCGTTTTGACTCTTCCTGAGCGTGATCAGATTGATTTGGATATCAACGAACAGCTTATCGTCGAGCTCTATTCTAAGTAACGTACGCACTGCGGTTTATTAAGGAGGCTTATTCAATATGACAGAGTTCATGAGGCCGACAGTAACGATTGAAGAGGTCAATGACACAATTGCCCGATTCGTCGTGGAGCCGCTGGAGCGTGGCTACGGTTACACCCTCGGTAACTGCATGCGTCGTGTTTTGCTCTCGTCCTTGGACGGCGCAAAGGCGACCGCAATTCAGATTGAAGGCGTTCAGCACGAGTTCACCACTGCTGAAGGTGTAATCGAGGACATTACCGATATCGTTTTGAATGTTAAGGGCCTGGTATTCAGCGCCCTTAACTCCGACATCACTGAAGCTACGGCTCATGTGCACGCTGAAGGTCCTTGCACAGTGACGGGTGCAGATCTCGAAGTTCCTACGGAATTTACTTTGATCAACCCTGATCACGTAATCGCAACGGTTGCTGATGGCGGCACGCTTGATATGACCATTCGCATCGGTGTTGGTCGTGGCTATGTGTCTGCAGAACGCAATAAGCGCACGGAAGATCCAATCGGCATTATTCATGTTGATTCACTCTTCTCGCCAGTACGTCGCTGCTCGATGAGCGTTTCTGATACGCGTGTTGGTCAGCGTACTGACTACGATGAGCTTACTTTGGAAGTTGAAACCGACGGTTCCATCAACCCAACGGAAGCTGTTTGCGGTGCTGCAAATATCATTAACCAGTACATGGGCGCATTCTTAATGCTCGACGAAGTCGAAGAAGACGAAGACGGAGAAGTTGTTTCTATCTTCGCTCCTGAAAATCAGGAAACCAACGCTGAGCTTGACAAGCAGATTGAGGACTTGGATCTTTCCGTTCGTTCTTACAACTGCTTGAAGCGTGCAGGTATTCACTCTGTTCGTCAGTTGGTTGAATATTCTGAGAACGACTTGCTTAACATTAGGAACTTTGGCGCGAAGTCCATTGAGGAAGTGAAGGACAAGCTCATTTCCATGGACCTCAATTTGAAGCAATAGGAGATAAAAGATGAGGCATAACAAGAAGGGGCGTAAGCTTGGCACTGATGCCAGCCACACCAAGGCAATGAAGAAGAGCCTGGTATGTGCGCTTTTCACCAACGACCGCATCAAGACGGTTGAGGCTCGCGCTAAGGAAATCCGCCCTGATGTTGATAAGATCATCACTTGGGCAAAGAAGGGCGACCTCCATTCTCGTCGTCTTGCAATCGCTGCTCTTGGTGACAAGGAACTCGTACGTGAGGTATTCGAAAAGGTTGCTCAGGGTCAGTTCGCTGATCGTCAGGGTGGCTACACCCGCATTCTGAAGCTCGGCAACCGCAAGGGTGACAATGCTTCTATGGTAATTATGGAGCTTTGCACCGAGCCAGTTCAGAAGAAGGAAAAGGCAGAAAAGCCTGCTGAAAAGAAGGCAGCTGCTAAGAAAGAAGCTCCTAAGGCTGAGGAAAAGGCTGAAGAAGCTAAAGCAGAAGAAGCTGAAGAAGCTACCGAAGAAGTTGCAGAAGAGGCAACCGAGGAAGCAACTGAAGAAGCTGCTGAGGAAAAGGCTGAAGAAAAGAAGGCTGAATAGTTTTATCTACCTTCTTTTGGTACACACTTTCAAGGGATCGCATCTGTTGGATGCGATCCCTTTTTGTTTTTCTGTCGAATTCAACGTAGCTCTTTTGTGAATCTTTCCAGAGAGTTCCAAATGATAATCGCTTACCACCTAAGATAAGGTTTGAAAAATGTGACCTCTTAGCGAATTGGATGTGAAGTACGTGGCACGTAATAGTGGTACAGGAAATGGTATTTGGCAATTACGCATGGCGCAGTGGATGCAGGGGCGCTATGGTATAGATGAATGTACCCAGGGAATAATGATTTTTGGTTGCGCTTTGGTAGTGCTTAATTTCTTTTTGCACACTAATTTATTGTCGCTCTTGTCGATGATATGTTTCGTGATTGGCATTTTCCGCATTTTTTCTCGCAATTATGCCGCCCGTGCTCGTGAGCTGGAAACGTATCGCAACCTTATGCAGAAGCCAAAGGCATGGTGGCGTCTTACCAATAAGCGCTACGAAAATCGACACACCACCCTGTATTTCAAATGCAAAGGATGCGGCAC
>URVA01000087.1 GCA_900551155.1 uncultured Eggerthella sp. | reverse complement strand
CTAAAGGTGGAGCAGGTACGTTCGCTGAATCTATTGCAGCTGTTGGACTAAAAATCAATCCAGTTGGAATAGGCCTTGGCATTGCCGCCACTGCTATTGGATTGATAGCTACAGAGATGATTAGCGCAAAAGAACGTGCTGATAATTTTGCAACAGCTACGCAAGGATTAAGTGACGTTGTTTCTGATACAACAAATCTTGATAACTATGTAACATCAATTTCAGACATTGCAAATACCTCTGATGCATCAAAGCAAAGCATTGATGATATGTATGCTTCTATGGCTGGTCATGTTGAAGATATGCAGCAAGTTGCAGAAGAAGCTCAAAATGAAATAGGACAATTAAACGCAGCAAAAGCGGTAATTGATCAGTATGCTGGATCAACGGATTTGTCTGCACAGGCTCAAGGACAGCTTGAATGGGCATTGCAAGAAGTGAATGAGCAGTTTGGATTGTCTATTACTGCTGCTGATGTTGCATCTAATTCTTATAAAGACCAAAACGGAAACGTAGTAAATCTTAAAGATTCCATCGATGCTCTCATTGAATCCAAAAAGCAAGAAATAAAAATGGATGCAATGAAGGAGCAGTTGTCAAGTGCATATGCCGCTCAAACTGATGCTGCAAATGCTTATATTGCAAAGCGTGATGAAGTAAATCAAAAAGAACAAGAATATATCGACACGCTTATGCGCACGCAGGGAATGACTGAAGAACAAGCACGCGCAACTGTTGAAGCATCTTCTTCATATGCTGAATGGAGCAAAGAGCTAGACGAATCAAAAGATGCTTACAATAACGCGAACGAACAAGTAGAGAATCTTGAAACCAATTTAGGCGATACAGCAAAAGCGGCTTCTGATGCTGCTGATGAATTTGATGAATGGGGGAATAGTGTAAGTTCCGCATTCGAACAATCATTAGCGGATAAGGGCGGATTAGCAGGTTTGAAAGAAGACCTTCGCTCTCTTGGCGCTGATACTACCGACTTATCAAATCTAACTGAAGAAGAACTGCTCCAGATTTCTGATTGCTATGACGGAACAGCATCGTCTATTGTTGGAAAACTACAAGAGCTTGGCGTTAGTATGGATGAAGATGCCCAAAAAGCGGCTGAAATGGCAGCGTCCATTACTGATACTTTTAATAGCATGGGCGCTACTGAAGGTCTTGAGCAAGCTGGAATAAACGTTTCTGACTTTTCGCAAAAACTTGCTGAAGCAGGAGTTTCTACCGAGCAACTAAATTCTATAGGATCAGAAAACCTATCGGCTCTTGCTCAATCTTGCCAGGGAAATACAGACATGATGGTTTGGGCGATTGAAAACTGGAATAATGTTCCAATGATAGATAAAGACGGGAACGTTACAGTCGATGACGAAAGCCTTATTGATGCCCAAGGAAATGTATGGACTTGGAATGGAACGACTTTTGTTGACCAGAACGGAAACGCAATAGTAAACGACACATCTCTTCGTGATGCGCAAGGAAGACTATATACTTGGAATGGCTCAAGGCTAGAATACCTTCAAGGCTCTGGTGTTATTACTGGTAATCTCCAATCTGCTATCGGGTGGAAAAGCACATGGAACAATGGAGGATTAAAAAGTTTTTGGGCTAATGCTTCAGTTGCTATTACTGAAACAATCAATCGCGTTGCTGGAAATGCATCAGGCGGCGCGATTCGCAAACACGCAGACGGTTTTATTGCTACTGGCCCTACCATGATTGGGCCACAAGATGTAATCGGCGAAGCAGGAGCAGAAGCGTACGTAAATGCAGGCGGACATGACTACATTGTTCCATTGACTAATAGGCGATATTCGCAGCCATTTATTGATTTGCTTGCTGAAGGTGTAAATGACCAAACAAAAACCGAAGAACAAACCAAGGCTTTAATTTCCGCTATTAACTTGCTTCATTCCGATCTTGTATGCATCGCGCAATTGATTCCACAGTTATCCGATGAAGATATAGACCGCCGAATTTGGAAGGGGGTTGATAGACGTGCACGAGCTTAAATACATTAGTTCAAAAGGCGAAACGGTAGAGCTTGATGGCCCACTCACTTACGTTGGAGTAGGTGAAAATATTCGCGCTAACGTATGGGATTATGAGCTATCAGGACATAACGTAATCAATATAGCCAGAAAAGCGCGTGAAGTATCATCTCCAATTTCCACAACACGCGAAGAAATGGATCGTATTCAGGCTATTTTTGATTATGATTTTGGCAACAACAAGCCAGGCAAGCTAGTTTCAAATGGTTGGGAACAACGAGCCTTAATAGCAGGTAGCCAGCTTGATTGGCTGTTTGCAAACAAATGCAATGCAGAAGTGCCTATGATATTGCTTGATGGTATCTGGAGAAAGCTAGAAACATTACAGCTCTATCCAGCATCGGGCGATGCAGACGGAACGAAGGTATATCCATACACTTACGATTATTATTATGCTTCTGACTATGGTTCACGCTATATCAATATCACTGATGTAAATCCTGTCGATTTTCAAATGATTATTTACGGCTATGCAATTAGTCCGCAAATCACTATTGGAAACAACATATATCACTTTGATCTTGTCATTCCAGAAGGCGGGTATTTATTAGTCGATTCAAGACCGAAACCTACAGTTACATTAGTTACTGCTGAAGGTGTAAGAACTAATGAATTTGCAAAAGCAGAACGTGGAGCAGGTGAAGGTTCTGGCAATTATGCTTTTGAAAAAATAAAACCTGGCACTAATGAAATTAGATGGAATGACACTTTTGGTGTCGATTTAGGCATTTACCATGAAACAGGGGGGCTGCCGAATGTATCTAGTAGTAGCTGATGATTCGGGAACCCCGCTCACACTTGCTTATGATTACGATCTTGATTTGCAATATGGAGAAGATTCCAATTCTTTTACGCTTAATAGCTACGATCAAGAAATACAAATTCAAAAATTCAACCGTATTTGGGTCGATGGCACATCTTTCGGCGGAATTGTAACTAAGCTTTGTCCTGAAGAAACAGCATCAGAATCAAGTATCACGTACAAAGGAACGACACTTCAAGGAATTTTAAAATCACACGTCATAATGCCACCAAGCAATGCGACGCACTATTCAGTTAGTGGAGAAGCTAACGAGGTTTTAGCAAAAGTAATTGCTTATGTCGGACTTGATGATTTTTTCACTGTTTCAAATGAAGATTCGGGAATAAATATCAGTAATTACAAGTTTTATCGCTTTATTGATGCTTATTCTGGCTTACGAATGATGTTGTTAAATAGCCAGGCAAAACTTAAGTTTTCTTGTATTGATAATCAATTCCAAATATCGGCTGTTCCATACGACTTATACGGAGATATCGAAAGCGAACTTGTATATTTTAAAGTCGAGCGTGATTTCCTTCCTGTAAACCACCTTATAGGGCTTGGAAAAGGCGAAGGAACAGCACGCGCTATTAGTCATTGGTATGCTGATTTTCTTGGGAATTTATCTCAAAAACAAAGCTTGACTGGTGAATATGAAAACGCACTAACATACACATTGAGCAGCGAAGAATCAGACACGCTTTCTACCAAAACAAAAGCAAAGCTAAAAGAATATCAAGATTCATCAGAAGCTGATTTCTCCATACCTGATGGGATTGATTTAGACGTAGACGATCAAGTTACATTTAGCAATGCAAAGTACAACGTAAGTGCAACTACATCAGTTTCGGACGTTGTATTGAAAGTAAACAAAGGCATAGCGAGTGTTTCTTACAAATTTGGCAAACCTGATTTTCCAGAAGATGAGGATTAAATATGGGACGAACTAAAGATTTAGAACAGTGTGAATGCGACAAGGCGGGATGCACTGCAAAAGCAATCATGACAGCAGATTCTCCACAGCAGTCAGAATGGCACGCTTGCGAGAATATTACGATTGATAATACTAAAAAACCCTTCTTACTATGCAAGCAGCACTACGAGGAATACAAAACAATGAAAGAAAATTTTGATTCATATCTTAATCAGTGGCTTTCTGGGGGTGCTAAATAATGGGTGTACAACTTGTAACTGGCAAAACTGGAATGCCAGTATCCAGTAAACAAGATGGAGCCTTATATGCTGCTATTGTTGGTAAAGATAAATATGTAACTAGTATTGGTAGTAAATGTTTGGCATCTATGCAGGACGCAAATACTTTAGTTGTGCAAGATGGATACTGCTTAACTAATGGTCGAGTAGTCGAGTATAAAGGCACCACCAATTTCACGATTCCGTCTGGTACGCAAGGACAAAAACGCGCACATCTTTGTGGTCATCGTGTGACTATTGATGAGGAAGGTAACGAAAAATCAGAAGCTATTGTTTTATCTGGAGAACCTACATCGGATGGTGAACCAGTTGATCCAACATACAATGATGGTTCACTTTTGGATGGCGCAACCACGGTTGATCATATGCTTTATCGCGTGGTTACTGATGGAATTAATGCCCTTGATCCAGTCGCTTTGTTTACTCCAATTAGTACCGCAGACGAGTTTCGGGATTCTATATCCCTACTCACAGCCAGCAGCGAATCTGCAAGCATCGCCGAAAATACAGCGGGACAACTCACGGTCAACTTTGACGTGCCAGACGGCTGTACAATCAAAAGCGTAAAAGAGTGGCGCACTAGTCAAATCACGATGCTTGGTGTTGACGGCATTACTTTTAGCGGCAATAAAGCCACGGTTGTTGTCCGTAACTACGGAGCACGTCGCAATGCATCGGTAACGGTAACTGTCGAGATCGCTAAGGTGTAAGCATTCTATATCCCCTTTGGTTAAAGTTTCCACGCTTTCAAAGTCGATAACTGTTGATTCAAACAACGGACTTAATTTTTCCATCGACGTGCCAGAGGTGGAAGGATACTCGTTTGTTGGTGCTGTCGGATTTAATAGCTCCGCGTGGGAAGTTTGCTTCGCGTCATTGCGACCAAATGGCAATACCATTAGTGCTTCGGTTTTTAACAACGCATCAAAAAAACTATCGGCAACTATTAGGGTAAATGCACTTTACGTTGCTGGTTAGAGCATTCTATATCCCAGCTGCTTTGGTCTGGCTCATGGTCTAGCGGAAATCTCACCATTGATGGTCTTAGCGAATGCGCTGTGCTTGCACTTATTCAAGCAGGTGGTGCAACTCCTATGATTGGATTTGTTCGACCAAATGCCTCCAATTTTAGAGCTAGCGGATCATGGACAACAAACAACAATAACGCGCATATCTATACAACGGATTGCAGTATTAGCGGCAATACATTAACAATGAATTCAGCTAAGGAAGTAACTATTGGCGATAATTATTACAAGTGTAATAATATAACGATTGGTTCGATTTATAGGGTTTTATAAGTTACTTCCACGTGCCAACGATGTGATACGCAGCCTGCAGATTAATAGCCTCGGTACCCTTTGTCGCACGGCATGCGTACCAGGTTGGCGTGGTTGTTGGTGATCCGCTTGTTGCTTGAGTTGCCCAGAATGCACCATTAGCTCCGATCACGTGTACTGTGCCAACCGTGAGCGACTTGAGCGCAAACGGCAAGTCTTCGCCGCCGCGAATGGAGCTGTCGTACCAGATGTTGCCCCATGCGGTGCCACCAGTTGCACGCACAGATACCTTGCCGTCCATGACACAGGTGCCGTCTGGAAATTTCTGCCAAAACCAGCCGTCCTCGTGACCGCACTCGACTTGTTCCTGGGATATAGAATTCTACTTCTCATGAAGCAACAATAAATGTACCCCCACAATAAATAGTTCCAGATGATATTGTTCCTTCTGTATTTAAATTGACCTTGCCAAATCCATCAATATAAGGCATTACGTTATTTGTTCCAAATGATGTTAAAGGAGCGCTAGTGGTTGGCTTTATTTTTGAAGTCCCTATGTTGATGTTTCCATTCATGCTTTTGAGTATTTTAAGTTGAAGATAGACAGTAGCGACACCGCATCGAATGCATGCAGAGCTATTCGTTACTGAGACATACGAAGATGGTGAGAAGAAATCGTTTTGGTATATAGAAAACTAAACGCCTAAGACTTCCGTAAGAACCGCTTTATTGTTGTTGAA
>URVA01000086.1 GCA_900551155.1 uncultured Eggerthella sp. | reverse complement strand
AGCGCTTCATCCCAGCTGATTTCTTCCCATTCGTCGCGCCCACGCAGTTCCTTTTTGCCCCCACCAACGCTCCAATGCTTACGTTTTAGGGGATGAGTAAGTCTATCCTTGCTAAATATCGCATGGCGAAGAGATCGTCCGCGCGCACAACCGCGCTGCTGAGGAAAGTCAGGAGAATCAGCATGAAGCGAATCGGTATCTTGGAAAAGTACCTTTCCATCGCAAACAAACGAGCGATTAACACAACGCCCTCCACAAGCAAAAAAGCACGAATGAGTTACCCAACTCCCCGTATCTTTACCATGCTTATCATCCTCTAAATAACGCTCCATGACTTCCCCCCTAATGCATCACAAAGCAACAATGAACGCGTCTTGATGAACAAACGCAGTAGCCGCGATCCCCACTAAGAACACGTCGTAATAAAACTATTATCTCCGAATCTCTTATCCATGAAATGATAAATGAGACACCTCGGATATTAAATTCAACCGTGCACGCCAAATGTTGGTGTAGTTATCCGATATTTGAGCTACAAAGAAAGTGACGAAAAAAGAAGCTTCCCCTGCCCGAACACGAGAAGCTTCTACGCCGAGCTAACCATTCGGCTCGTCCGCACCATGCGAACGACGCCTCTCCCCACACAGCACTTTACCAAGTGCAAAGCAGAGAGGAAGGAGTCTCATGAGAACGGTTAACCTCACTGAGACAACAGGCGAAGAGAGAAATTTCGTAAATGAAATCGCCCAAAACGCTGGGGTGAATCTTCGCGACTGTTATCAATGCGGAAAATGCTCTGCTGGTTGCCCAATGGCAGAAGCAATGGATCTTCCCCCACAGCAAATCATGCGATTACTTCAAATGGGAAAAGTTGATCAGGTCTTAAAAGCCGAATCTCCTTGGATTTGTGCCCAGTGCAATACCTGTTCTGCACGATGCCCTCAAAAGGTTGATACTGCTGCAGTAATGCGGGAAGTACGCAGAGCATCTCACGCAACAGGTCATCACAAACTCCACGATTCCAATGTGTTTGAAACGCTGTTCATAAAGGGAATTAAGTCAAAAGGTAAATCGAACGAACAATACCTTGCTGCTCAATACAACATAGCATCGGGGCATTTCATGCAGGATGCCTTTAATGCTCCTAAGATGTACCAGAAAAACATGATTGGCATTTCAATCCAACAAAGCAAAAACCCAGAAGCTATAAAAGCCATTGTTGAAAAATGTCAGCAGCTAAACCCCTATGAACAGCTGAGCTTAACCGAGGGAGATGATAGCAATGACTAAAGCTTTTTCATTCTTCCCTGGTTGCTCATTTCACTCGACAGGAATTTCCTATGCTGAATCCACTGCTTATGTTGCTGGATGTTTGGATATCGCGTTATACGAAATCAACGACTGGAATTGCTGCGGAGCTTCAGCTGCACCAACAGTCAATGACAATCTTATGTATTCGCTATCAGCACGCAACTTAGCACTCAGCGAAGATCAACATCCTTATTTACCAATACTGACTCCCTGCACAGGCTGTTATGCGGCGCTTAAACGTACGGAAGTAAAAACCAACAATGATGCCAGTTATCGTACGCGCATCAACAATATCATCGGTATGAGTTACCGAGGAACCGTTGAGGTAACGAACTTACTTGATGCGCTGACCACTCCAGAAATGATTCAAACTATCACCGATCACCTTAAGCTGCAGCTCGGCGGTATGAAAGTTGCTTGTTATTACGGATGCGGTCAAGTCCGTCCTCAAGAAATAACGCAAGCTTCAAACACCGAAAATCCCCAAAACATGGAAGAGCTGCTTAATGCGGCAGGTGCAAAGTGTATAGACTGGAGCTTCAAAACTGAATGCTGCGGCGCATCCAATCATGTAATTCGTCCCAAAGCGGCGCGCAATGCAGCCGAGCGTATATTCCATAATGCTTACCTCAATGGAGCAGAATGTATAGTAACCGCATGTCCCCTTTGTTGGATGAACCTCGACATGCGCGAAGACAAGATCAATCAAGAGCATAAAACAAATTACCAGATGCCTATTTATTTCTTTACGGAACTTATAGCTATGGCATTAGGTGCAACCCCTGAGCAAGCAGGTATCACGCGTCATTTTGTTCCAGCAATTGATTTAGTGGAGCAGAAATTAGGCCCCATCGTTCCAGAGGAAGAACCAGAATCCCCCGAAGAAGAAAAAGCTCGTCGTATTCGCGAAGCATTGGAGCGTAAAGCACTTCGCGATAAAGAAAAAGCAGCCCAAGCTAAACCCGAGCAAGCGCTCGAAGATTCACGGGTAAAGTAGAGGAGGTGGAATACATGAGCAGAATTGGCGTTTTCGTTTGCCAATGTGGAACAAATATTGGCGGCGTAGTAAACACACAAGAAGTTGCAGAATATGCTTCCACCCTTCCAAATGTGGTTCATGTCGAAAACAACAAATACACGTGTTCAGATCCCAATCAAAAGCAAATCAAAGAAGCTATTGAAGAAAACAAGCTTGATCGTATTGTTGTAGCAGCGTGCTCTCCTGCCATGCATGAACTTACCTGGCAAAAGCTATTGGCTCAAACTTCAGTCAATCCTTACATGCTTGAAGTTGCCAATATTCGAGAGCAATGTTCCTGGGTACATACCGACAAAGCAGAAGCAACGGCTAAGGCAAAAGACTTACTTAAGATGGCAGTAGCTAAGGTTGAAAAAGCAAAGCCACTTCACACGCAACAAATTCCTATAACCAAAAGCGCCCTTGTTGTTGGTGGCGGAATTGCAGGTATGCAAGCAGCTCTTGATATTGCAGATGCGGGATATCAGGTAACCATAGTTGAGCGAAAGCCTACAATCGGCGGCAAAATGCCAAAAATTGACAAGACCTTCCCCACCCTTGACTGTGCAGCATGTATTTGTACCCCAAAAATGTCAGAAGTTGGCAATCACCCCAATATCACAATAAAAATTCTTTCTGAAGTAGAAAAAGTAGATGGATTCGTAGGCAACTTCCAGGTAACTATCCGCGAAAAGGCAAAGTACGTTGATCATAACCTTTGCACAGGATGTGGCATGTGTACCACAAAATGTCCTGAGAAAAACATTCCAAACGAATTCAACGAAAACATGGGGTGCCGTAACGCAATTTATAAAACCTTTGAACAAGCTGTACCATCAAAACCTATTATTGATGCCGCTCATTGTCTTCACTGTAGAAAATGTGAACAGCGATGCCCCGTAGCACATCTAGAAAGTGGAAGCGTACCGGTCAAGATCGGAAGAGTGGCGTATGTGCAAAGATTTGCCCAACGGGAGCTATTGTTTATAACGACGAAGATAAAGTAACCACCAAAACCTACGGAGCTGTTATTTTAGCAACGGGATACGATCTTATCCGCTGGCAAGACATTTATCCTGAATACGGTTGTGGAGCATATCCTGACGTCATTGACGGATTAAGTTTTGAACGCTTAGTGAACGCATCTGGTCCTACAGAAGGTCATATCCTAAGACCCTCTGATGGAAAAGAACCAAAAAACTTGGTAATTGTTAAGTGTGTTGGCAGCCGCGACCCACACAAGGGCAAGAGTTACTGCTCTCGTGCATGCTGCATGTATGGCGCTAAGCACGCTCATCAATTCCTCGACAAAGTACCTGATGGAAATTGCTACGTGTTCTATATGGATGTTCGAACACCAGGGCGACGCTATGACGAATTCTATATGCAAGCTAAAAACGATGGTGCTCTATACATACGTGGCAGAGTAAGCAAAATCTATCAGGAAAATGACCACCTTGTAGTTATGGGCGCAGATACCTTATCTGGCGAAAACGTCATTGTTGATGCCGATATGGTAGTTCTTGAAACCGCAATGGTTGCGTCCCCTGGCGCTAAAGAAACTGCCATGATGTTTGGCGTACAGTGCGATGAAGACAACTGGATTACTGAAGCACATCCAAAACTTCGCCCTGTTGAAACAGCATCACGAGGCATATTCCTTGCAGGTGTTGCCCAAGGTCCAAAAGACATCCCCGACACCGTTGCTCAAGCAGGTGCGGCAGCAGCTAAGGTAATTGTTATGTTCGCGCAAGATTCACTTGAATCGAATCCGCAAGTAAGCCAAGTTGATATTTCAAAATGCTCGGGTTGTGGAACATGCATTAGCATCTGCCCCTATGGTGCATTAAGCCTCGTAGAAAAGAATTTACGCGAAAACTCAGTCAAAGTTACACGCACGGTATGCGAAGTTAATTCGGTGCTTTGCCAAGGATGTGGCGCATGCGCTGCGGCATGTCGCAGTGGCGCACTCGATTTACTTGGCTACACCGACAATGCAATTATGAAGGAGGTAGATGCACTATGTCAGTGGTAGAACAAACAGCTCGTACTTCATCGACACCGTTCGACACTGCAACCCCTTCAACACCGCTCAATTCTGCCTATATAGCCAGTAACGCAGATACACAAGAGGCTGAACCTTTCAAACCAAAGGTGCTTGCCTTCACGTGCAAATGGTGCACCTACGCGGGAGCAGACCTTGCTGGACTGAACCGCATGAAATACCCTGCGGATATTCGCCTGCTACGAGTTCCGTGTTCTGGTCGCGTTAACCCTCAATTTGTACTCGAAGCACTTCAGCGCGGATGTGACGGGGTTATTGTATGCGGCTGTCATCCTGGCGACTGCCATTATTCAACAGGAAATTATTACGCGAAACGCCGCATGATGATTTACAAAAGATTGCTTGAATATATTGGTTTGGAACCTGATCGTTTTCAAATTCGCTGGATTTCTGGTGCTGAGGCGGGTAAATTCCGCGATGTTATTACAGAATTTTGTAATCGCATAACGGAACTTGGTCCTATTGAACACGACTTTACCTTAAGTTCATCTCTTGGATCAGACGTATTTGGCTCTCACGCTTCTTCAACCAAAGAAGGAGGCGAAATCTAAATGAGCAACATTCAAGATGCCCTTCGAAGCCGCGCACGAACCTTACTGGAAGAAGAAAGCGTATATGCGGTTGTTGGATGGGAAGCAGGTCGTTTCGAAAAACAAACTACTCCTCTCGTGTGTTTCAAGCCTGAAGACACTGAGCACTTAGTATTTAACGAATACTGTCACAATACGCTTGCAAAATACATGCAGGATTTAAAAGGCAAAGGCAAAGTTGCTCTTGCTGTTCGAGGATGCGACGGACGTGGCATAAATCGAATGATTCAAGACAACCAATTCAAACGTGAAGATGTGTATCTTCTTGGCATCCCCTGTCCTCGTATGAAGGATCCTGAAACAGGAATGATTCTGGATAAGTGTATGTATTGCGAATTCCAAAATCCTCCAGATTACGACGAACTTTTAGCGGATCCTGTCTTTGATCAAGCACTTGAAAGTGGCGAAGAAATGGTAGTTGCCATTGCTTCCATGAGCCGCGAAGAACGTCAGAGATTTTTTGACGAAATGTTCGAAAAGTGCATTCGATGCTATGCGTGTCGCGATGTTTGTCCTGTTTGCACATGCCGTACCTGTTTTGTTGACGAAAGAAATACCGAGTGGCTCGGTAAACAGAACAACTTAAATGAAAATCGCTTTTACGGCATAACTCGAGCATTCCATGTTTCTGACAAGTGCATAGGATGTGGCGAATGTGAACGAGTTTGTCCTATGGATCTCCCGCTGATGACGCTCAATCGTAAGCTTCACAACGACATGGAGTTCCTCTTTGGAAAAACACAATCAGGCATGACCACTTCTAATACTGATGCACTTAATCATTACAACCGAGACGATGTCGAAGAATTCATGTGAAAGGAGGGCGTAGATGAAAACACTGCCAAAAAGCAATCTTGACGCTTTACTTACCCAGCTTTCACAGTCCGCACTAGTCTATGTGCCGAAAGAGGTATCAGGGGTTTTAAAGTTTGCGCCCTATGTGTCGTCCGACCCTATGCGCCTTGAAGCAACTAATACCCTTCTTCCACCGAAAGATTTACTCTTCCCGCAATGCCAGAAGATGTATCACTACGGCGTAACTAATGATAACGAGATGTATATCGACCCTATTATTGAATCATCAGAACAGATTCTTTTCGGCGTTCGTCCTTGTGATA
>URVA01000085.1 GCA_900551155.1 uncultured Eggerthella sp. | reverse complement strand
TCAACACCTTCTGATAGTCCAATAGCTTCTTTCAGGGCGTTTTTTGCATGTTCGGAATTGTCGTATGGCACGAGGATGTTTTTATAGCTCATTGTGAATCCCCCCTCAGATTTCTTATCTTGATTTTATTATACTCGTCTCTTGGCCCAGGTGAATCCTGCAAGTCAGGAGCTTGCAGCAAGTGTTTTGCTAGTGCATCTGATGAAGCGTTCTATTTTGGATATACCGACTTCAGGTGTTAAGGGTTTTGCAGCAAGCGTTCTACAGTGCGCCAATCTTGCGAAGAAGTTCGTCATTAGGATGAAAAACAAGGCCTTCCGCAAACATACGACTTGCTTCAGTCAAATTGCCTTCCGAAAGACTTTCGATAATGCTGACCACTTCATCTTGACTTACTTCGCGTCTAATTTTTCCAGGTACTCCTACAACCATGTGATAGTCGGGAACAACCATACCTTCGGTTACCACGCATCCTGCACCAACGATGCAGTTATTGCCAATCTTTGCACCATTGAGCACAACAGCATTCATGCCGATTAAGGAGTTGTCGCCAATTTCGCATGCATGCACAACGCATCCGTGTCCGAGCGTGGTATGTTCGCCAATGATAATAGGCTGACCGTCAGATTCGTGCAGAACGCAGTTTTCTTGAATATTGGTCTCTGCGCCAATTTCGATATAGTCACAATCGCCGCGCAGGCATGCGCCATGCATCACCACTGCGTGATATCCGATGCGAACATCGCCGACAATCCAGCAGGTATCTGAAATATATGCTTCAGGATGGATTTTGGTGTTTCCGCGGTACTTAATGGTCGGAGCAGTTGCTTCAATATGCTCACGGTATCCCTCTGGAATGATATAAGTTGATTTTCGTTCAAACATACGATCCCCTTCATAGGGCATAAAACCCAATGGTATTGATAGCTAGTCTAATAATACTTTAATCGCGAATTTTGAAACGAATACAGATCAGATGTCACAATTTTGTAGAGCAGAGTAGCGCTAGGGGTATTCTAAGAATTCGTTGGATGATTTGGCCTGCTGCCTGCATAAAGAAGCAGAAAGCTTGCATTGACATGCGAAAGCAATGTGAAGGCTTTGTCCAGTAACAAAAATGTAACGTACTTTATCACTCTACTGTGCTAAAGTATCGATACTCGCTAAGTGGTACTCGTTAGATAATTGATACTTGTTATGAAGATGAGGAGAAAGAAGAACCATGAACTACGTTACTCCCGTTGGTTTCCGCGACGTGGTTAGCGAAGAGGCTCTGGTACGCGAAAATCTTATTTCACGCGTACGCTCTTGTTTTGCGGCGCGGGGCTACCTGCCCGTTGAAACTCCGACACTTGAAGTTCTTGATGTGATGGAGGCAGGCGGTCACGTTCCGGAGGCTCCGTTCAAGTTCTTTGATTCTCATGGTGATCTTTTGGCGATGCGTCCCGACGTCACAATGCAAATTGCACGAATGTGTGCAGCCCGCAGTGATGCTATGGGCGGTATAACTAAGCCGTTGCGTCTCCGCTATACTCAGCGCGTTTTTCGAGAAAAAACGGTTGAAGCGGCTGCACGCGAATTAACGCAGTGTGGCGCTGAATGCTTAGGCGTTTCTAGTGTTGAGGCCGACATTGAGCTTGTTAGCATGCTTGCGACCACGCTTGAAGAATGTGGACTCACTCGTTTTACTATTGCGCTTGGTTCCGCTGGTGTGTTGCGTGATCTGTTGAAGGTGAGCGGCGCTAGTGAGCAGTGGCAAGCGGCGGTGTTGCAGGCGTACCACACGTCAAATTTTGTGTATTTGAGTGAACTGGTTTCTGCCGCCGAAAAGGTGGAGCCTAAAAACTTTAAGCTAGCAGATCCTGCACTGAGTAATCCTGGATCGGTTGACCTCCAGGTTGCGCGTGCAATTTTTGAGCTGTCGCGTTTGCGCGGCGGAAAGCAAGCTCTTGAAGATGTTCGTGCTCTGCTTAAGCCTTTTGGTTGCGAATCGGGAATTGCTGAGCTAGAGACAGTATTCGAGGCTCTTGTTGAGAGAGGTCTTGGCGAAAAAATCCTTATCGATTTCTCTGTAATGAGCTCTTTTGATTACTACACAGGCCTGGTGTTTGAGGCATATGCACCTGGGCTTGGTTCGCCTCTTGGTGGTGGCGGTCGATACGATAATCTTTTGGCTGCTTATGGCGCAGAAAAAGTTCCTGCAGCTGGTTTTGCATTTTATTTGGAACAAGTGATGGCGGCTCGTCAAGCTGCTGTTCAGTTTGCGCTTCGCGAAGCTGAAGGTAAGGCAGTTCAAGCATGCCAGGCGTGTGCCGATGATACACTTGCCAGCGAAAAAACTTCAGCTCGACCCCTTCGCATAGCGGTTCCAAAAGGATCGCTTAAAGAGGGCTCTGTTGAAGTTCTTAAAAATGCTGGTCTCGACGTTGATGGATTGCTCGATTCAGGGCGCACCTTAATGCTTCGCAACGGGGATGTGGAATATATCATTGTTCGCCCAACCGATGCTCCTGTTTTTGTATCCTTGGGTGCTGCCGATTGCGGTATTTGTGGCGAAGATTCTTTGCTTGAAGCAATGCCTGATGTGGTTGAACTGGTTGATCTCAAGTTCGGAGGATGCCGTTTTGTGGTAGCGGAATCCAAGGGGACTACTGAGGCGGTTGAAGAGCGTTATCGTAAATTGGGCTCTATTCGCGTAGCAACAAAATATCCTAATATTACGCGTTCGTACTACGACAAGATTGGCATGCCAGTAGAAATCGTGAAGTTGCACGGTAATATTGAGCTTGCTCCAATTACCGGGATGGCAGAACGAATAGTGGATATTACTGCCACAGGAACTACCTTAAGGGAAAATAACCTGGTAGTAGTCGATGACGTACTTGCTTCCACGGCGCGCTTTTTCGCGAACCCGTCATCGTTTAGAACAAATCCTCGTGTTGGCGAACTTGCTAATACGTTATATGCGCAAGCAAAGGAGAACTAGTCCATGAGAAGAATCAAATTAGGCGCTGGTCAGGTATTTGAAGAAAAGATGCTTAATCGCACGGGCGCTTTTAATGCCGAAGCGCTTATTGCGGCAACTAATATTGTCGAAGATGTACGAAATCGTGGCGACGAAGCACTGCGAGAATACACGAAAAAGTTCGACGGGGTAGATCTGGATGCTTTTCGTGTTCCTCAAGCAGCAATTGATGAAGCGCTTACGCGTGTTGATCCTAAGGTTGCTGCTGCAATTAATCAGGCTGCAGCGCAAATTCGCGATTTTCACGAGCGTCAAAAACAGCAGGGTTGGTTCACCCTGCGTGAAGATGGCGCTCTGGTAGGAGCCAAGGTTCAGCCGCTTGATTCGGTAGGCATTTATGTGCCTGGTGGACGAGCACTTTATCCTTCTTCGGTGCTGATGAATGCCATTCCTGCATCCGTTGCAGGTGTTCGTCGCATTGTATGCGTAACGCCTCCTACGAAAGATGGCTCTCTTGATCCTGCGATTTTAGAGGCTTGCCGTGTTTCTGGGGTTACTGAAATTTATTCTGTTGGTGGTGCTCAGGCGGTAGCGGCGCTTGCGTATGGCACTGAATCTATTAAAAAGGTAGACAAAATCACTGGTCCTGGAAATGCTTTTGTTGCGGCTGCTAAAAAAGTTGTTTCTGGTGACGTGGGGATCGATATGATTGCTGGTCCTTCAGAGGTGTGCGTTGTTGCTGATGAAACCGCTCTTCCTGAATTGGTCGCCATTGATCTTATGGCTCAAGCAGAGCACGATCCGCTGGCAAGTTGCTATCTGGTTACGTTTTCTGAAGAATATGCCGATCAGGTTGAAGCTGCTATCGAGCTACACATGCAGGGTTCAACGCGCGCTGAAATTACCACGGCATCACTTACCGATAAGGGTCTTGTTATCATTTGCCCTGACATGAATACCGCACTTGAAGTAGTAAATGTGATTGCTCCTGAACATTTGGAGCTTCACCTTCCTGATGCTATGGAGCTTCTTGGCGCTATCCGTCATGCAGGTGCAATTTTCTGTGGCGAATGGACGCCAGAAGCTGCGGGCGACTATGTGGCAGGCCCTAACCATACCTTACCAACGGGTGGTACTGCTCGCTTCTCAAGCCCGCTTTCAGTGGATGAATTCATCAAGAAATCAAGCGTGTTGCAGTATTCACCTGCCGCTTTGATGCGAGATTCTCAGGCAATTATTGCCTTGGCAGACCATGAGGGCTTGTGGTCGCACGCTCAAAGTGTTCGTCTCCGTTGTAAGTTGGTTGAACAAGCTTTTGAGCAGGTTTCTGCTGAGCAAGCAGAAGCAGGACAAAGGGCTGCTGTGGAGGAAAAGTAATAATGAAAACCGTGCGTTCATCTCAGTCTGCGCTGGATGGGTTGGTTCCTTACGATCCGAAATATCTTCCAGCAAAACAACTGATGTCTGCAAATGAAAACCCTAATAATGTTCCCGAAGAGGTGCAGTTAGAAATTAGAAAAGCTCTCAAGAACTTTTCCTTTAATCGCTATCCTGACCCTTTGGCAAACGAATTGCGCGACCTGATCGCAGATGCTAATGGTCTTTCTCGCAATAATGTTCTTTTGGGTAATGGCGGCGATGAGTTGCTGTTCAATTTTGCTCTTGCCTGGGGCGGTCCTGGTCGAACCTTTTTAAATCTGCCTCCTACGTTTTCGGTATATGAAGCTAATGCTCGCTTGGTGGGCACAAAGGTTGTTAATATCCCGCGCAAAGACAACTTCGAAATTGATGAAGAAGCGGTTTTAGCGCGTGTGAAAAAGGGCGATATCGACTTTATTATGATTACCAGCCCTAACAATCCTACGGGCAAATTGGCTCGAGGATCGTTTGTTCGCGAATTGCTCAGCACAACGGATGCACTCGTTATGGTAGACGAAGCGTATTTTGAATTTTCTCGTAGCACCATGCGTCCACTTTTGGAAGAACACGAAAATTTAGTCATCTTACGTACGTTTTCTAAGGCATTTAGTTTGGCGGGAGTTCGTTTGGGCTATCTCTTGGCAAACGAATCTGTTATTCGCGAATTCATAAAAGTGCGTCAGCCTTATTCAGTAGATGCACTTTCTCAAGTAATAGGATGCGCGGTATTTCGTAATCGAGCACAGTTTGAACCAGGAATCAATCAGATTATCGAACAGCGTGGCGTGCTCATTGAAAAGATGCGCGCAATACCAGGCATTGAGGTATTCGATTCTGATTCTAACTATATCCTTATTCGTTTAGCTAATGCCGCTCAGGTATGGCAACAGCTCTACGAACGCGGCATTCTTGTACGAGATTTTTCCAAGTCGCCTTTGCTTGAAAATTGCTTGCGTATTTCGGTAGGCTTACCTGAGGAAAATAAAGCATTGCTAATGGCACTAGAAGAATTAGTCTCAGCGTAAATAAGCCTTAAGCATAGAAGGAGTTAAGAGATATGGCGAAAACGACCGAGTTTTCTCGCATAGCGCAGGTTACGCGTACCACGAAGGAAACTGACATTTCTCTTTCACTTGCCATAGATGGTACGGGAGTGACTAACATTGATACAGGCGTGCCGTTTTTTGATCATATGCTCAATGCATTTGGCAGGCATGGCCTTTTTGACCTTGACGTTCAGGCAAAGGGCGATATCGAGGTAGATGCTCACCACACCGTAGAAGACGTGGGTATTGTCCTTGGTAAGGCGTTTGCTCAGGCTATGGGCGAAAAGCGTGGTATTACGCGATTCGGATCACAACTGCTTCCTATGGACGAAGCACTCGTTTTGGCTGCCGTTGATATTTCTGGTCGTGGGCAACTTCACTGGGATGTTGATGTGCCGCTTTGCTTGCTGGGTTCATTCGATTCTTCCCTTGCAAAAGAGTTCTTTATTGCTTTTGCCACCAATGCGAACGTAACCCTTCATGTACGAATGCTTTCAGGTGAAAATGTTCATCATGTTATTGAAGCTTGTTTTAAAGCGGTTGGTCGCGCAATGCGTTATGCGCTAGAACTTGATTCTCGCTGCTTAGATGAACTCCCCTCCACAAAAGGGGCACTGTAATGATTGCGGTAGTGGATTATTGCAAGGGAAATTTAAGAAGCGTTGAGCGTGGCCTTATCAATGCAGGAGCCG
>URVA01000084.1 GCA_900551155.1 uncultured Eggerthella sp. | reverse complement strand
CGTGGCCAATAGCTACAAGCAAACCATGAATTTGCCGCGCACCGACTTCGCAATGCGCGCGAATTTACCTGAAAACGAACCAAAGCGCCTGAAATTCTGGAATGATATTGATATTTATCATAAGGTGCTCGAAAAGAATAAGGACAATGCTCCCTTTGTTCTGCATGATGGTCCTCCGTATGCAAATGGTCCTATTCATGTTGGTCACGCTTTTAACAAAATCCTGAAAGACTTTGTAAATAAAAGCCATGCGCAGCGTGGCTACTTTACGCCCTATATTCCTGGATGGGACTGTCATGGTCAGCCTATTGAGCATATGGTTGAAAAAACCTTGGGTCCAAAGAAGATGGCAGAAACCAGTCAGCCTGAATTGCGCAAACTTTGCCGTGAATGGGCAGAAGAGCATATTGATATTCAGCGTGAAGGCTTCAAGCGCTTGGGCGTAAATGCAGATTGGGAACATCCTTACCTTACGTTTATTCCCGATTATGAAGCTGGTAATGTTGAAATCTTTAAGACCATGTACCTCAATGGTTCTATTTATCGTGGTCGTAAGCCAATTCACTGGTGTAAGCGCTGCCATACTGCTTTAGCTGAAGCAGAAATTGAATACAGCGATGAAGTTTCTCCTTCTATTTTCGTTAACTTTAAGCTTGATGCCGTTCCTCCTATTTTCGAAGCAGCAGGCGTAACCGATCCTGCTTATGTTCTTATTTGGACAACAACGCCTTGGACGCTTCCTGCAAATGCGGGAGTTTGCTTAGCTCCTGGTGCTGATTACATCATGGTTAATGCCGATGGTACCTATACCATCATGGCGTATGACCTGCTTGAAGATGTAGCTCAGACGGCTGGTTGGCAGTCTTATGAGCCTGTTAAGGATGCTCAGGGCAATGTTGTTACCGTAAAGGGTCGTGAACTTGCAGGTACTTCTTATACCTGTCCAATTCGTCAAGACTTAAAGGGCATGTTTGTTTATGGCGACCATGTAACGCTCGATACTGGTACTGGTTGCGTTCATACTGCTCCTGGTCATGGTCAGGAAGACTATGCGGTAGGTTTGGAATTCGATCTGCCTATTTTGATGCCTGTTGACGACAACGGCGTTCTTACCGATGAAGCTGGTCGCTTTGCTGGATTAGATGTTGATGATGCAAATCCTGAAATCATCAAGTGGCTTGATGAACAGGGTGTATTGGTAGCTCATGTTGAAATTTCTCACAGCTATCCTCATTGCTGGCGTTGTCATCAGCCAGTTATTTTCCGCGCTACTGATCAGTGGTTTGTTTCCATGGAAAAGAACGACCTGCGCACAAAAGCATTAGATGCTATTGAAAATAAGGTTAACTGGGTACCTGCTTGGTCTTCTCGCCGTATCGGCTCCATGGTTGCTGATCGTCCCGACTGGTGTATTTCTCGTCAGCGTTCATGGGGTGTGCCAATTCCTGTATTCAAGTGCGCTAAGTGCGGTTCTACTGTTGCAACCGAAGAAACCTTTGATGCGGTAATTGAATTGTTCCGCACAGAAGGTGCCGATGCTTGGTTTACTAAAGAGCCAAAAGAGTATTTGCCTCATGGGGTAGCTTGTGAAAAATGCGGTTGCACCGACTTGCTTCCTGAAAAAGATATTTTGGACGTTTGGTGGGAATCTGGCGTTTCTCATACCAGTGTTTGCAAGCATCGCAGCGATGAGGGACTGCGCTTCCCAGCAGATTTGTACCTTGAGGGCTCTGACCAGCATCGCGGTTGGTTCCAGTCTTCGCTTCTTACCAGTGTTGGCGCTTATGGTGTTCCACCCTACAAGAGTGTTATGCATTGCGGCTTCACGGTAGACGAACAGGGCCGTAAGATGTCTAAGTCATTAGGCAATGGCGTTGATCCTGCTGAAGTATGCGAAAAGTTTGGCGCGGATGTTTTGCGTCTGTGGGCAGCAAGTGTAGATTTCTCTCAGGACGTAAGTATTTCTGAAAACATTTTGAAGCAGGTATCCGATGCGTATCGTCGTTTCCGCAACACGTTCCGCTTCCTGCTGGGCAACTTAGATGATTTCAATCCTGAAACCGATTCGGTTGCATGGGATGCGCTTGAGCCTATCGATGCTTATATGATGGCCAAGACTGCAGCTATTCTTAAAGAAATCGAAGCGGCATATACCGATTATCGCTTTAAGGATGTTTACCGCAGCGCATACGACTTCGTAAATGATTTGTCTGCAATCTATATGGACGTTACCAAGGATCGTCTGTATTCTGAGGCACCTGCTTCACCTCGTCGTCGTGCGGTACAGACTGTTTTGATGAACGTTCTCGAAGTACTTGTTCGTGTTCTGTCTCCTATTCTTTCTTTCACTTGCGAAGAGGTATGGGAACATTATCCAACCACTATTCGCAACAATGAAGGTCGCGAGATCAGTGTCCAGCTTGCAGGTTGGCCAAAGGCTGAAGATTTTACCCCTGCTTTGCCTAGCGAAGGTGAGTTAGCAAAGATCCTGGCTGACTTTGGTGAAGTAATCGCAGTGCGCGATGTGGTTACTAAGGCATTGGAAGATGCTCGTGGCGAAAAGGTAATCAACAAGAGCCAGGAAGCTACGGTTACCGTAACAGCTCCAAAGGCAACACTTGATGCCATGAAGGCTTATGCTGCTGAAGTATTCGAAGAGTTGTTTATCGTTGCTCACGTTGATTTTGTTGAAGGCGATGAACTGAGCGCTGCTATTGCTCCTGCAACGGGTGAGAAATGTCCTCGTTGTTGGAACTTCCGCGAATTGGGTGGTAATGCAAATCATTCACACGTTTGCAAGCGCTGTGGCGATGCCCTGGACGCTATTGGTTTTACCGAGGCTGAATAACATACACGCTACGTACCAGGACTTTTGCGACTATTATGCAGTTTGAATCTGAGCAAAATAAAGGATCCCGTCAGGAATCTTCGCAAGAAGATCGAAAGGGCGGGATCCTTTCGCGTATATCAATGGCAAAATTCTTATTCTTTGTTGTTGTTGCCGTAGCTTGGTTTGCTTTTGATATGGCAACTAAAGCGTATGCGAATTCTTTTGACAAAGGTGAAGTGTTTGCTGGTCCCTTTGCGGGGTTGATCCAGTTTCGCCTGGCGCATAATACGGGTGCTGCTTGGAATATGTTTAGCGGATCTACCTTAGCGTTAGCGGTAATTGCAGTAGTTGTTTTGCTGGCTTTGTTGGTAATTGTTGCGTTATTTTCTCGCCAGATTACCTGGCTTGAGGCATTTTCTCTTGGTCTTGTTTTTGCGGGAGGAATAGGAAATGCGCTCGATCGGTTCACGCTTGGATATGTTGTTGATTTTATCCAGACTTTATTTATCAGTTTTCCGACGTTTAACATCGCAGATATTGGCGTAACATGCGGTGTAATCTTATTCGCCCTTTCATTTGTTGTGCGAACATTCAAAGAAGAATCTTCATCTAAGAAAGGAAACTAGCACGTATGGCTCGTAGTCTTTCGACGACCGTAACAGAAGCTTATGACAACATGAGGCTAGATTCGTTTTTATTTGAATCTGGCTTATATGAATCTCGCAGCAAAGCGGTAAAGCAAATTGAGGCGGGGAAGGTCTTTGTTGGCGGAGAAACGCCGAATAAAAAGACTATTGTTCATACGGGCGATTTTATTGTGTACGAAGAATACGAAACCAATGATCGTATTTTCTTAGAGCCGCAAAATATTCCTCTGGATGTTTATTTCGACGATGATGACTTGGCGGTTATCAATAAACAAGCAGGTCTGATATGTCACCCCTCTCCAGGACACCCTGATGGCACGCTTTCTAATGCCTTAATTGCGCTGTATGGGCGCGATAATTTAGCGCATATTCAAGGCGACGACAGGCCTGGTATTGTTCATCGCTTGGACGGTGATACCAGTGGCTTGATGCTTATTGCAAAAAATGATGAAGTGGGTTTTGAATTACAGGATGAAATTCGCTCACGTAATGTGAACAGGCGTTATCTTTGTTTAGTTCACGGCAACATCGCCAGCGATACTGGTTTAATCGATGCCCCCATTTTTAGAAGCGACAAAAATCGTTTACGTATGCAGGTATCCGACAAGCCTCAGGCGCGCTCTTCGGTAACTACCTTTAAAGTGTTGGAGCGCTTCGAGTCGGGCAATAAAGATAACGGCTTTTCTTTGATTGAGTGCAAGCTGTATTCGGGCCGCACGCATCAGATTCGTGTTCATATGGAATACATCAAACACTGGTGTGTAGGTGATCCTACCTATGGCACTCCTGGTAAGGCCGACAATTTAGGTCTTCATAGACAGTTTTTGCATTCCTACTTTATTGAGTTTACTCACCCCAAGACACAGGAAACACTTAATTTCTTAGCGCCATTTCCTGAAGATTTACGTCAGGTTATGCACAAGTTGAAGGATCGTCGAATTGGCTTAACTGATGCAGGTAGAGAAGTTTTGCAGCACTATTGCGAACAGGGCAGAGGTGTAGCTGATATGGTGGACGTATCAAGTGTAGAATCCTTTAGTCATCTATAATGCTCTGACCTATATTTGGGACAGTCTTATCAAATTTACCTTATCAGTAAGGTATACTCTATTAGGGATATGAGAAGTGCTTAGGGTGCTGAACTCTGGGCACTTCGTTGTTTGTTTGTTGTTTAGAGGTAGTACCGCTAGCTCTTTGGAACGGTTTTAGAGTAGGACAAGGTATGGCTGCCAACAATAATGCAAAGCTTAAGCTTCTTTTTATTCAACGCATGCTGCAAGAAGAAACTGATGCAGAACATGGGCTGTCTATGACGCAAATTATCCAACGGCTTGCTGAAGAGGGGATAAGTGCTGAACGCAAAAGTATTTATCGTGACTTAGAAATTTTGCGAGACTTTGGGCTGGATATTAAGACCTATCAACGAAACCCTGTTGAGTATGCTCTTGAACACCGAGATTTCACCCTTTCCGAGCTAATGCTTATGGTTGATGCGGTTGCTTCCAGTAAGTTTTTAACGGTGCGCCAAGCAAATGTGCTGTTGGCAAATATCAAATCGCTTGCTAGCTTGAGTCAACAAGAAAAGCTTGATCGACAAATTCATGTTGAAGGTCGTATTCGTTCTAAGACAGATTGTGTTTTTGAAGCACTTGATGTTATCCATATGGCTATTCGAGCCAAGAAGAAAATAGAATTCCGCTATATGCGCTTTGGTGTTGATGGCAAGCGTCATGCGGTTCATGACGGTGATACGTATGTAGTAACCCCTGTGGGAATATCGTATGATGGCGGATTTTATTACGTAACGTGCTGGAGCGATAAGTACGAAAAATTTAGTGAATATCGCATTGATCGCATGGATAAGCTAACAATCAGTGATGAAAAAGCTACGCGCAATGAACAAATTGCACAATATTCTTTCAGCAAGAACGATCATGAATATTTTGGGCGATTTGATGGTCCGCGGGAAACGGTAATTTTCGAAGTTCAGGGAGATAAGGTAGAAATCATTACTGATCGCTTCGGGAAGAATGCAGAACTAATTCCAGATGGAGAAAATGCTCGTGCAAAAGTGAACGTGCGGGTAAGTCCTCAATTCTTTGGCTGGGTTGCAGGTCTTGGTGGTGCTGTTCGTATTGCTGCGCCACAGAGCTTGGTTGAAGAATACAAATCTTATTTGCAATCGTTGATTGAAAGTTGCTAACAGGTCAGGTTGGTTTTAAATGATAAAGAAAGCAGACGAACACGGAGTGTGTCGTCTGCTTTCTGGTAAGTATGATTGCTATCAGTAGAGTGTCAAACGAATTAGCTTTAAATTCGCTTTTTTGGAAGTCTACTGTGTGCACATAACTAAGGTTCCATTTTTGTTTAGGAAGCTGTAGCTGAGGTTGTTTTCTAAGGAAAGCACGAAAATCGATTGATTTGATTTTTCTGTTTTGGATTTTAGGAACGCAGGCGTAAGCATATCTTCACTGGAAACAAGGCGAAGAAAGTGGGCTTGACACACTTGCTTACCAATTAAATGTGCGTCTCTGCGATACGGTAGCCATTGCAGGCATGAACGCTCGTTAGCCTCCCTTCCTACTTGAGAATTGTTACGCATGACAAATATGGGTGCATTGGTATCTAAATAGCCTGTCCATACTAGTA
>URVA01000083.1 GCA_900551155.1 uncultured Eggerthella sp. | reverse complement strand
CCCTGCATAAAAGGAGTGCCTTTCTTGTCATGATTTAACGTTTCTCCTTTTGGGGATTGTCCCATAGTTACAATAGCAATTTCTTCAAGAGTAGTTTTTCGAAATGAACTAGATTTCATATCCAATCGCCTCCAAGTTCTTCTTGATTTGCTCTTGCAAACGATCGGATTCTTTAAATAGCTCGCTTAATTCACCCGTAAGACGCTTCATTTTTTCATCGAATGGTTCGTCGTCTTCCTCTACATCCGCAATGCCTACATAACGACCAGGTGTAAGAATGTAATCCTGTTTTGCAATATCTTCTGTAGATGCAGCAGCGCAAAAACCCTTTATAGGTTCCAATTTACCCTCACGGAAATCAGTAAACGCTTGAGCGACTTTAGCAATATCATCATCGGTAAATTCACGCAATTTTCGAGTAACCATCGTACCCATTTCGCGTGCATCAACAAAAAGAGTCTGCCGATTTTGAGTTTTAGCTTTATTGATTATCCAAAGCGAAACGGGAATTTGCGTGCTGTAGAAAAGCTGACCAGGCATAGCAACAATACCCTCAACCAGATCTGCTTCTACAATATTCTTTCGAATATCACCCTCACCCGATGCTTGAGATGACAGAGAGCCATTGGCAAGCACCATACCAATACGACCATTGCGAGAAAGATGATGAATCATATGCTGCAACCAAGCAAAGTTTGCATTTCCCTCAGGCGGAATACCATAATCCCATCGAGGGTCATCTTTTAATTTGTCTCCACCCCAATCCTTCAAATTAAAGGGAGGATTAGCGAGAATAAAATCAAAGCGTTCATTCTTGTGACAATCGTTGAAGAAGGTATCAGCGTTAAACTTGCCAAGATCAGCTGGAATGCCACGAATTGCCAAATTCATCGTAGCCATTTTCCAGGTTGTTGGATTACTTTCTTGTCCGAAAACAGAAATGTCGCTGATTTTTCCTGAATGCCTTTTAATAAATTCAGCAGATTGAACAAACATTCCACCCGAACCACAGCAGGGATCATACACGCGACCATGAAGCGGTTGGATTACTTCAACAAGTGTTTTAACGACACAAGCAGGTGTATAAAACTCTCCAGCATTTTTACCTTCTTTTTCAGCGAATTTTGCTAAGCAATATTCGTAGGTTCTTCCTAAAATATCTCGCGTGTCACCCTTTTCTGCCATCTTAACATTAGTGAAAAGGTCAACTACTTCACCTAAACGTCTCTTATCTAATTCTTGACGTGCAAAATTCTTTGGTAGAACGCCTTTTAATGTGTCGTTTTCTGACTCAATAAGACGCATTGCATTGTCAATAACTTTACCAATTTCTGGCGTATGAGCAGCTGCAGCAATTGTTTCCCAACGAGCTTCTTGGGGAACAAAAAAGATGTTTTGGTAAGTATATTCATCACGATCTTCTTCGAAGCCTTCTCCCTCATCGATGAGCTCTTGATAACGCTGTTCAAATTTGTCAGAAATATACTTCAAAAAAATTAAGCCAAGTACAACATTTTTATATTCAGAAGCATCAATATTGCCACGGAGCTTATCTGCTGCCTTCCAAATCTGCTCCTCAAAGCCAATTTCTGCAGTGTTTTCAGTCTTCTTTGCTTTAGCCATTGTAATTCCTAATTAAGCAATCTTCGTATCTGCCCAGAGTTCACATTGTGCCATAACTGTCTCCATAGCATCTTCCATTCCCTCAGGGGGATACTTATGATGCTTTAATAAACGCTTAATAGCGCGTCTCATGCCAGCCCTTGCACTTTCCTTGCGCTGCCAATCAATGGTTGCATTTTTACGCATTGCTTCCGTAAGCTCGCGAGTAATTGCAATCAGTTCTTCGTTGTCGTAAAAATCCTTCACAGCCTGAGGCTTAGTTAGAGCATCATAAAATGCAAGTTCTTCTGTTGAAAGACCAAGCTCTTTGCCCTCTTGACGTTCCGCCATCATTTCTTTTGCCATGTTCAAAAGTTCTTCTATAACTTCAGCATTACTAAGCATCCCATTAAGATAACCATTAACTGACTGCTGCAGCATTTCAGAGAACTTTTTAGCTTTAACAACACTTGTTCTTTGATAGTTCTTAACCTGCTCTTTTATAAGGCGTTTCAGTGTTTCAAGAGCTATATTCTTCTCCTTCATATGAGATAGCTCTTCTAAGAAGCTTTCATCAAAAATGGAAATTTCAACCGAATCCTTCTCAAAAAGATTAATTGTTCCGTTAGCCGTAACCGTTTGTTCAAGTATTTCACTGATATGTTTATTAAACTCAGCAAAGGTCATAGCCTTGCCATCGCCGCCACCTGTTCTTCCTAAAATACGTAATACCTGTACACGCAATACAGATAAATACGCTGCTTCGTGGCTATCCTTTTCAGAAACCAAACTCTTACAAAGACTCAAGGCCTGATTCATCAGCTGTGCCTGCTTAATGAAATCTTCCATATCTTCTTTATGCGCTGGATCAAGCAGCCAATCCGTTCCTGCAGAAATAGCTTCAACTAACTGAACTCTATTTTCAGTAAAAATCTTATCTTGATAATTAAATCCATAGAGCAAATCTCGACATACATCTAATTTATCGAGGAATTTGGGATAAGCAGTAGAAGCAATATCCATATCGCCATAATTGCTACGATCACGCTGTGTGTAATCTTTCATTGCGCGCTTTAACGCATTCGCAATGCCTATGTAATCAACAACAAGACCGCCTTCTTTGCCTTTATAAACACGATTAACACGAGCGATTGCTTGCATTAAGTTGTGGCCCTTCATAGGCTTAAACACATACATTGTTGCAAGTGATGGAACATCGAATCCCGTCAACCACATATCTACAACAATGGCAATCTTCAGAGGATCATTATCATCCTTGAAGCGTCGCTCCATTTCCTTTTTGTGTGTTTTACCACCACACACATCAAACCATTCTTCAGGATCTTGATTACCCATGGTCATAACTACACCCAGCTTATCTTTCCATTGAGGACGTAGTTCCATCATGCGGTAGTAAATCTTCATAGCAACTTCGCGCGAATAAGCAACAATAAGCGCTTTGCCCGTAAGCACGTCGCTACGATATTTTTCGTAGTGATCAACGATATCTTTACAAAGAGAATCAATTACTTGAGGTGTAGCAAAAATTGCGTCAAGACCACCAAGATCTCGTTTGCTTTTTTCCACGCTGATTTCGTTAACTTGATCAGCAAAATCTGCGTATTCTTTATCCAATTGAGCTAACGTATTTTCATTGAGCCCGAGAGCAACTACTCTGCTCTCGTAATAAACTGGTCGCGTTGCATCGTCTTCGACAGCCTGGGTCATATCGTAAACATCAATATAGTCACCAAAAATCTCACGAGTATTTTTATCTTCAGTAGAAATAGGTGTACCCGTAAAACCAATATAAGAAGCGTTAGGCAAAGCTTTTCTTACCAATCGCGCAGCACCAATAGAAATGTGACCGTCGGCAGTCATTTTTTCAGTAAGTCCATACTGGCCACGATGAGCTTCGTCCACCATTACTACTACATTGCTTCTATCGCAAAGAGATTCATCACTTTCCATGAACTTTTGCATGGTAGTAAATATGATTCCATTTGCTTCACGATTAAGAAGAAGCTCTTGAAGATGCTTGCGGCTTTTAGCTCGTTCAGGTTTTTGACGCAAAAAGTCAGAGCAGCGACTAAACTGTCCGAAAAGCTGATCATCCAAATCATTGCGGTCGGTAATCACAACAATAGTAGGACTAGAAATTATTTCTTGAAGCATATGAGCCAAAAAGACCATAGAAAGGGACTTCCCTGATCCTTGCGAATGCCAAAATACGCCAATTTTTCCATCACCCGCAACGGCTTCAACGGCTCTCTCTGCAGCTTTATGAACAGCAAAATATTGGTGATAACCAGCAAGAATTTTGATTACTTTATCTGAAGTATCATTAAAGCAGATAAAGTTCTTAATAATGTCGATCAGACGTTCCTTGCGGAACATTCCTTCAAGCATAGTCTTCCACGTAGCATTTTGCGTTTCGGAATAATCACCATCGATCGATTTCCATTTAACGAAACGGTCTTCGGGAGCCGTAATGGTGCCGACACGAGTGTCGGACAAATCGCTCATCACACAAAATGCATTTGGAACAAACATAGAAGGAATTTGTTTCATATAGTTTCTTAATTGCAGATATGCATGCGAAGAGTCTGTTTCCTCGCGAGATGGGGATTTTAGTTCAAAAATAACGAGCGGTATCCCGTTGACAAACACAATAAGATCGGGCCTTTTGTTTGAATATTCAACATAAGTCCATTGGTTAACAATGTGAAACTCGTTGTTATTAGGATTATCAAAATCGATTAAATACACAATGTCATCTTTGTCTTCTTTGCCATCAAAGTAGCGAACCTCAACGCCCGATTGCAGGCATTCGTTAAATACCTCGTTTCGCTGAGGCAACGATCCAGTATCAATGTCACCTAATTTGATAATAGCTTCATCTATTGCAGCTTTAGGCAAAGAAGGATTTATATGGGCTAACGCCTCGGGAAGAACATCAGGAAGAAACACGTCGTGATATTCAGTACTTGTACGCGGAACATCGGGACCGTATAAATATGCATATCCAAGATATTCTTGAAAGTAATCTATGAGTGCTTGCTCATAAAAATCTTCATTAAGGTTTAATCCAGCATACTCATATTCGCCCATAGTGAAAACCTCTTTGCGCTTAGTCATAAGTAATAAAGAGCATAATTTATAAACTAGCAGCTATTATACCTATCACATGCCAAAGAATCCTTTAGCTACCAGCTAATCTTCGATAAGAAAGGCAGAGTGATCCTTTACTTCCCTAAACATATCTCACCTGATCTATTCTCATATGTATTCTTGAAATAATTCCAACGCAGTTGCAAAGGCTCTTTCGGTCAAGGGCTCACGCTCATGTGGTTAACGACGGGCAAAGATAACTTCTATGTAATTTAGCAGACTAGTTAGTGAATTTATTCAAATCAAATCCAACATAGGAACTTGTTCCAAACTGGAACAAGTTCCTATGTTCTTTATTGTTTCATTCACTCAGCTATAGTTACTTCACTTAAAATGCCTGATGTAAATATACTTTTAATTGCATACAGTTTTAGTTAGATGAAACGGAGATGCATTGAAATACACAGTAAGCCTTACAGATGCTCGAACAAATTTTACCCAACTGACTGATCTAGTCATGAAAGAGCACGTTACCGTTACGGTATTTAAACGGAACAAACCTGCATTCAAAATTGTTCCTATCGAAAATGAGCCTCCACAAGGTATGGAAAACTACCTAGCTGTCGCTGACGATCTTATGGATGAATACACAGATGTAACGGAGGGATTATCAGGGTCTTCTTCACCAGATTCACTTGACTCAGGAACCGCTTTCAACGAAAGCTTCATGCGACCCCAGTTGGAATTATCAGCATTTGTTGCCTTAACGTAATAGGACCCTTCTTTCATACCTTCTGGCAGCGTAACGTTATAGGTTGTAGAACCATCCTCGTTTGTAGAGGATTCGCCCACACTAAGCTGCACTGCTTGAGCATCAGGCGCGTCTGCATTACTAATTTCAATTGAAGGACTACTGCCAAAGAAGAAGCCCGAAATAGCTGCATTGCCAGGGTTTTCTTTTGATTGATCGACTTCCGTAATAACAGGATTCGGATTTTCCAGAGCTTTTTTCACATCCAAACGACCATCTGACTGGCTAGTGCCCATAAGCGAATCGTTATCGCGAATAGCTCCACCAATCAGCCTAGCACGCACTTCTGCTGCCTGCTGTTCTGGGGACAAACCTTTATCTGCGAGGTCTTGCGCAATTAAAGCCGCAACGCCGCTTGCCACAGGTGTCGCCATAGAAGTTCCATCCCAAGAGGTATAGGGAGTTGTCTTACTTACGAAGGCGCACGCCACTAGAAGACGGGAAGACATCACCAGCGGCACGAAGCGCCATAATCTTGACACCAGGCGCTACGCCAGAACCGCCTTCATCGTTGTCGAGTTGAGCACCAACAATACCAGCGACGTGGGTGCCATGACCGTTTTTATCCATGGGACCAAAGCCGTCAACATCCCCAGCTGTTGCTTGATCGTCGGCAGTCAAAGCGTACGTG
>URVA01000082.1 GCA_900551155.1 uncultured Eggerthella sp. | reverse complement strand
CACTACGTTAATAAAAGTAGAAGAAATGGATTTACGTTTCATTAGCTGGCAGCTAATGCGCTATCAGTATTTTTAAATCAGAAATAAACTTACGCCTTCATAATAGCTACGCTAATACGCTTAACCGTATATGCCAAATTTGATTCCTCGTTAGCAACGGAATAATCATAGTCAAGCGTGACTTCCCAAGAATAACCTTGATCATCCTGGTTAGTTTTACCCGTAAAGGAATAATGCTCTCTGGATAAGGTTTTTCTATCAGATTCATAGCTGGAATATTCGGATGAATCAGGCAATTTTACGCCACCTATTTCAATTTCTGTTAAACCAACTTTCCCTAAAATGAATTCAACAATATGAAACTGTTTAACAGCTGGCGCAAAAGCAACATCACCATAGCCCAGCAGAGATGTGGGGGCTTCGTAGGAAGCAGCAGCAACTTTACCGTCTGAATCTAAGCCAAGGGTTACCGTAGGCGTACCAGAATAACGATCGCCCTTTTCATCTTCCAAAACAACGACAACCTCATTACTAAATCCAAGAGAGCTCAAAGTTTCTTGGTCTTGAACAGTGGCTCCGTGACCAATCTGTTCGAGAGCCTTATCTTGCGACAAGCCCATAAGAGAAACTAAGTCAATGACCTGAGTGGTAGGCGAAGAGATTAAAGGTTCGTTAGATTCAGTGTTTTGATCTTGAGGATCTCCCTGAGCAGCAAAGCTATAAAGGCTTGACTGAGAATTAAGCACTAATCCAACAATCAAAGCCAAAGCAAGCAAGGCCATAATTACAGCGAAGATAACTAATCCTTTAATTCCTTTTTTAGATTTGGGATCAATCTCTAAATTCTGCATGCCTGCCTACCTGAAATCACATAGATACGAAGAAATAAACGGCGAAAACAATTAAGGCAAGAATCAATACGACGAGAATAATCTTGTGCATATTTTCTAGTGGAGCACTTCCCCGCAAATCTTCTTCAGTCAAATTGTCGAGAGCACTTTCTTCCGAAGAAGATGCAGATTTTTTTACCTCAGGGGAGCTTGAAGGCATCTGCCCAACGTGTGGTTTCGAACCTTCTCGCACATTGCTTGGTTTCGAAGCCTCTTGACCATCGAAAGAAGAAGCATTTTGATCGCCCGCAATCGCGCCACTTGAAGCTTGCCTAACCCTAGATGTGTTGTTCTCTTTTTCTGAAGAAGGTACCTCGACAGAATAATCAGCACTTGCAGCAGCTGACACCAAATCCTCAAAAGAGCGATTTTCAGCTTTTTCAACACTAATCAATGAATACGATTGGTTCTTAGAAGAATCAGCCATAACTACCACTCATTAAAACTTTTTAATATATGCCGTCATTTCCGCAGCAATATGAGCATCAATAGATTGAGCTTGATTTTCCGTATCTGCAACCGTAAAGACATACACCTTTACTTTAGGCTCGGTTCCACTTGGACGAACAATAACTTTATTACCATCATCCATATCAAATTGAATAACATCAGCAGAAGGCAACCCATTAACGCCCAGTTTGTAGTCGATATATTGATGAACGTACAAATTAGCAATAGAGGGCATAGGATGCATGCGTAAATCCTGCATGAGTTCAGCCATTTGACGAGCACCATCAGCACCTTCAAAGGTAAATGAAAGAGTGCGGTTGTGATAGAAACCATATTCGTCATACAAATCCTGCATAGCTTCATAAAGGTTTTTGCCTAAGCCACGATAATAACGAGCCATTTGACAAATGAGCATAGAGGCTACAACCGCATCTTTATCGCGCGCATGAGTTCCTGCTAAGTAACCATAGCTTTCCTCAAAGCCAAAGATGAAATCATCACTGCGATTATCGGTTTCTAATTCAGCGATAACACCACCGATATATTTAAAGCCCGTAAGAACACGACGAACTTCTATACCATAATGCTGGGCAATTGGATCTACCATACTCGAAGAAACAATAGTGGTAACGGCAACAGGGTTTTTCGGCATAGTACCTGCAGCAATACGACTGCGACAAATAAAGTCGAGCAGCAAAACACCTACTTCATTACCACTTAAGAGCTTATATTCTTCCCCATGCTTAACAGCAATACCAACGCGATCGGCATCAGGATCAGTAGCAAGCAATAAATCAGGATGTACTTCTTCACACAACGCTATGCCACGCTCAAGTGCATCACGGTTTTCTGGGTTTGGATAAGGACATGTAGGGAAATTACCATCAGGGCGGGACTGTTCTTCAACTACATGCATATCATTTACGCCAATTCGTTCAAAAATACGAGTAACGCATTCTAAACCCGTACCATTTAGCGGCGTGTATACAACACGCAGTGGATCATCATCGCTTTGAGGAAGGTGCTGCTCATAAACCGCATCCAAATACGCATCAAGAACCTCTTCGCCAATCATTTTGATAAGGCCTTGCTCTTGCGCTTGGTCGAAAGGCATGGTTTTAACATCGGCAAAAATATCCACATCCGCAATGCAATGCGTAATAGCGTCTGCCATATCAGATGCAATCTGACATCCATCAGGACCGTAAGCTTTATAGCCGTTATATTGACTAGGATTATGACTTGCGGTCACATTAATACCCATAGCGCAACCCAAATAGCGCGTTGCAAAAGATAATGCAGGAGTTGGCTCCAAACGAGGATACACGAAAGAAGTAATGCCATTTGCAGCCAAAACACTTGCTGCAGTATGAGCGAACAACTCTGAATTAATTCGAGAATCGTAACAAATAGCTACCGTACCAAGCTTTTCGCCATCAGCCTTGCCAGTAATGTAATTAGCGATGCCCTGCGTTGCTTGACCTACCGTATAAATGTTCATGCGGTTAGTTCCCGCACCTAAAACACCGCGTAAACCAGCCGTACCAAATTCCAACGAACGATAAAAAGCATCTTCTATTGCCGCATCATCATGAGCCATAGAATCTAAATCTAAGCGCAATTCTGAATCGGAAACTTTTTTACACCAAAGATCATATAAAGAACGGCAATCCATCTACCAGTCTCTCCTTAACCAGTATTCGCATAGCTATGCGTTAACAAACTAGAAAGCAGTATAGCAAGCCAAGACTAGTAGCGGGTTGATCAATGCTTTACACCAGCAAATTTACGCACCTTAGCAGATTTTTTAGAGATGATTTTGTGCAGTGCGTTTTCAGGAAGATTAAGCAAAGCTACCGCAACAACAATTCCCGCTACACCAATCATGTTTTGAAGCGTTACCACTTCCCCGAAAACCATAACCCCTAGCAATAATGAAACCATAGGTTCGATAAAAGCCATAATGGAAGCCTTGCCTGTTTCCATATGTGCCAATCCTGTGGTATAGCACGCAAATGGCGTGACTGTAGATATCAACGCAAGCGCAAGCATTACTTCAAAAACAGAAAGAGAATTAAGCGCAAGGGACGCAATGCCAATCGGATCTGAAAACGGCAACAACGAAAGAGAGGCAAACAAAAACGTATAGAACATTACTGTAGGCGCTTCATAGTGTTTAAGGGCAACGCGAGCGAAGATTGAATACAAGGCATAGCCAATACCCGATGCTAGGCCAACAAGAATACCCAATCCTGAAAGAGATGCCTGACCTGAGCCAACTCCCACAACCAACAGGCACCCTACAAAAGCAATAACAAGCGCGAATCCTCGTTGGCGAGTAAGACGCTCCTTGAAAAACACCGCGGACAACACCACCACAAAGCACGGTGCGGTATATAAAAGAATTGCCGCAAACGATAAACCACACATATTGATGCACGCGAAGTAGCAAATGTTATAAAAAGCGATACTAAGAACTCCTGTTCCCAAGAAAATCCAAAGATGCTTAATATGAACCTTGAATGCGCCGCGTTTGAAAACTAAAAGATAAGCACCTATGACAACACAGGCAAGCACACAACGAACAACGGTAATCTGTTCAGGACGTAATCCCGCAGCAGAAAGATAATTTGAAAATAACCCAATTAAGCCCCAGCACATTCCAGCAATTATTACTAAAGCTGGAGCAAAAAATCGCCAATCAATTCTTATCGACAGTTTCAACAGCTTCTCTTTCTGCTTGGATTTATACACTCTGAATTACTTCCAAAACTAACTTAGTAAAAAGAATTCCTCACCGTAGTAACGGCGAGGAATTTCTTATCAGGAATCCGCTCTCTGCCCTGCATCGCCCTGATACGCCACATAAATCCGATAGCCTTTCATGCACAAAGTAACTTCTTAACAGCAAAAAACGTCTACAGAGTTATATAAGCACTTTGCGTTGCCCCATAAAAGAACTTCAAATGTGTTACTTACGTTATAAAGGGAATTGAATGATTAGTAAAACCATAATATATTAAGTATGTATTAAGTTTTACTTAATACTCATTAAGAAACTCGAGACCAAAAGCACAACACTAACAAAAATAGAATTGCAAACGCAAATAATCTCTACCTTTAGGACTACCCCAATGGAAACATCACGCTACCGTGCCCTTCTTAAAGCAGTTGAACTAGGAAGCTTTTCTAAAGCAGCAAAAGATCTTGCGTACACCCCTTCAGGAGTAAGCCAGTTAATATCCGCCTTAGAAAAAGATGTTGGATTTGCGGTACTTGAGCGTACTCGAACTGGCGTTGAACTAACAAATAACGGAAAACGCATTCTCCCCATCGCACGTGCCATTATCCAAGAAGAAGACCGACTTTTTCAGATGAGTTCAGAGCTTAAGGGGCTCTCTATCGGAAGTGTCACAATTGGATCGTATCCCAGCGTCGCGTCCCACTGGCTTCCTAAGGTGCTTAAAGAATTTCGCGAATTTTATCCAGGAATAGAAATTCGAGTTATGGAAGGTATTCATCAAGAAATATCCGAATGGCTCGACAATAAAGAAGTTGATTTTGGCTTTATGAGTTACGACCCGACCACGACCTACGATTGGGTTCCTCTAGCCTACGACCCCATGATTGCTGTACTGCCAGCGAACCATCCTCTAGCACAAAACGAATGCTACCCCTTAGAGCAATGTAGTAATGAAGACTTTATTATGCCAGGCAAAGGACAAGATATCGACACACTGGGTGTTTTGTCTCGTCATGATTTACATCCAAGAATCGCATACGAAACAATTGAAACCGCCGCAACCTTAGGAATGATAGAAGCGGGCATGGGGATAACTATTACCAATAGTCTTTCAACAGAAAAATACGACTTTAAAGTAAGCAAGATACCTATTGAACCTTCCGAATCAATTCTTGTGGGTATAGCCATCCCCGATAAATCAACCTGCGCACCAGCCGCTCGTCACTTTATTGAATTCGCGGCAAAGCGACTACAACAAAATGAAATCAAATCAGTAGAGTCGCATGTAAAATAAACTTTCGTTATGCTGATCATACGCATTATTAACAGTGCCAAAGAATACGTAAGACGTAACGCAGAGAGCATGGCAAAGGACACAAACCCTCTTTTAGTTCAACGATGAAAAAAGAAACGTACGTACATATGATTAACGCGGTTTCCTCTAAACCGCTTTTGGCAAAAGGAATCCCGCTTTGCAATAGCATTATTACCAAAGCGATCTATGTCGCTTATCCGTGTCTTCTTGTGTATCTTTTCTTCTGGAACCCAAACGCAGCATCCACGTTGAATAATTTCTTATCTTCAGATTTTTTTGCTGCTTTCATTGTTCCCCTTGTTTGTTTCGTTTTACTTTCACTGGTTCGCAAAACCATCAACGCTCCACGTCCCTACGAAGTTTTCGAAACAGCACCACTTATTACAAAAGACACAAAAGGTAAATCATTTCCTAGCAGACATGTCTTTTCTATATTTGTCATTGCCACCGCATTTTGGTTTGAATGCCCTCTTCCACAAATTGCAATTTGTATTTTTATTCTTGGTATCTTTCTTGCGATACTACGTGTGGTTTCAGGCGTTCATTTCACTAAAGATGTTGTTGCTGGGACGCTACTAGGAATTATTATGGCAACGCTCGGCTTTTCCCTATAGCGGGAACAGCGCCATAATCGCAATAATGCCAGGCAAGTAGACAAACGAAAGTACCGCAGATATTACCGTGTGCTCAGAAGCGAGCATTGCATCACCTTTATGACTAGCAATAAAAGCGGGGACCATAGCGCCTGTAGGCATAGCAAATTCTAATACAGCAATAGAGACAATAAGCGTGTCAGGAACAACGAGCGACAGTGCATAAAATAACGCAATCGATCCCAAGAAAAAGCGAATAAAACCAAAGACAAACACC
>URVA01000081.1 GCA_900551155.1 uncultured Eggerthella sp. | reverse complement strand
GTCAAAATACCTTCAGCAGCAATCATGCCTGCCAGGTCGTCTGGAGTGGTTTCCCAACGTACCAAAACAGTCTTACGGCCTTCCTTAGCAGCTTCAACAGCAGCCTCGGAAGAGAACACTGCCTCGCCTACTGCAGCACCAGGAGAAGCGTTCAAGCCCTTAGCTACTACATCGTAGTCAGCCTTAGTGTCGAACTGAGGATGGAGCAACTGGTCGAGCTGTTCAGGATCAACGCGCTGTACCGCTTCTTCCTTAGTAATAAGGCCTTCCTTCTCCATTTCGATAGCGATATGAAGTGCAGCCTGTGCAGTACGCTTACCAACACGAGTCTGAAGCATCCAAAGCTTGCCCTGTTCAATGGTGAACTCGATATCGCACATATCACGGAAGTGGTTTTCAAGAATGGTGAATACCTCTTCAAGTTCACGGCCAGCTTCTTCAAGGCCCTCAACATGCTTAAGATCAGAAATTGGGCTGGTGTTACGAATACCAGCAACTACGTCTTCGCCTTGAGCGTTTACCAGGTAGTCGCCGTAGAATTCTTTTTCACCCGTTGCAGGGTTACGAGTAAAGGCAACGCCGGTAGCAGAGGTATTGCCCTTGTTACCGAAGATCATCGACTGAACATTAACAGCGGTACCAAGATCATCAGAAATCTTGTTCTGCTTACGATAAAGAATTGCGCGTGGGTTGTTCCAAGAACCAAATACTGCCTCAATAGCCAAACGAAGCTGAACATCAGGATTCTGTGGGAACTGAACCTTGCCGTCTACTACCAAAGAAGGATATTCTTCAGCATCTACGTTGTCGGTAAAGATACCCTTAAATACTTCAACGAGCTGCTCAAGATCTTCTGCAGTCAAATCAGTGTCGGATTCTACGCCGCGCTCACGCTTCATGATGTTGATAGCATTTTCGAACAAATCGCCATCAAGACCCATTACAACGTTGGAGAACATCTGAATGAAACGACGATAAGAGTCCCAAGCAAAACGAGGATTTTCGGTTTGCTTGATCAAACCATGAATAGATTTGTCATTAAGACCCAAGTTCAAAACCGTATCCATCATGCCTGGCATAGACATTGGTGCACCAGAGCGAACAGATACTAACAGTGGATCTTCAGGATCGCCGATCTTCTTGCCAATACGAGCTTCAAGATCTTCACGATATTCTTCAATAGTGTCCAAAACTCCCTCAGGCCAGGTGTTATCGGAATTTGCATATTCCATACAGGTCTGGCAAGAAATAGTGAATCCGGGAGGGACAGGAAGGCCGATGTTTGCCATCTCAGCAAGGTTTGCGCCCTTACCACCAAGAATGGCCTTCATGTTGGTGTTGCCTTCAGTAACGTTCTTACCATTTGCGTCCTTACCGAAAGCATAGACGCGCTTTACTTGGTCAGTCACCATGTTCTCCTTAGATTAAACTTTTCTTCCTCACACACTAATCGTTAATTTGTGGGTGAGCATTCTCATAATACCGCAAAATCTCTTGCGCTGTTTCCTCGATTGCCCTGTTGTCGGTACGAATCACAATGCAACCAAGTTTACGCATTAACGCTCGAGCGCTTTCCAAGTCTTGGTATACACACTCCAAATCAGCGTAAGAAGCAGCCACATTAGTGGCTTTACCTAGGCGTTTCTTGCGAATATCAGCCAAAATTTCCGCAGAAATTATGAGTCCAAATAAACGAGTAGGATCAACATCAAAGATCTCTTTAGGCGGATCAGATTGAGGGTCGAGCGGCACATTGGCAACGCGATAACCCATCTGAGAAAGATAAATAGACAGTGGTGTTTTCGAAGAACGCGACACACCAATAAGCACAATGTCTGCTTCAGTTAAATCTTGAGGATTGCGACCATCGTCATGAGAGATAGTAAATTCCATTGCATCAATACGACGGAAATAATACTCGTTAACCGAATGAATACGCCCAGGTTTGGTAATAGGTTCCACACCAGAAGCTTTGCTTAAAGCACCCAATGCGTTGCTCATTGCGTCTACCGCGATAACTACATCGTTATTTTTCTCAACGTAGTCCAACAACGCTTCCCGTGTATTGGGAGCAACTAGCGTGTAGAACAGAACAAAGGGCGTTTCTCCTAAACGACGATGGAGAGAAACATGACTATCAATTTCGGAAATTAATTCTTTAGGAGAATTAACATGAGGAAGAATTTCCATCGCGGGATCAAAAACTTCAAAGCAAGCAGCTGCCGCACGAGCAACAGCCTGAGCAGTGGTACCTACCGAATCAGAAACGATATGGATCGTCGGAAGAGCTTTTGAACTTTCACCCTGCAAAATCCACTTTTGCATGATTCTCCTTTCTATTACAAAAACCAACTGAAACAAAAAGCGGCCCTTTTTGCAAGGGCCGCTTGGTTAAACACTATTTTGAAAGTAATGAAAAATCGGCTACGTGTACGAAAACGCCGACAAAGCGATTGAGTAACTTAAGGCGATTTTCTCGAAGAGCCTGATCCTCATCCATAATCATAACGCGCTCGAAGAAAAGATCTATTGGGCCACGCAAGGCAGCTAGTTCCTGAAGTGCTTCTGCGTAATTATCCGCATCCAATGCCAGCGCTACTCTATTTTCAGCCTGAACAACAGCACAGGAAAGCGCATGTTCAACTTCGTTGAGTAGATTTTCATCAACATCGCTACCTAGTTTTGGATCGCGTAAGTTATTAGCACGAGCATAAGCAGTTGCCAAATTCTCAAAGGTTTCTGGTTCGTGCTTGCGCGCTGCCTCAAGAGCCTCAACGCGGTGAATAAGCTCAACAGGTTCTTGAACATCAACCGCCAAAACAGCATCAATTGCATCGATGCCCTTGCCAGCATCACGCAACATAACACGGGTACGGGTAATGAAGAACTCAATAACCTCTTTGCGAACCGCATCATGATCAAATTCAATGCCTGTTTGAGCATACAGAGCAAGGGATGCGTCAATTGCAGAAACAAGGCTGATAGTAAGCGGATTTTCGCAAGTCAGCATTGCAACAATGCCAATGGCGCTTCGACGCAACGCAAAGGGATCGGAAGATCCACTTGGGCCCTGCCCGACCGAGAACAGGCCACAGATTGTATCAAGCTTGTCAGCCAACGCCACAACTTTACCAACCGCTGTTTCAGGAACTTCGTCACCTGCAAAACGGGGACGATAATGCTGCTCGATTGCTTGAGCTACCTGATCGGTTTCACCACAAGCAGAAGCGTAATACGAACCCATAACGCCCTGAACAGACGTGAATTCGATAACAGCGCTTGTTACCAAGTCAGCCTTACAAAGCTGTGCTGCACGAAGCGCATCCTGCGAATCAGTCTGCGACAAACCTGCATCTTCAACCAAATGCTGAGCCAGGCCTTTAATGCGATTGGTCTTATCGAGCATGGTGCCCAGTTTTTCCTGGAAAACCACCTCTGCCAACTGATCCACATACGACTCCAAAGGACGCTTTAAGTCTTCATCATAGAAAAACTTAGCGTCATACAAGCGAGCGCGAACCACACGTTCGTTACCATCAATAATGGTATCCGAACAAGCAGGATTGCCATTACCAACCACGATAAAGCGATTCGTCAGCTTACCAGCTTCGTCATACAGGGGGAAATAGCGCTGATGCATCAACATGGCATCAACAATAATTTCTTCTGGTACCTGCAAGAATTCCTTATCAAACGTGCCCACCAAAACAGTAGGATATTCAGCCAAATTAACTACCTCAACCAAGGTTTTAGCAGGTAACTCCGCCTTGAAGCCCGTTTGTGCTTCCACTTCTGCAACACCAGCACGAATAACTTCTTCACGCTCTGCCTCAGAAGGAACTACATACGCACTACGTACTACCTCCACCAAATTATCTGCGTTATCAACAGAGAAAGGACCAGGAGCCAAGAAGCGATGACCGCGCGTAAAGCGATCGGCGGTAAGTCCTGCAAAGGTAAAGGGAATAACTTCGCTACCAAACAGGGCTACAAACCAGCGAATAGGACGAGAAAAATATTCAGATTCAGCGCCCCAACGCTGAGACTTAGGCCATGAAATTCCACGAACGATGCCATCGAGCACCGAAGAAAGCAGCGTTGCAACCTTTACTGAAGGAGTATGAGTACGAGCATACACATACCCATCTTCTACAACCAGCTCGCTAGGATCTATACCTTTACCACGCGCAAAACCCTGAGCTGCTTTCGTGGGGTTTCCTTCATCGTCAAACGCAATCTTTGCGGAAGGACCCTTGAATACTTCATTTTTTTCTTCAGTAGCTTCTGGAATATCTTCCACTACCACAATCAAACGACGAGGAGACGAATAAATTTTTGTCTCACCGTGAGGAATTGCTGCTTCATCTAAAAGCTTTGGAGCAAGACTTTTGAGCTGCTTAACCGCACTAGATAAATCAAAGGCAGGAATTTCTTCGGTACCAATTTCAAATGCAAGACTTTGCTGTGCCATTCCTATTCTCCTTTTTCATCTGCTGCAGGCTTAATACCAACTACATGCTCCAAATACGATGCACAGCACGCTTTTGCAATCGTTCGAACACGCAAAATATACGCCATACGCTCAGTGGCACTAATTACACCACGAGCATCAAGTAAGTTAAATGCATGGGAACATTTAAGAACATAGTCATACGCTGGAAGAGGCAGACCCGCATCAAGAACGCGCTTACACTCAGCTTCATAGCGATCAAATTCACCAAAGAGCAAATCGGTATCGGCTACTTCAAAGTTATAGGCAGAAAATTCACGTTCATTTTCCAAGAACACATCGCCATAAGTAAATTCTGTACCATCAGCACTGCGAGCCCATACCAGATCGTATACCGAATCTACTCCCTGGATATACATAGCCAAACGTTCCAAGCCATAAGTAATTTCTGAAGGAACTGGCCTGCATTCAAAACCACCTACTTGCTGGAAATAGGTGAACTGAGTTACCTCCATACCATTGAGCCATACTTCCCAACCAAGACCCCATGCACCAAGCGTTGGGCTTTCCCAGTCGTCCTCAACAAAACGAATGTCGTGTTTTTCAGGCTCAATACCAATAGTGCGCAACGAATTCAAATACAAATCTTGAACATTATCAGGAGAAGGCTTCATAAGAACCTGGAACTGATAGTAATGCTGCATACGATTAGGATTTTCGCCATAACGACCGTCAGCAGGACGACGGCAAGGCTGTACATAAGCCGTTTTCCAGGTGTCTGGTCCTAAACTGCGCAAGGTAGTTGCCGTATGGAAAGTACCAGCACCTACTTCGTTATCATAGGGCTGCATAATGACACAACCCAAATTAGCCCAATAACGCTGAAGGCTTAGGATCATATCCTGAAACGTAAGTACCTCAGCTGAACCTGCGGTTTGTGCATCTGATGAAAGACTGGTCATCAAAGCTCCTTTATCGAATACATATACGATGAAACTAATTCAAAAAGCCAATACGATCGAGTGGCCAGTAAGTAACTATTGCCTTTCCAAATACCGTATCAACATCAATTGATCCAAAATAACGCGAATCGGAAGAATTTTCACGATTATCGCCCATTACCCAAACTTCACCTTCTGGAACAACATAGGGATAACTGAGCGAAACGTTACCTGCCGTTTGAGACAGCGGATAAGTTTCTCCTTCTGTATAAGGCTCACTTTGCGCTACTCCGTCAATATAGAGAACACCACCCGCCATAGAAACTGTTTGTCCTTCGGTGGCAATTACACGCTTCACCAATACACGAGAAGGTACCTGTGGGTCAGAAAAAACAACAATATCCCCTGGTTGGGGATCACTAAAGTGATAGCTTACCTTTTCAGCAAAAAGACGATCACCTGTCATAATAGTAGTTTCCATTGAAGCAGAAGGAACTTCAAAAGGCTCAACGACATATGTTCTGATTCCCCATGCTGCTACTAAAACAACAGCAATGCAAATTACAAAGCTAAGAAACCTTCTAATTATGCCCGGTTGGTGCCTAGTAGCATGCTGCCCGGAATCCACGAAGCCTCATCCCTTTCTTCAATAGAACGTTACAATGCGTTTCATATTAGGACAAAGTAGCCTGTTATAAACAATTGATGTCTTGAGAATCAAGAAATTTTCGCTCTTTGTCACTGATGTTGGCCTTATCCAGCAAATCTGGACGCCAACGTTTGGTACGAATTAAACTCTGTTCACGCCTCCACTGGGCAATACGCGCATGATGGCCCGATAAAAGTACTTCGGGAACCTTCATTCCGCGATATTCAGCAGGCCTTGTGTACTGAGGATATTCCAATAGGCCGTCCCAATGACTCTCATCGGTAAAGCACGCGGCATCCGATAAA
>URVA01000080.1 GCA_900551155.1 uncultured Eggerthella sp. | reverse complement strand
CCTGCAAGAATTCCGAGTGCAATAAGACCTGCAAGGGCAAATGCTCCTATGACACCAACTGAAATTCGTCCTGTTGTGAATATAGGCGTGCAATCCTGTAAATGTGAAAGCGCATTGCGGGGCAGCGAATATTCTTCTTCTAGTTCAGCAAGATTTGTTGATTCAAGCATTGTGGTATCAAGGGTGCTATCCAAAACAGATCCCGCTTCGAAAAGAGCAGCAATTTGAGGTTCTGCTTCTTCCATTACTGAATCTATGGTGTTGTAGAGATTTTCTGATGAGGTTCCGTCTATAGAAAACGAGCGTACCGCTTCTGCAATTTCTGCCATATCTTCTTCGGGATAGGTTGCATGTTCCCATCCAGAAAACGTTCCTCCAATAAAAGAGGTAGCCTGAGGCAGCGTGCACACCATAAACCCTACACCAAAGAGACTGTAGGCAAGGGCAATGCTTGTTGCGGCGCTAAGCGCAATAAGAAGGAGGCGTCTGGTTAATCCAATCATCTAACAACCTCGTACATGAAGAGTAGCAGCGGTCATGCCTTCGTTTTCTTTACTGATAGTAGGGTGCGGTCCTAGGCGAGAAAAAATGCCCTGGAATTCGCCATTGTACAAATAAAGCCCACTGAGGTTGTTGTACCACGTGCCTTGTATATCAATCTCGTTATCGGCGAGATCTTCGATAGCGCTATCAGGTGCAAGGGTATGAGTTTTGAATGGCGTAATGTAGGTTTGCGCAATAAAAGGTGCTCCTGAAGCCTCGTTTGCATACGTGTCGATGATCTTGTTCCATTCTTGCTCATCTAATGAAAGCCCTGCATATACGTCACGGGCGCCATAGTTGTCTGTTGGCTTAATAATCCATTCATCCTTATGGGCACGCACTTCATTGATATCTATATCGCTATCGTTTAGAAATACAGTACGAGGAACATGGCGCTCGATAAAGGCGTTTTCTTCTTCGGTTAAGATTGCCTGCGTTTTGGGGTGATACAGTGCTTCAAATATCTGTTTGTCATGCACAATATGTCCTGCGAAACTTCCAATTAGAGCAACCGCCTCATGACGAAGTGCTTCAATTAAATCTTGTGATTCATCCCAATAGTCCATGACATCATTGGTAACACAGCGGCGCCAAATAGCATTGATGGGCAGTCCTTCTTTATCGCGAAGAACGGTACCATCAAAGTGAAGATCACGTACGTCGCACACAACGCAATCGTATCCGTGGCGTTTAAAGTATTCTGCGAACACCTTAAATTCATCCACGACACCGCATTCAAGATAATCGCAGATTGCAAAACGAGCATTAGGAACAGCGTGTTTTGAACGTTGGAATATATCAATAAACTTCTCTACCCAGGATTCGAACAGTTCGCAGGTTTCAATTGAATGAGTTTGAGCAAACTTTTTGAAGGTTTGGGTGGTACTAATGCTGTTGGTAATTTCGCGGTTTTCGTTCATACCAGCAGAACCATCACCGTTAAATTCGCAAAAGCCACAGGACATATCATCTTCGTTAAGAAAGACATCGATGCGGGCAAAAGGCAGAAGGTCATCATATCCACGTGGTAAAAGAATGAGCTCTTCTAGACGTTTGTCGTAAGAAAAAATACTGCGATAACTAGGATCTGTAAGGTAATGGTCGATCACCTTGCAAAGAATACGATGGGTGGTTTTAGCTACGGTTTTAAGGGTATCCCAGCTTTCATCGTTGAATAATCGGGGGATAAACGAGCACGCTACTACTTTGTGATGAACAATAGCGGTAGAGCTTTGCATATACGCATAAGCAGCCCTTCTTCCTTCTATATCACCATTCAGGGCAAGAGAAGTGGCGAAGTATTCTTCAGTTAGCTCAGCGTTGCTCTTCATTAATATCCTTCCCGTATATGTGAGAATCTTTTGCGCAAAGTGTAACACGCCCCACAAGGAGTTTTGTGGAGCGTGTTTGAGGATTGACAAGAGCGTATTCGATGGGTGACGGAAAAACTGTTTTAAAGGGCTTATTTTCGATCAAGCGGCAAAACGTTTTGTTCCATTAATCCCGTGAGGCCTTCGGCGATATTGATGCTTACGAGTTCTATTACTTCATCAAGAGTGAGCTCAGTGTTTCCTGAAAGCCAGTAAGCGTAGGCATGGAAAATTCCACCGAGATAAAACTCCAGGATTAAATTGATGTAGCGCTTCGCTTCAATCGAAAGATCGGCATTGGTGGTATAAATTCGTTCACGAGCAATAGCGGTTCCGTATTGCATGAATTTATGCATCGGAATGTGCCTGAGAAGGTTTGCGCGTTGATTTTTTGATAACGGCAGGGAAGATTCAAGCGCGTAGAGGTATTTCTTTGCGAAATGCGAAGGATCATGCAAAAGATCGTAGAGCGAAACCCCTTCAAGTCCTTGTGCCGTTTGCTGACGAATTACATCTTCGAACAACATGTCGATAGATGAATAGTGTGTATAGAACGTTTTTCTATCAATATCAGCGCGCTTGGCAAGTGCAGTAATAGTTATCTTTTCATATTCACATTCGGTAAGCAGTTCTATGAAGGCAATGTGAATTGCCCTGCGGGTACGAAGGATGCGCCTGTCAATGTGTTTTGTCGAATCGTTTACATCCATGTTACTTTTACCCCATTATCCTTTCAGACGTATCATAATCCACAAATGAATAGCCTTTGACCTGTGATTATAGGTTCGTGAGTAACTATAATCAACAGTTGTTGAATAACTTTTCAGCGACGATACTCGTTTTGAGGGGGAGGCTATGAAAGCGACCGAACAAATTAAACGTACCGCCTTGGAAAAAACCTTTGACTATTTCCTTGCAGATCCTGAGCATAATATCGTAAAGATAATGGATCTGTTGGATAAAGTTGCACCCGACAATCTTTTTGGCAACCAACGGAAAGCTTTTCGTAACGCAATCGACAACCAAGATAATTGGTATCAACTCATCATGCGTGTTCTTAATGACACGAATCCTCTTGTACGCGATACGTTGGTAAAAACGTTTCTTATCGATGGCAATTTGATGGCTTGGCCTAAGCAAGAAGAAAACCGCGATAAATATGATTGTAATATCCCTTGGGCTATTCTTCTCGATCCTACGAGTGCTTGTAATTTGCATTGCCAGGGATGCTGGGCAGCAGAATATGGTAACAATCAAAATCTTTCGTTGGAAGAAATAAATTCCATCATTGAACAGGGAAAAGAATTAGGCACTCATGTCTATATTTATACGGGCGGTGAACCACTCGTACGCAAGCGCGACCTCATAAAAATTTGCGAAATGCACCCCGATTGTGCCTTCTTGGCGTTTACTAATGGTACTTTAGTGGATGAAGATTTTTGCCAAGAAATGATTCGAGTAAAAAACTTCGTTCCTGCAATTAGTGTTGAGGGATTTGAGCAAGCAACTGACGCTCGACGAGGCGATGGCACGTACCAGAAAGTCATCAAAGCAATGAATGTGTTGCGTAAAAATGGTCTACCTTTTGGTGTGTCTTGTTGCTTTACTTCCGAAAACGCCGATTCCATCGCTTCAACTGAGTTTTTTGACTGGCTGATAGAAAAGGGTGCGCTGTTTGCATGGATATTTACCTATATGCCTGTGGGGGTCAATTCACCTGCGTCACTCATCCCTAATCCCGATCAGCGTGAGTATCTGTATCATTTTGTTCGCAAAATGCGTTCTGAAAAGCCACTCTTTACGCTCGATTTTCAAAATGATGGTGAATTTGTCGGAGGCTGCATAGCAGGGGGACGTCGTTACTTGCATATCAATTCAGCAGGAGATGTAGATCCCTGTGTATTTGTTCATTATTCAAATGCGAATATCCGAGAAGTATCGTTACTTGATGCGCTTCGCTCACCAATTTTTATGGAATATTATTCCGAACAGCCCTTCAGCGACAACCTTTTGAAGCCGTGTCCTTTGTTGGAAAATAGTGGCAAGTTGACCGAGATGGTCGAACGCTCTTGTGCTCATTCTTCCGATTTAGAAGCTCAAGAATCGGCTGAGGAGTTGTGCGGCAAAACCAAACAAGCTGCTCTAGATTGGGCTCCTTATGCAAAACGTCTCTGGAATAACCCAAGCGATCCCATGTTTGAGAAGCGTCATATGAGTGATGACCAGGGTATGGCAGAGACTGACATGCATAAATTTGAACGTTTAGGAAGAGTGAGAACTCACGGTGAAGAATAAACATTCTTTCTGATGTTTTGATATATGGTGAAATTTCCGTAACGGAGAATATCTATAGTTATGCGCTTTCACCCCTAAGGGTACTTATTTTGGCGAGGGTTGGATGGTAGTATGACGGATGAAACTATATTCAAGTGGTGCAGTAATACTATGGAGGCAGTCGAGCAACATCCTGAAGAGGTTTCAGAAAGAGCACTGCTTGTTTTGAAAGGATTATTTATGCAAGAACAATCACGTTCGTATCTTTTTACGAGCGAATCGGTAACCGAGGGCCATCCTGATAAGGTGTGCGATCAAATATCCGATGCCATTCTTGATGCTCTGTTAAAAAAAGAAATTCAACTTGCCGAAGAAGGCTATATTGCTCCTGACGGAAGTCCTGCAAATCCTGAATTGTTCCGATGTGCATGCGAAACACTTGCAACAACGGGCATGATTTTCGTGACGGGCGAAATTCGTACTCAGGCATATGTGGACACTATTGAAATTGTGCGTGGTGTTTTAAAGGACATTGGTTACGATCGCGCAAAGTATGGGTTCGACTGTGCAACATGCGGTGTGCTAAATGCCATTCACGATCAGTCTCCTGATATTGCGCAAGGTGTTGATGATTCGTTTGAGTCGCAGCGCGGTGAAGCTCTTGATCCTTACGATCAAATTGGCGCTGGTGACCAGGGCATGGTATTTGGTTATGCCTGCGATGATACAAAAACATTAATGCCAATGCCTATTTACTTGGCTCATCGTTTATCGGAGCGTTTAGCTCAGGTTCGCAAGGATAAAACTATGCCTTACTTGCGTCCTGATGGCAAAACACAGGTAAGTGTTCGCTATGTAGATGGAGTGCCTACTCAAGTAGAAAAGGTTGTAGTTTCTACTCAGCACTCCGAAGAGGTTGATCCTGACTTTTTGCGAGGGGAATTAATTCGCAATGTGATCGATCCTGTGTTTGCAGAAGAAAACGTAACTGTTGCTGACGATGTGGAGATTTTCGTAAACCCTACGGGACGTTTTGTTATTGGTGGTCCTATGGGTGATGCTGGCCTAACGGGTAGAAAAATTATTGTTGATACCTATGGCGGAATGGGCCGTCACGGTGGTGGCGCATTTTCTGGCAAGGACTGCACTAAGGTTGATCGCTCTGCTGCGTATGCTGCCAGGTGGGTGGCGAAAAACATTGTGGCTGCAGGGCTAGCAAAACGTTGCGAAGTACAGATTGCCTATGCAATTGGTATGGCGCGTCCCGTTTCGCTTATGGTAGAAACCTTCGGAACAGGCACGTATTCAGAAGATGTTATTGCTCAAGCGGTTGAAGAGGTATTCGACTTGCGTCCAGGCGCTATTATTGATGCACTTGATTTGCGTCGCCCCATTTATCGCAAGACCGCAGCGTATGGTCATTTTGGCAGAGAACTTCCCGAATTTACCTGGGAAAAGCGCGATAAAGTTGAAGCTCTTCAAGCAGCGGTTGCCCGTCTTTCATAAAATGGGCAACTACTCTGATAAGCTCTGTTTGTAGCGTTGAGAACGTGAGCGTGATCTGTTCGTGTTATTCAGGGCGCTACTGAATATGTTTGGTGGTAGTAAAGAGAGATACCAAAGGAGTAGGTGATTATATACGCATGAAACTCGTTTCTGTGGTACTCGATATTCCTACTCAAGCACTTGATTCTACTTTTACGTATGCGGTTGTTGAAAACGAAAACGACCGCATACGTTTATTTGAAGCTGCCTCAAAAGCCAATCAATCCACCAATATGCAAACGGTGCATCGCCAGTCTTTACAATCACCCAAGCCTCTTCAGGCTTCTTTGGATGAATTGTTCGGCGAGCCAGGGGGTAGTGCTTCTCTAGATTCTTTCGACAAGGCAGCCACGGATGGAACCGTTGCTTCGGAAGATGCTTTCGTTCTGGAAATAGGGTGTGCGGTCTTAGTTCCCTTTGGTAACCGCAAAGCGGTGGGTTTTGTTGTTGATATAAAGGAATTGTTGTCTGGTGATCCTTTCCCAGACCAGGTTAATCCCGCCAAATTAAAGGAAATAGATTCAGTAATTAGTAAGCCATACTTCACTAAAATCGGAGCAGAGTGTGCTTCGTTTTTAGCGCAGCGCTACATTGCACCGTTTTCTTCAAGCATTCGCTTATTTATGCCTCCA
>URVA01000079.1 GCA_900551155.1 uncultured Eggerthella sp. | reverse complement strand
GCGCCGCGACAGCGCTCTAATACGGCTGCAATTGCTGAACAAAATATGAGTGGTCATATTTGGAACCAGGCTAATCAAGCTCCTAAAAAAGCTGGTCGTTTAAAGGCAGGTTCGAGCGCTAAACACTCCAATGCTCGTTCTCCTTTTGCGGGATCTCGGTCTTCATCGGGTAGTAACTTTACTTCACCAAAAGGGCCTTCAGCTCTTCATAGCGTTAAGGTAAAGCGACATTTCCCAACACGAATTGTGCTAGGTGTATTGGTGGTTATTCTGCTTTTTGCAGGCGCTACTGGCATTGATTCGTTGCTTAATGGCAATAAGATTTATCAGGGCGTATCTATTGGTGATGTTAATGTTTCTGGTTTAACCAAAGATGAGGCTATCCAAGCTGTGTCTGGATATTATTCTCCTCGTGTTTCTGATAATGTGGCGACGTTCTATACCACCCAAGAAGCGCAAGATAATCCCACGACTGCTGAAAATTCTGAAAGTATTGAAGAGCAAATCTCCTACGAAGAATCCCTGGATTCTCGAACTCAGTGGACTATTCCTTCTTCCTACTTAGATACCACCTTTAATGTTGAAGATGTTGTAGAAAAAGCCTACCAGGTGGGTCGTTCGAATGGCAATATTATTGCGCGCATACAGGCTTCTCTTAATGGCTGGAATATTCAGCCTGAATGCATTTTTAATGAAACTACCTTATCTGAGATCCTTAAAGAAATGACCTCCGCAGTAGGATCGGAACGGGTAAATTTCAACATCGAAATGAACGATGAAGGTATTGCTTCGGTTACTTCTGGTCATGACGGCAATGAAGTAGTGCGCGATTGGCTTGTTGGTCATTTAAATGAAACGTACTTTGGCGGACAAACCGAAACAAAATATTATCGGCGCATTTAGTAGCTATCTCTTCAATATATGCCTTTGCAAATAACTGAAGAGATAGCTACTAAATGCGCCGATAAAGTGAATGCTTCTCTATCTGCTGGCGCGGTATTTTCTTACGAAGGGCAATCTTGGAATGCTTCGCGTACCGATCTTGCGCCTTGGATTAAGACCGATGTGGTTCAAACAGGTAATACCTGGGAATTGAAACCGCTCTTTGATGAAGGCGTAGCTAAAAAGAGCCTTCTTCATTCTTTGCAGTCAAATATTGATCAGGGTGACTTACAGGTAACGTTTAGTAAAGACGATCAAGGTGCTATTTCGGTATCGAGTAATGCTACTGGTACGGTACCGCTGGTTGCCGATGCAATTAACCAGATGAATGATTCGTTCTTTGTGAACGACTCCCGTACTGAAGCACCTACTATCGAGCTTTCTTCGACTGATTTACCCTCAACTATGTCTTTTAATGATGCTATAGATTTTGGCTTAATCTCTGAAGTCTCTTCCTTTACTACGCAGTATTCTTCGGGTGCTGAAGCACGAACTAATAATATTCATACCGCTGCAAATCTTTTAAACAATTCAATTATTACTGCTAATGGAGGATCGTGGTCCTTTAACGATACTGCTGGTGAAGCCACTGAAGATAAGGGTTACCAAAATGCTGGCGCCATTATTGGAGGCGATTATTCTGACGCTATTGGTGGCGGTATTTGCCAAGTAGCCACGACGGTATTCAATGCAATTTATGATGCGGGTTATCCTGTAACTGAGCGCCATAATCATACGTTGCATATTGAGAGCTATCCTGAAGGTAGAGATGCTGCAATTGCCTATCCTTACATGGACTTGGTATGGGAAAACGATTCTTCTTCTGATGTATTGCTTGTTATGAGCTACACCAATTCTTCTGTTACCTGTACGCTTTGGGGTGTTGATCCTGGATACGAAGTTTCTACCGATTATGGCGATTGGCAGGAAGGTGAACCCTATTCTGTTCAATACCGCACCGATGATACGGTAGCTTCAGGCACGGAATATGTTGAAACAACAGGAGTGAATGGAAGCAGTATTTCTATTACGCGAATCGTTAAAGATTCCGATGGTAAGGTGCTACATGAGGACCTGTTTGAATCTAACTATTCACCGAAGAATCAAGTTATCGTTCGAGGTACCGCTTAAGGAAACCTTTTCATCCTTTCTGCTAATAATGCCATAATACTTATTAGCTTTTTGTATAGAACTTGAGCCTATACCTGAGCTTCAGTTCTTGTGTGCGGGTGAGAGGAGATGTAGGTGTTATATCAACCCGAAATCGAAACAATGGGTCGAGATGAATTAGAACAACTTCAACTCGAACGTCTTAAGGCCTTAGTTAAACGCGTATCGGAAACAATCCCATTTTATAAAGAGTCATTTGCTAAAGCGGGTTTAAGTGCTGATGATATTACCTGCTTGGATGATCTTGCAAAATTTCCTTTCACCACCAAACAGGATATGCGTGATGCCTATCCGTTCGAAATGTTTGCTGTACCTAAAAGCGAAGTTGCACGTATCCATTGCTCATCCGGTACTACGGGCACCGCAACGGTAGTTGGCTATACTCAGGCAGACCTTGATCGTTGGGGCGATTGTTTTGCACGCTTTTTGTATGCAGCTAATTGCGGTAAAGAAGCCACGATTCAGGTTGCATATGGATACGGTTTATTTACTGGAGGGTTAGGTGCTCATTATGGCGGTGAACGTGCAGGTTGTACGGTACTGCCTATGTCTACTGGCAACACCAAGCGCCAAGTTCGCCTTATGCATGATTTCGAGGTAGATGCGCTGTGTTGCACCCCTTCTTACGCCCTTAATATTGCTGATGTTGCTATCGAAGAAGGCTTTAATCCTGCTGAAGATTTCCATATTCATGCAGCTGTTCTAGGTGCTGAGCCATGTTCTGAATCAATGCGCAAGGAAATTCAGGACAAATTGGGCGTTCAGGTGTATGACATCTATGGTCTTTCTGAAATTATGGGTCCTGGCGTGGCTTGTGAATGCGAAATGCAACATGGCCTACATGTATGTGAAGATCAGTTCATTATAGAAATTGTTGATCCGAAAACTCTTCAGCCAGTACCTGACGGTGAGTGGGGTGAAGTGGTATTTACGACGCTTTGCAAGGATTGTTCTCCTTTAGTTCGCTATCGCACCCGTGATATTTCTCGCATCTTGCCAGGCGAGTGCTCTTGTGGTCGTACCTTCCGCAGAATGGATCGTATTGCTGGTCGTACCGACGACATGATGATTCTTCGCGGCGTAAATGTATTTCCTTCACAGATCGAAGAAGAAATTGTTTCCTTCCCAGAAATTACTGCTCAGTATCAGCTTATCCTTACCACTAAAGGTACGCTCGACCATGTTCAATTATTGGTTGAAACAGTTCCTGATTTCCCCTTCGATGAAATTCGCCGCTTAGAAAAATTAAAGCGAGATCTTGAAAAAGCTTTGAAGGATAATCTCCAAATCGCAGTAGACGTTAAAATTGTTGAGCCGAAAACTTTAGAACGAAGCGAAGGAAAAGCTAAACGTATCGTAGATCTTCGAGAGGGGTTGCACTAATGATTTCTCAGTTAACAGTTTTTCTGGAAAATGAAGAAGGACGTTTAGCAAGTGCAGTTCGCACCATTGCTGATGCCAATATCAATATGCAGGCGTTATTTCTCGCTGATACCGCTGATTTTGGTATTCTGCGTATTTTCTGCGACACACCACAAAAAGCCTGCGATGCGCTAACGGATGCAGGTTATCGTGCACGTTTGATTGATGTTGTTGCGGTTCGTGTAGCTAATAAGCCAGGCGAACTAGCAAATTTGATGGACTATCTGGATGAAAATAACATCAATGTGGAATATGCCCATTGTTTTATTGTGGGAGATTTTGCTTATGATGTGCTTAAGGTAAACGATCCTTCGTTAGATGTTAAACTTTCGGCAGCAGGATTTAATGTTTGCAAACCGGAAGATATTTATGTTGTTGATTAACGATAAACCTCAGACAACTATTCGCATGAGAGTAGGCGCTGTTATAAGCGCCTTTCTCCTTTGTGCTTTTATTGGCTTTTCAGCTACACCCACCACAGGATATGCCGATGTTCGTCAATCGGATGTCATTGCTGGATTAAGTGTTGAACAGCGCGGACTCAATTCAGCTACCTGTCCAAGTATTGTTGCTGAATATGCCTATGTTGTGGACGATTCAGGGAAAGTTTATTTTGAACGCGACCCTGATGCACAAACCCATATTGCTTCTATTACCAAGGTTATGACAGCTCTTGTAGCTCTTGAATATGGCGATCCGCAATCAAATATGGTAACCGTAAGCGAAACGGCTTCTAAAATTGGCGAATCTTCCGCCATGCTTCAAAAGGGTGATTCCATGACGTTGGAAGCTGCCCTAAAGGCTTTGATGTTGCCATCGGGTAACGATGCTGCTCAGGCTATAGCTGAATCGCTGGGCGATAGCGTAAAGCAGCAGTTACAGGAATCCGGAGATACCAATGTTCCTGATTCTGCTTATGACGCTTTTGTCTATGCGATGAATAAAAAAGCTCAGGAATTAGGAATGACTAATTCCTTGTTCGCTAATCCTCATGGTCTTGATATCGATCAGCACGATGCCGAAATGTATTCTTCTGCCCGCGATGTTGCCACGATGGTTTCTGAAGTAATGAAGAATGACTTGTTCCGCTCAATTGTTTCGCAGGACAGCGCCACTATTCAGGTAACACGCAACAATGCAACCGTTGATGTTCCGCTGGAATCTACTGACGTGTTAATTGGTTCGTATGAAGGTGCGTGTGGTGTTAAGACGGGCTATACCGAAAAAGCGGGGCAGTGTTTCGCAGGTGCGGTAGAGCGTGACGGACAGAGGCTCTACGCTGTTGTATTGAACTCTAATTCTGAGCAGCAACGCTTTACTGACGCAACTACTCTTGATGATTGGGTTTTTGATAACACTATTGATTATGCTCTTGCGCACAGTCCAGAAACGGTTTCCTATACCTCATCGGATGGTCAAACCTCTGATGCGCCTGTTGTGGCCTATGTAAGTCATTCTGGCTGGATAGATAAAACCTTTAAGGCTACTTTCGCAGATCCCGATGCTACGGTTGAAGTTTTTGCGCTTGAAGGCAATGTAAGCCAAGAGCTTGAGTTTGATACTGTGTCAGGTGATGTAAAACCTGGACAAAAAGTAGGTACGGCTAAGTTTTATCAACACAACAAAGAAATAGCTTCCTGTGATATTGTTGCAGCGGAATCTTGCGCCGCACCTAACTTTATTGAAGGTATTGGAATTTGGTGGGATCGTTTGATTCGAGGATTTAATGGCGATCAGACTTCCGCTGAAAGCGTGGTTGTTAATAAGACCCCGTTAATTTATGGCAGTAATGCCACTCTGAATCAAACGAACTAAATAGGAGGAATTATGGATAAGTGCCCTGTATGCAATAGTCCGCTTAATCCTCAAGATGAAGCGTGTGCCGCTTGTGGGTATCGTCTTCAGGATGCAACAGAGGAATTTAAGGTAGTATCGTTAGAGCCCGAAAATGCAGATATTCCAAATACGAGTGCATCAACACCTACGCTCACGGTGTTGTATGGCAAGCAAGAAGGTTTGGTGTATCAACTCACCGGAGACAGCGCCTCTATTGGTCGTTCTCCGCAATGCGATGTTTTCTTGAATGATATGACGGTTTCGCGTGAGCATGCTCTTCTTGAAAGAGTAGGTGATGATTGGTCTATACGCGATACTGAATCTTTCAATGGTGTTTGGGTCAACAATACTAATGTTGACCACGTTATGCTGCACGATAGAGACATTATTCAAATCGGGTGTTTTGTACTGCGTTACGCTGAGTAATAGGAGAGAAACATATGAAGCTTCTATCAGGAAATGAAGCAATAGCGCAAGGCGCGTGGGAAGCTGGTTGTCATATTGGTACCGCCTATCCTGGTACACCATCAACTGAAACAATGGAAGCTTTTGCTGAACTTCCTGGTGTTTATGCGGAATGGTGCCCCAATGAAAAAGTAGCATTAGAAGTTGCGGTAGGTGCTTCGGCGGCTGGCGCACGAACGCTTGTTACCATGAAGCATGTAGGTGTTAATGTTTGTGCTGACCCTTTGTTTACTGCCGCTTATACGGGCGTTAACGGTGGTCTCCTTTTACTTGCAGCTGATGATCCTGGAATGTTTTCTTCCCAAAACGAACAGGATTCTCGCTACTATGCAATGGCATCTATGGTTCCGATATTTGAACCTTCTGATTCACGTGAAGCTTACCAATTTACTAAAGAAGCCTACGACCTCTCTGAGCGGTTTGATACACCTGTTATGATGCGCTCTACGGTGCGCATATCTCATACAAAAACTCCCGTAGAAACGGGCGATAGGGTAGAGGTTTCCAAAAAACCCTATGAAAAGGATGCTTCAAAGTGGGTTATGATGCCTGCGTTTGCTAAGCCTCGTAGAAAGGTGTTAGTAGACCGTATTGCGTCTTTGCGTTCTTGGG
>URVA01000078.1 GCA_900551155.1 uncultured Eggerthella sp. | reverse complement strand
TTTTGGTGTGTCGTTCCCGCCGTTAACTCACCAAGAATCAATAGTTGTTGATGTTTATAAGCCAGGAGTGTTCTTATGATTTCTTCTCTAAAGCAAAAACAACAACAAAAGAAGCTAAGACAAGAGCTGCGTACACGCATCCGTGAAAACTCGCGAATAGATGGCGAACGGTTACTCTTTGATGGGCAGTCAATTGATCGAGGTTATTTGGATGGAGAGCAACATTCAAGAAGGGGATGCTATCAACCTGAGGAGGAGAGGGTAACGCAAAAGCGTTCGGAGACCGATCGAAAATCCAGCAAGAGACAGTTTGTGTATCCAAAAGCTCGGATTGTTCTGATGGTCTTTGTGGTAGTCGCCTTGCTTTTACTGCTTAGTCCTTTGTTCTCTTCCGAACCTGGATTGCTGCAGGTAGGAACTAAAGGGATGCTTGATGCTTTTTCAATCTCTAAAGAAGAACATGCTTCTAATAATTCCCTTGAAGTTGATAGTGATGTTTCTTGGCAGGGGAGTTACTCCAATGAGCTTCCTGAAGCATTCGATGAAGAAATTGGTTTGCAGGGAGATTCCCCTTTAGCGGTATCAAGCGATGGAAGAACAATTGGATTTAGTCGAGCGGGTACCTCAGCAGAGGTGATGAGTTCTATCCAGAGTGATCTTGAATCAAAAGGATGGGTTTATGTGGCAAGTGGGCAGGATTCTGCAGCTACTTTTGTGAAGGATGAGGGTAAGTTTCGCTGGTTAGCGGTTACCTGTGTCACGGTCGGGGAAGAGGTTTCGGTAGTCCTTGTTCCAGCGGAAAACAAAAACACAAACTGAAACAATACGTAAGGATAAACCATGGATTCTCAAATGAAATCAAGCGTGATTTTGCGAAATAATCCTTCAAGCTACTTCCTTGTTGTTGCTACGCGCTTTTGGGATAGGGTGAGTGGATTTTTAATCAAGAGACCACACAAATGCATCCTCTTAATATCTCCTTGTAAATCTATCCATACCTTTGGTATGAGAGAAAACCTTGATGTTGCCTTTATCGATCGTGAAGGACTGGTTGTGCGTTCCGATCAAGGAGTGTCTCCGCGAAAAGTTCTTTACTGCCATGAAGCACACAGCGTATTGGAACGACATGCTTCAGATAGTACTTGGTATAGCAAAGGAGAAAGGGTGATGGTGTATGTATAACGAAACTCAACAGGCGGCAGGGCAAAAGATTTCTAACGCACAGGTAATTTCACGCAATGCTTTTGGTATTAAAGAATGTCCCATATGTCATGCGCGTTGTTTTGCGGATATGGAGGTGTGTTATGGATGTCTTCATTCTTTCACCGAAGAAGAAAACCAGATTTCTGCCGTATCTACCACGCACATACCAATTAGCTTGGAAGTAAAAGGCGATCTTGAGGAGAGTGATCTTAAGGTAGACGGTGTTAAGACTGGTGTTTTTGAATCGGGCGAGCTTAATGCAGACGATTTCAAGACAGACGATCTTATGACAGATAATCCTAAAACAGAGACACCTTTAAACAATGTGGCTATTCGAAGTGATTTGCCGATAAACGAAATGCCACCCGAATCTTTTAAGACTCAGGTGGCATTGACGGATCTCTTAGAAATAGTAATCAGCGTTCGTGCGCCCGTGAAGGACCCTGAAATTTAGCGAGCTAAAAATGAATCAACTGCTGTTTCTATTGCTTCGGTAGTTCCCTCAATAACATTTTTGAAACGAATGGGAAGGGAATCAAGTTCAGCTAACCCTCGAGGAATGTTATGACTGCTTGCTTCGTTTGCAATAAGTTCGTTTAGTTCGCAGCCGCTCAGTTTTGCGACTTCTTCAGGGAGCTGTTCGCCAGGTTCAAGTTCATGCAATGCGCGATAGACGTTTTCTCCAAACTTTGCCCAATGTGCGGTGGAGGCAATCAGAACGGGATTATCACCTTTAAGGCGCTGAGCTACCTTGAATGCCACTGCCGTGTGTGGATCTAAGAGGTAGTCATACGAATCAAGAACTTCCTTGATGGTTTTAAGGCAGGTTTTGCTATCTACCGCGTCGGCTTTAAAATCTGCCTGGAATTTCGTACGGGTTTCTTCGTCTACCGTGAAAGCTTTTTCTGTTTTGAGTTGATCCATCCAAGTAGCAATAGCCTGCGCATTGCGACCTGTGAGTTCAAAAAGCTGACGCTCTACATTGGAAGAAACCAAAATGTCCATGGAAGGAGATGGAGTAAGTACAAATTCACGATTAGAAATATCGTAGGTACCCGTATTGATGAAATCGGTCAGAACACGATTTTCATTACTTGCGCAGAAGAGGGTTCCCAAAGGGGTGCCAATTTGTTTCGCATACCAAGCAGCCAGGATGTTGCCAAAGTTTCCGGTTGGAACGCACACATCTAAGGGCTGTCCTGCTTCAAGCTTGCCTTGTGCAACTAACTCAGCATAGCTCGATACATAATAGACAACCTGAGGAAGCAGGCGTCCCCAGTTGATGGAGTTTGCACTTGAAAGTGCAATGTGGTGTTCGTCCATTAAATGAGATGCAAATGCTTCATCGCTAAAAACGGCTTTAGCCCCTGTTTGGCAGTCGTCGAAGTTGCCTTCAACTGCCCAGACCATGACGTTTTCGCCTTGCTGGGTTGCCATTTGCTTGTATTGGATATCGCTTACTCCGCCATCTGGATAAAGAACAGCAATCTGGATGCCGTCTTTATCGCTGAACCCTTCGAGTGCGGCTTTTCCGGTATCACCAGAAGTGGCAACTAGAATAAGGAAGGTGTTATTCAATTTACCCTGTTCACGCAAATGAGCAGCACTTGCGCTGAAAAAGTGAGGCAAGCACTGAAGTGCCATATCCTTAAACGCGCTTGTTGGCCCATGCCACAACTCAAGAATATGAGTGGATTCGTTCAGCGAGGTTATAGGGCAAATCGCACTGTCGTCAAAGCGGGTGCCGTACGTGGCTTCCATGAGCTCGTCGATTTCTTGCTCGGGAAGATCGATACCGAAGGAGCGATAAATATAAGCAGCACGCTTTGCGTAAGGGAGGTCGGTTAAAGAAAGAATTTCATCAAGGCTTAAATGGGGGAGTGTTTCAGGAACGTATAGTCCGCCTCCATCTGCAAGACCTTTTACTACCGCTTCTGTAAAAGTAACGGGAGTGGTGCATTTGCCTCGAGTATCAATGTAGTGATTAGTAACCATAAATCCAACTTTCGTGAGTAAGTGTTGCTGCATCAGTATACTATGTATATCAGATAGATTTTGTTACATCGGTGTATCGATCGGGAAGGGGAAGTTGTGGAAAAGGTTTCCATGTCTCACGAGGATTACCTTGAAGCTATCGTGATGCTTGGCGGAAGCCAAACACAGTCTGTTCGCTCGGTTGATATTGCGACAAAAATGGGTGTTTCTAAAGCTTCGGTTTCGAAGGCAGTTACCAGTCTTAAGAATTCAGGCATGCTTGAGCAGCCCTATTATGGCGATATCACTCTTACTGAAGATGGCTATAACTACGGATGCGCTGTTTTGAAGCGCCATGAAATGTTAACGCGCTTTTTAACGGAAAAAGTGGGCCTTACCGAAGAAGTTGCTGAAGAAGAAGCATGCCAGATGGAGCATGCAATTAGCGATGAATCGTTCAAAAAGTGGCTTGCGTATTTTGAGCGAATTGGGCTGTAGACTTTAATATCTTTAACGAGCTCCTTTAGTGTTTGTTGCGTTTTTGCGGTTTGTGCTATTATACGAACAAATGTTTGATAGTATGCAATTCGTGACAATATGCTGCTCGCGACAGTATGCAACTAAGGGCGGTATGCAGTTCACCGCAAAACTGAAGGAGTAAAGGCTGATGGCACGCATCCAGCAACAGCGCATTATTTTGGGCATAGACCCTGGTTTGGCGCATACGGGTTGGGGCGTAGTTTCGCAACAAGGTGCTCGGCTATCTTGCGTAGCATACGGTTGTATTGAAACTCCTTCGTCTTGGTCTCTGCCTAATCGGTTGGGAAAAATATACGGACAAATTGCTGCGGTGGTTAATCGCTATAAGCCAGAATGCGTAAGTATTGAAACGGTTTGGTTTGGATCTAACACTACAACTGCTTTTGCAACAGGCCAGGCACGCGGAGCAGCTTTGGCAGCGTGCGCGGGATCGGTTGCCTCTTTTGCTGAGTACAGCCCTAAACAAATTAAGCTTGCAATTGTGGGCACTGGTGCAGCAGAAAAGGAACAGGTTGAATACATGGTTCAGCACCTTTTGCAGCTGGAGTCTAAGCCTCAACCTGATCATGCTGCAGACGCTTTAGCGGCGGCAATTTGTTTTGCTAATTTTGATGTTGCTTCTTTTGAGAGATTGGCTAGTTTATGATTTCGTTTTTAAGCGGAACGCTTGTTGCGACAACTCTTGATTCCGCCATTGTCGACGTGCATGGCGTTGGCTATCAGGTTCTTATGTCGTCAAAAAGTTTATCGCGCTTAGGTATGGTGGGCGAAAAAGTGCGTGTGCTAACTCACCTGCAGCTTCGCGATGATGCCCTAGTTCTGTATGGCTTTTTGAATCAAGAAGAAAAAGATCTTTTCTTGCGATTGACTTCTGTCTCTAGCGTAGGGCCTAAGGTTGCTTTAGCGGTACTTTCAACTTTCGATCCTTCGGATGCAGTTGCTGCCATTGTTTCTCAAGATCTTGCTGCTATACAGCGAGTGCCTGGCGTAGGCAAGAAAATGGCTTCGCGTATTGTTTTGGAACTTAAAGAATCGTTTGTTGAAAGTAATCAGGCTGAACTTGCAGGCTTGTCAAAACGTGCTCTTGATACGAAAAAATCCGTCACGGAAGCGCTGCTTTCTATGGGTTTCACTTCAGAAGAAGCTGGACTTGCGCTTAAGGGGGCTCCCGAAGAAGCTTCTGAAACGTTACTATTGCAATATGCGCTTAAACGTTTGGGAGAATAATTGGCTAACGAATTTGAAATAGAAAGTGTTTTGTTTGAGGCTTCGCAATTAGATCAGGGGATGCAGTCGGATGTTTCCGATGAATTGTCTGATAGGTTCTCTGGTGCGCAAGATCCCTATTCGCGTGAATGTTCTGTTTCGCTTACTGAAGACGATTTGGCACTTGATCGTAGTTTACGACCGAGTCGATTGGTGGATTACCTTGGTCAAACCAAGGTAAAGGAAAGCTTATCTATTCTTATTGAGGCAGCGCGAGCACGTCACGACGTAGTAGATCATATTTTATTTTCAGGTCCTCCGGGCTTGGGTAAAACCACGTTAGCAAGCGTTGTTGCCAACGAGCTGGGGGTTCGTATTAAAACTACGAGTGGTCCTGCGATTGAGCGCACGGGCGATTTGGCGGCAATCCTTACCAATCTTGAAGAGGGCGATGTTCTGTTTATTGACGAAATCCATCGCCTAAATCGTATGGTGGAAGAAGTCTTGTACCCTGCGCTTGAGGATTTCGCGCTCGATATTGTGGTGGGAAAGGGCCCCGCGGCTCGTTCTATTCGCTTGGATCTGCCGCGATTTACCCTTATTGGCGCAACGACTCGAACGGGTTTGCTAACTGGTCCTTTGCGTGATCGTTTTGGTATTTCGTTTCGTTTGAACTACTACACGCCCGAAGAATTGGCGCTTATTATTAAAAGGTCAGCGCAAATTCTTGATGTGGATATTCTTGAAGAAGGCGCATTGGAAATTGCAAGAAGAAGTCGCGGCACTCCTCGTCTTGCAAACCGTTTGCTTAAGCGTGTTCGCGACTGGGCGCAGGTTAAAGGCATTTGTCCGATTGATGAAGATTGCGCAGCTCAGGCGCTCGCGTTCTTTGAAGTGGACTCTATGGGGCTAGACCCTGTTGATAATCGCATTCTCGAATTGCTCTGTGTCCAGTTTGGAGGTAGACCAGTCGGCCTGTCTACGTTGGCATCAGCGCTTTCGGAAGAGCCTGATACTTTGGAAGATGTGTATGAGCCCTATTTGCTTCAGCAGGGGTTATTGATTCGCACTCCTAAAGGTCGTCAGGCAACGGAGCGTGCCTATGATCATTTGGGTATTCGTATGCCTGAGGGCAAATCAGTCTAAAGTCGAATTGCGCTAGAGTTTTGAGAGGGGCCGCTTATGTTTCAGCAGGATTATTTACTGCGAATGTTTCTCCAGCTTGCAACCGCTATGAGGGAAAGCTTGCAGCGTGCTCGTGGTGACAAAGATCCTGTAGCGGCTGCTCAGATGCTCGACCATACCCTTGAAGACGCTACGGAGATGGATGGAGCGTTGCTTTTGCGGATGGCTCCAGAATCTATGGCGGCAATGCTTCAGATCTCGCAGCCTGATCCAATGCTGATGGAATATGTGGCACGCACTCTGTTGCTATCTTCTGAATATCTTTCTGAAGCGGGGGAATCGGCTCAGGCTGAACTGCGTAAAGGTCAAGCGTATGCGGTGGCGCAAGCATTCGGTATTCAGTTAAGCGATGAATCTATTCAGCCAGAAGAACTCGAACGGTTCTTTGAAGAGAATCAAGTGCAGCTTTCTTAAATCAGTTCTCGTGTTTCTCTAGGGGTTTAATGTTAGCTCCCGTACTTCTTCGAGGCCCGTAT
>URVA01000077.1 GCA_900551155.1 uncultured Eggerthella sp. | reverse complement strand
GGCTTCTTCTGTCACTTCGCTTTGTTCCATATCCGCCGCAAGCTTCACGCGCTTAACCTCGAAGAAGTTGCACAGCTGTTCAGCAATGTCGTCTATCGAGTTTTCACCACGATTATTGGTATGGCCCGACAGTTTTCCTTGCACTTCATACGATGCGTGAATTCGTCCTGCGAGTTTCAGTAGTTCATCTTCAAGCACATAATCAAGCTCTTCAAAGACAATAACCTTGCTCAAACCTTGCACAAACTCAGTAACTCGCTGCTCAGGGAAGGGATATGGAGTACCTACTTGCATAATGCGATACGCAGGCAGCGCCGAAAGCACTTCCCCATTACAGCCAACAAGGTTTCCTGTCGCTGCTTCTTCTTCAAGCAAAGAAAGCGCTTCTCGCATATATGCATACGAAATACCCCCAGCAACTATACCCAAACAAGGCGGCTGGAAATCGCTTTGTGATTCATGTTCACCAGTTGAAGAAAAACTCTTTAGCTCCCCTTCGGGCTGTTTTTCAAAAATGGGATTAAAACGCACAAGGGGATCTTTGGAGAAATCACTTGCAATAAGCGGCAGCCTTGTATTGATTTCGCCATGAGCTTCATAAGCTCGCTTAGGAAAAATTACCCAACGGGAATCTTTTTTAAATCCATCAGGTTCCTTTGCCGTAGTGCGATCCTCTACCTCGACAAAGGTAGATGCATGACAAACTCTGGTCGTTGGGCGCATAATAACAGGAGTGCCATACTGCTCCGATAATTCATACGCTGCCGCCATCATTTCGCAACCCTGCTCAGGAGTAGCAGGATCGAATACAGGAACTTTCGCAAAGGATGCAAATCGACGAGTATCTTGTTCGGTTTGAGAAGAAATAGGACCAGGATCGTCGGCCACATAAAGAACCATTCCGCCCTTTACGCCCACATAATTAAGCGACATCAGCGCATCGCTTGCCACATTCAATCCAACCTGTTTACAGGTAAACAACGTGCGCGCTCCTGCATATGCTGCGCCTGCCAAGAGTTCCAGCGCGGCCTTTTCGTTGGTTGACCACTCTACATGAACTCCCTCTGCTCTACCCGCTGCATGTTCAGCTGCAACCGTTTCTATAACTTCCGAAGAAGGGGTTCCTGGATAACCTGCACAAACACGAACTCCCGCTTCAAGCGCTGCGTGTGCAAATGCCTGGTTTCCCGTCAGAAACTCTTTTGCCATACGAGTGTACCTTTGCTCTCGTCCATCAAAACAAAACCACCCAAGTTCACAGACGATACAAAACGCTCTTGAACTTGGGTAGCGAAAAGTAGCTCTACTTTATGCCTGTGCCATATCAGCCTTAAGCTTTTCAATTTTTGCACGAGCCTCTTCGTCGCCCGTACCCAAAATCTGCACTGCCAAAATTGCAGCATTCTTAGCACCATTAATTGCAACCGTTGCTACAGGAACACCGCTTGGCATCTGAACCATGGAAAGCAAAGAATCCAGACCACCCAGATCGCTTGTCTTCATAGGCACCGCAATAACAGGCAATGGCGTATAAGCTGCAACTACACCACCTAAATGAGCAGCCTTACCTGCTGCAGCAATGATTACGCGAATACCACGTTCTACCGCGCTTGATGCCCACTCATGCACTACCGCAGGCTTACGATGAGCGCTTGCAACCTTAACTTCATAAGGTACGCCAAGTTCATCAAGCTGCTTCATGCAAGCTTCCATAGTTGCCATGTCGGATTCAGAACCCATAATGATGCCCACAAGGGGAGTTTCAGAATTAGCCATAATGCTTTCCTTATCTATCTTATTATTGACACAATCAAAGACATTTTTCTTTTGGTCATTGTATCACTGAGCAAGTTGGCGAATTGCCTCGTGCAGTTCGTCGGGAGTATCCACTAACTGGGTGGGACATTCCTTGGCTAGCGTGTCTTTACTGAAAAAGCCACCCCACGTTACCCCCACGCAGGGGATCTGAGCAGCATGTGCTGCTTGGATATCAAAGGGGCTATCGCCAATATAAAGGCAGCGCTTGACAGCTACCCCTAAGTCTTTTGCTGCCTGAAGAAGCGGATCGGGATCAGGCTTGTGGCCCGTACTGCTTTCCATTCCGTTTACCAGCGCAAACAGATCATACATACCAAACGCTTTAAGACTTGTGGTAGCAAGCGCTTCACGTTTTGAGGTAACAACCGCAACGGTGAACCCTTCGTGTTTTAGTTGGCGAATCAGCTGTTCAATGCCTGCAAAAGGAGCAGTTTTTAGATTGAGATCTTTTTCGTTACGAGTGCGATATACCACCAGCAATTCTTGGGCTGTTTCCTCGTCAGGCGCCAGCGTTCGCATTTGCGTTACGAGAGGCTGCCCAACTTCTGCCACCAAAACCTCGTCGGGAATTACTGTTTTGAGCACTTCGCGTGTGGCATAACGCATGCTATCCAAAATAGCATCATGCGTATCAAGCACGGTTCCATCCAAATCAAACAAAACAACATCACGCTTTAACTCGAGCAGTTGTGCATTATTAACACTTTCAGAATTTGCCATCGTTTCAACCAAACTTTATCCAACTCTTAGTAAATGTTATTCAAACGACTAAAGGAGCTTATTCAACAAATAACGTACCTAACGAATAAAAAGACGGCAGTAAATTTCTTACCGCCGTCAGATGCTTTAATTTATACAGAAAGTTAAACGCCTTGCACCAAAAAGTAGCGCGAATTTACAGACCCAACGCCTTCTTAAGTGAAGAAACGCGACGACGAGAAACAGGAATCTTATCGTCTACGCCATCAAGGGTAAGCAGCAAGGTTCCACCAGACTGTGGCTCAACTTCTTTAACCAAAGCGAGGTTAACCAAATAGCCACGATGAACACGGAAGAATCCATGGCCATCAAGAGTCTTTTCAAGATGAGCCAAACTTACCGTAGAGAAGAAACGGTCGGTGCCTGTCTGCAGATAAGCATAGTCATCACGAGCCATGACATAACGAATGTCATCAATATTGATGAGAATCTTCTTGCCGCCCTTTTCAACAGGAATGCGTTCAGCTTTCTGGGCCTTTGCATGCAAAACTACATGTTCGCGAACGCGAGCCAAAGCTTGAGCCAAGCGCTCGGTTTCAACAGGCTTTACCAGGTAGTCAATAGCATTTACCTTGAAAGCGTCCAGAGCGAATTCGCTATAAGCCGTAACAAATACTACCGCAGGAGGATATTTCAAATGCTGGAGCGCTTCAGCCAATTGAATACCAGTAGCTTCTGGCATGTTGATATCAAGGAACATCACATCACAAGGATATTCCTTCAACTTTTCAATTGCTTCACGAACGCTAGCCGCTTCAGCAACAACTTCGGTTTGATTAAGTTCGCCTAGCAAAAAGCGTAGTTCGGAACGCGCAGGTGCTTCGTCGTCAACAATGATCGCCTTCAGCAACATAGCCTCCTCGTCTCAATTTTAGGTATCAGACGATATTATAAACTACTTCATATTGATGGACCATTGTTGTTCTATTTGAATATGATTGCCGCTCGCTATCATTTATAAAAGATGAAAATAAGTCGAATTTTGCAAAAAGGCGCTTCAACCTAAACATGAGTTTGCAAGTGACACTTCATCCTAAGCACCAATATGCAAATAACGCTTCAGCTTACACATGAGCACAGTCGTAGAGGTACAGCGTAACCTGTGTTCCTACACCCAATTCACTTTCGATTTTCATATAGGCTTCTTCGCCATAGTATCCACGTAAACGGTCATTGACGTTTTTAACGGCAATACCCAATCCTGTTTGCGATTTTGGATTCATGATGTTGCGTACCGCATCTTCACTCATACCAATGCCATCATCAGAAACGTGAAGATACACATCGTCGCCGTCCATTTCACCAGCAATACTAATGGTTAATTTTCCTTCTGCTGGCATAGCATGCTTAACCGAATTTTCCACCAATGGCTGCACCATAAAAGCAGGAACCAACATTGCGCGAACGTCATCGTCCACGTCCACTTCCACAGCCAAGCGATCTTCGCCGAAACGTGCTTGTTCCAGCGACAAATAGCGAACGGTTTGTTCGATTTCTCGAGAAAGTGGAATAAGGTCGGAACTGTTTTCCAGCGTCTGACGATAGAACACCGCAAATTCGCGAAGCATGATACGCGCTTTATCAGGGTCGGTGCGCACCAAAGAAGCCATCGTATTAATAATGTTGAACAAGAAATGAGGGTTAATCTGGCTTTGCAGCGCCTTTAGCTCCATACTTGTTGCAAGCTTCTTCTGTTCTTCCAGCTCCATTGCAGCAATCTGGGTGGACAGCAGCTGAGCAAAACCTTCTGCGATTGAAATTTGTGTTTCGTTAATACGAGAAGGCTTAGGGTAATAAAACTTCAACGTTCCCTGAATAGTTTTACCCACTCTAAGAGGCACAATGATACCCGCCTGAATATTGCGAATATGAACAGGAAAACCTGCTTCAGCTTGCGTTTTGAACACGCGTGTTTTGCCGTCTTGGATGGTGCGCTTCGTACCTTCGGTGTGAATATTACCACCCGCTTTTCCTAGTTCTTCGGCGCCCGCACCGTGATAACCAAGTACCACTTCGCGATCGGTGATAGCAACAGCGGAAGCCGACGTAGCAGGAAGCAATACCTCACACACCCGTTGAGCGCTTTCCTGGTTGAAGCCGCCCTGCATTGCCGCAAGCGTGTCGCTTGCCAAATGGAGCACAGAATCCGATTGGCTTGCTCGAATACGATCGGGATCCAACATAAGCGCAATAGTAATAAGCAAGAAGATAGTAAAGAGCGCTCCAGAAACCACCAAAACCGTGTAGTTATTTGCTCCACTAAACATAGCCCAGCCCAAAACACAGCCACAAAGCAGAGCCAAGCATAAAAAGAGGATCTCTAAAAAGATATATAAGTTATGACGAAACATACGAATTTCCTTAGTTATGCAAACATCGGCAAAAGTTCATTAATCAGCAGAACGACCGCCGAAAGCAAGAGAAATGCACCAAATACGAAACGTAGTTTACGTTCTGGAATCTTTCGAATCAAGTTTGCACCAATTATTGCACCAGGAATACTTCCAATCGCCATAGCAATACCTGCAATATAGTTAATATGACCAAGTAAACCCTGTTCAATAACGCCTGGTATAGCAAGAATGGTTACGGCCACCAAAGAAGTTCCCGAAGCTTGACGCATCATAATTCCCAATACGGAAATAAACAGCGGAACCATAATAAAGCCGCCACCAACACCAACGTAGCCCGAAGCTAGGCCTGCGCATAAACCGATGAGCAAACATTGCACAACTCTTTTTGCCGAAAGCTTAAAGGTGGCAGCATCCGTATTGTTAGAAGCGCTTGCCGTCGTTCCAGCAGCTTTTTCCGCTGCCTTCTTCGCTGCTTTTTCTGCCTCTTTCGCACGATCCTTGCCCGTAACCGACGATTCACCTTGAGAGGAAATCTTTGGCATGCGAATTGCTTTGCGAAACATCGAAACTGCCGAATAGCCAATGATCAACGCAGCAGCAAGCATAATAGCCCACGAGGGAGAAATAGAAGCTAGATATACTCCCACAGGACTTGTGCAGGCACCGCCCAAGCCACAAAGAACACCAATTTTAGGAATGCATGTTTTGTTCTTAATGTGGGTAACAAGTCCCGATAGAGACGTAGGAATAATAGTAAAGAGCGATGTCGCCGTTGAAGAAATAGCACTCATGCCAAACCCAAGACGAAAAATCGGGACCATTAGGGTACCGCCACCGATACCCAACAGTCCCGAAAAAATACCTATAACCAAGCCTATTACTGCGGCTATGATAAATGTTTCCATGTGTTTTGCGCCACGCTACTCTTCATCATTTAAGTTCAATTGTATTTCGCTTGTCATACCAGGATCGAGATTTACCTTTGCAACATTGCCTTCAACGGCATCAATCTGATCAGCCTGTAAAGAAGCATCCGAAGAAGTAACAACGATATCTTCTCCTGCCTGACGAGCAATTGCAGCATGAACCAATGCCTGGCGAAGGCCAGCATCGCTTTCCATGCGAGCCATAATATCGCCCCAGGTGTATTGGAATTCGAAATACTTCATGCAATTTGCTTGCGCGTAATCAGTTGCTTCACGCGTTGCGGCACGAGCACCTTCGCGATACGCCCTTTTATCGGGACGAACCAAGGAGCGCAAAAATGCCGTACGTTTAATGCGCTTGGTGATGCCTGGTTCAAGGAACGGACCAGGATAAGGCATCAGCGATGAAGGCTTAATCTGCAAAAGGTCAATCTGTGCGCGGCTGAATTCAATTTTGTAGAACTCATAAAGCCAACGGAAAATATCGCGATAGAAACGATGTCCTTCGTTGCGATCCTTTGGAGGCAAATGCGTCAAAGACCATTGGTTATCAAACCAAATATCTGAACCATACATGCGAAGGCTTAGCAAATAGTCCAAGTCTTCGCCGCGCATAATCCACGGGTCAAAACTAAGACGGCGATAGGTTTCGCGATGTAGCGCCAAGCAGCCACCACACACATGGTTCGAACGTGAAAGACGAGGACCTGCCATCGCTTTAGTGATCCAATTATTAAACGCTCTACCCTGCTGCCAAAAATGGTTATACCAACGATTTTGGCTCTTGGAATAATAGGTACCTTCGTCGTTAAAG
>URVA01000076.1 GCA_900551155.1 uncultured Eggerthella sp. | reverse complement strand
AGCACCGTGTTTGGTCGTCTTAGTTGCATTTTCCGAGGAGTATTTTGCCTTGCCGCTTGTCTTTTTAAGGGGAACTAAAGGATCAATGCCTTCCTGTTTAAGAGCATTATTAAAAAGTGACCGTATCTCTGTGGCAGGTACAACATCATGGTCGCTCCAAGGAATAAAGGCTGAAGATGTCGCAGATTTTGTACGGGGATCGGCACTAATTGCAGGCGGCAGAGAATCATCTATCTTTCCGATGGGCATATATTCGATAAAACGCACATGGAGAGGTTTCTCTAAAGTCAGTTGAGCAAACTGAGCAAGGTTTTGATTTAAATGACGAACCACTACCACATTGATTTTTACGGGATCGAATTCGTAGCGCAAAGCGGCATCTATTCCTGCAAGCACATCCGTCAATTTACCGCAGCGCGTTATAGCATGGTATTGTTCTTCATCGAGAGAGTCTAACGATATGTTAACGCGATCAAGACCTGCGTTTTTTAAGTCGCTTGCCATAGCGGGAAGCAAAATGCCATTAGTGGTTAGCGCGACGCTTTCGATGCCTTCTATTTGTTTGAGGGCCCGAATTAAACCTACGATACCTTTGCGAACAAGGGGTTCGCCTCCAGTGAGACGAATATGTTTAATGCCATTTTTTGCTGCTAATTCGACTACCGAAATAACTTCTTCTAGCGTAAGGATGTCTTCATGGAGAAGAGAAGGCACTCCTTCTTCAGGCATGCAATATACGCAGCGTAAATTGCACCTATCGGTTAAAGATATACGCAGATAGTCAATCGTTCTGCCAAAGCTATCATGGAGCAGGTGCTTTTCTGTGCTTGTTAGAGATGATGTTGCGGCGCTTGTTAACATAACTAATCCTGAAAACTTTAGCGATTGACGAAATATAAACCACGAGGATTAAGGGTAACTTTACAGAGATCCCCTGCCTCTGGTAAAGGCCTGGTGGTGGTTAGCTTGTTTATATGCCACTGAATGGGGGTTATTTCGGTTTCTTCAGTAAGATCAAGAGAATGCGTGCGAACTCCGTCTAATGCGGAAGAACCGTTATTGTTTAGTTCTGCGCTGTTGCCCGCTTCTACATATAAGGTGTTATTTTTCTGAAGGGCCTCAAGCTCTTTACCATGCAAAAACGTAATAAGCACCGTGCGTTCAAAACGTGAATCACTTACATGTTCTACGCGAACCCAGTAGCTATTTGCACTAGGTTCCGTTGCAGATTTTTCAATAGAAGTTTCGTCGGAATTTTGGTTAGCAATATCGTCGGCATATTCGATAAATTTAGCACGCATGCCGCAATACTTTATCTCAGGGCTAAGAGGCTTTGTGGAAGTGATTGTGATGTTCCATTTTGGTAAAAAAGCATGGTGTTCGTCTATATAGGTGGCTTCGGTAGTATTTTTGCACCCAGAAAGACGAATAGTTGCAAGCGTTTGGGGATCGGTAATAATACGATCTTTCGTGTCAATTTCTTCGAGATGACCCTCATTGACTACAGCAATACGGTCGCAGAAACGAAACGCTTCATCTATGTCGTGTGAAACATAGAGGATCGATCCCTCGAAACGTTCAAACAGTTTTTGAAGATCCTGCTCAAGAGCGCTTTTAAGGTGAGCATCCAATGCAGAAAAGGGCTCGTCAAGCATAAGGATTCCTGGTTTTGCGGCAAGCATACGCGCAAGAGCGACTCTCTGCTGTTGGCCACCTGATAGTTGTAAGGGGTAGCGCTTTGCTAATTTCTCCAACCCAAAACGAACAAGCTGCTCATTGATTAACGCGCTGCGTGTGGCGCTATCTATTTTCGGACTAAGGCCTGCAGCTACGTTTTGTTCTACGGTCAAGTTGGGGAACAGCTGGTAATTTTGAAAGAGCAGTGCAGTTTTGCGCTGTTGTGGAGCTAGATTAATGCGTGCTTTCTTGTCGTGGGCTTTATCGAAAAAGACCGTATCATTAACGACAATTTTTCCTTCATCAGGTGTTTCTATTCCCGCAATGCAGCGCAAAGTGAGCGATTTCCCGCATCCTGAAGCGCCAAGAAAACCCAGCGTCTCGGCACCAGCGTCAAAGGCTACCTCAAGACTAAAGTCACCAAAATGTTTTGCTATATCAACGCTCAGACTCATTATTTACCTCTTTGCGGCGATAACGGGTAGTGTGCTTACTCCATACATTGAGGGCGAAGATAACACCAAAGCTTAAAACAATCACGACGATAGTCCAGAATAGGGCAACATCGGTGTTGCCGCCCATCCATTCGAAGTAAATCGCTATAGGAATGGTGCGCGTAATGCCTACATAATTTCCTGCCAAGAAAAGCGTTGCGCCAAATTCTCCAAGAGCACGTGCAAAGGCAAGCATAGTACCTGCAGCAATAGAAGACCATGCAAGGGGAAGCATGAGCTTAAAAAATATGCGGGTTTCATTCCATCCTAAGGTGCGAGCGGCATCAAGCATGTCGGGATTTAAGCTTTCGAACGCACCCCGCGCGCTGCGATACATAAGGGGGAAGGCTACGACAACGGCGGCGATAACCGTCGCTGGCCAACTGAAGATAAGGGGAAATCCGATAGCGTTAAACCACTGTCCAACAGGGCTATTGCTTCCCAGAGCTAGCAGCAGCAAAAAGCCACAAACAGTAGGTGGCAGCACCATGGGAATAGTGAAAATTGCATCTACTACATTTTGCCAACGATCTGGTAAGCGAAGCGACCACCAGGCAGCAATAATGCCCAGTATGAAAATGATAACTATGGCGGTAAGGGTAGTTTTAAGCGTGACCCACAGTGGGGAAAAGTCTAAACTCTGAAAGAATTCCGCCAAAGCACCAAGTCCTGTTGCTGCTTCAGTGATGGTAGTTGTTTCGCTTGAGGTGAGCTGAGCAAACGAAGCGTGGTTTAAATAGATTTCATCACTTGAGGTGTTTTCGGAAAGATCTGTACCGTCATTTCCTATGACGAAGGTATAAAAACGATCATCAACTGGTTGGTTAAAAGAAAAAACTACGTCATTTTGCGTGTGTATTTCTTCTTGAGTGAAATACCAAGGGGTGTCGGGATCAATTTTGGCATTTCCTCCCGCAGCGTTGTTATCCAGTGCGTATAGAAGATCTTTTATCACCTGGCAGTCTTGTTCGTTGTCAAGCGAAAGATCCAGGGCTTCTGTTTGGCTTTGAGGAACATAAATCATAACAAAAGAGCCAACATCTATTAATACTGTCATATTTTCATGTGGCTGAATGTAGTTATAGCCTCGGTACACCTTATCAACCGTGCGGTTTGTGCCTTTGTTTGCCCGAGAAAATTCATCTGCTGCGTAGGGCGTATCTTCAACAACGGCACGTTCACCTTCGGAAGAAACGGAAACCGTATTGGATTGTGTAGCATTGTTTTGATTTGAGCCCGCCCAGGCACAGGAAATGCTTCCCGATAAACCGAAGAAACCTAAGGAAAGCATAAAAACAATAAGGCAGAATAACCCGCCTATGGTCATTGAATGGTATGTCGTGTTTTTTGAATGCTTCACGTTGCCTGCTTTGGTGCGAAATTATTGTATAAAACCACGTTGTAAGACCACTGAGGAAAAGATGTAAACGGTAGCAAGGTAAAAGAAAAGAAAGGTACGAACACGCTGAGGGTTCGTACCTTTCCGTTGTGAGAAGCTAAATTAATTCAAAGCCCCATTTACCCCAAATTTCCTGAGCATCAGGATCGGTTGTGCACCAATCAAGGAATGCTTGTGCAGCACCACTGGAATCATCCATAGTGGTAACGGCAGCTGGGTAAATAATATCCTTGTGGGCATCTGCGGGTACGGTGCATACAACTTTTACACCACCGTAGCGCTCAACATCAGAGCTGTATACTAAGGCTAAATCCACTTCTCCTGATTCAGCAAGCTTGCAAACCGAGCCTACTTTGTCTGCTTCTTGTACCTGATTAACGATAGCGCCCGTGATCTCCCCGTCGGTACCATTTTCATCAGTGTAGCAGCCAACTGAGGCAAGAGACTGTCGTGCATAGTTGCCTGCTGGAACATTTGCATCTCCAACGGCAATACTGTAGTCGCCAGAAACGGCATCTTCTAAAGTGATGGTATCGATATCGTTGCTCTCAGCGGTAACAATAACCAGGTCGTTTTTGAACATGTCGAACTGAGAGCCATCTGCAACGTTTCCGTTTTCGATTGCGCTGTCCATATTGCTTTTAGAGGCGGAGATGAAAATGTCAGGTTCGCCCCCTGCTTTCATCTTTTCTACCAAGGTTCCCGATGCTTCATATTGGGTATCAGCAAAGGTAACTGAAGGATTTTGAGAAGTGTAAAGTTCCTGAACTTCATCGAGTGCTTTTTCAAGTGAATTAGCAGCATATATTTCTAAGGTTACGTTTTCTGTCGAAGTGCCCTCCGAAGTATTTTCTTCCTGTGTTGAATTGCCTGAGCTGCAGCCTACCAAGGCCAAGGCGATGGCAAAGCACGCAACCAGCGTGAAAATGGGTTTTAAGGAAAGTCGGTTTGTCATGGTATCTCCCTAAAATGGTGTCTACGCTGTGAATTATTCTCGATCGAGTATTATCCTTACTTGAGAATAACATAGCCCACATTTTGTGGATGAGCAAAGAGGTTATAAAACAGGGAAAAGCGTCGGTATATGGCGCAATTAATCATTCTTTGGATAAAGAAACCGTCTAGAATTAAGAGGGGTGTTGAGTAAGGGGAAACAGATGAGTTTGGATACTCTTGAGGTTGAAGTTCATTTAATAATTCGAAACAAAGAAACGCAGGCCCATGCACCTGCATTTGGTCGCGGTATTGCGCGTCTTTGTGAAGGGGTGGAAAGAACAGGATCCCTTAATAAAGCCTGCAAGGAAATGGGCATGGCGTACAGCAAAGCCTGGAAAATAATGCACAATACCGAAGAATCATTGGGTTTTGCCTTGTTGGAAAGACAGGGCGCACGTGGTTCGGTGCTCACTCAAGAGGCAAAAACACTTCTTCAAGCATTTCGTGATATCGAAAAAGCGCTCAAGCAAACAGGAGAAGAAACACTCAGCTCAGTGCTTTCTTCTGCGGAATAATTAGAATCCTAGAATTGCTTAAGGTACAAACAGGGTAAATTCGTGCGGCAATGCAGGGTATCACCATTGACCGCTATCAATAAAGATACTCCGATGAGATGGTCAGTATATCTTTTGCAGTAATAAGGTCTTCAGGGGTATTGGCATTAAGAAAGCTTCCCCCAAAACGTGCGCATTTAGCGGGGCTTGTGCAATCAATGTAACCGCAGGGCAGTTCATCAAGAAACGTGCGCAAAGATGCGCTACTTCCTTTTTCGGAAATAAATTGTTCGAGCTTAGAACAGCACAACTCTTTTCGATAAACTCCCGCAAAAGGCTCTATTCCTTGTTCGCTTTTTGGAAGCACGACCCCAAGGTCGGGATGGGCGCACGGCCTTAGTAAAAGCGCTTCCTGTGCAAGAAGAGCGACAGGAAAATCAAGCATATCGCAGGCAACAATGCCAACAAGGTCGTGGTGGGCACAGAGCAGTGCTGTATATAACCCTGGAATAGAGCCACGTGTTTTTAGCTGGTCAGGAACGAACCGTATAGCTGGATAAGTCTTTTTGAGAAACTGCAGCCGATCAGGATCGTTAGTGGTAACAATCAACTCATCGGCAAGAGAAGAAACACGCTCAAGCACATGGCAGATCAATGGCTTTCCTAGAAAAGAAACCGTATCTTTAGGTACTCCCATGCGTTTTGATTCTCCACCAGCTTGAACCACAACACTCAACTTAGGACGCGCGAACCTGTCTTGAAGAAATGAGGCAAGGAGCTCTATATCGTCAAAAGTAAAGCAAGGAACCTGAAACTGGTTTGCATTGGCTTGGACCGTAGGAATGTCGGTTATTACCGCGACGGGTAAGGCATTTTGATGAACTGGGGTACTTGTTGTGCCCAGAGATTTGTTTTGGACCTGAGCTTTCCAAACGTCAGGAAGTTTCGCCGCTGCTTCAATATCGCGCGGGTTTTCTGCTCTAAACAATTCGATATGGGCAAGAGAGGCTTGTTTGAAACCTTCCACAAGCACTAAGTCGTAGCCAGAAAGTTGGGATATCGCAGATTCGCAGGAACGAGGTGTGGATAGCTCAGTTATTTGCGCAAAACGTACATCGGAAAGAATCGTGGTACTTTGGGCACCCGCTGCGCGATGGCGATAAGAATCGCGACCTGGAATATCGATGTCAAAGTCGGGATGACCGTGATGTTTTATCGTGGCGATTCGTAAGCCTTTATCGGCGAGGTTGGCGATTAATTTTTCAAGAAGGGTTGTTTTCCCCGAATTCTTTCGACCTACAAAGCTTATGGCCGGACTTGGTATCGAAGGCGTGCTCATCAGGCATACACCTCGATTTCAGTAACAAGATTATTTTTAATGTGTCCCACAAGCTTGTTAAGTGCTTCTATTGCGTGTGGGCGAATATCGGCACCGATTAGTACGTACATGAGTGAGGAACCAACGGGAACGCGACCAGAATTCAACCATGCGCGAACATAATAGACACCTTCCCAGGTGAGTGCTTGGCTAAGTGCCTTTTCAAGGCCTTTTTCGTCGTAGGAAAAATCGACGGCAATAACCCTCTGGGTTTTTTCTTCTTCAGATAGGGGCGTTTCGAATTCGTCAGCACGAACGGTCTTTTTGGGGGTAGCTCTTACGATGCCATTATGCGTTAAATACATTCCAA
>URVA01000075.1 GCA_900551155.1 uncultured Eggerthella sp. | reverse complement strand
GAGGCTGGTTGGGATTTCCTCTTTTTAGGTGCAAACATCGACGCCGCAGCAGAAGCCTCCAAAATCGGCATTCCCGTTGCACGCGCCGCAACATTTATCGCAGATGAACTAGGCAGCAAAACTATGTTTGGTGCGGTTTGCGCGGAAACCATCAATATGCGAACAGGATGTTCGCAACGCGATGATTCTTGGAAAGGTTCCATCGAACAGGATACAGCCACTCGTAAATAGTGCAGGTGAAAGCATCAGGAAAACTGCTCTGAGACAAAAAGCAGTAGCCAGCAGCTCTAGGAAATCATCAAGATCCACAGGTGCTGCGCAGCCAAAAAGCAAATGGCACTTCGTATGAACCGTGTATTTTACGATGAACTAACGCCCCGCAAAGTGACCTAGTTTGCTTTGCGGGCGATACCTGCATATACCAACAAAGCACCGTATAGAAAACAGGCAATGAGCGGGAAGTCTGATCCGTAGGAAAATTCCAATTCGCCAATCATCCGAAGACTAGGATTAAAGATAACCGCAGTAGCGTAAATCAAAATAACAAGGCTGATCACAAAAGCAATAATACATGCTGCTAGTTGGCTTTGCTTCGGCGCTTTTAGCAACACAACGATTGATGCCGCTAAAACAAGCGAAAACAAAACCGCAGGAGATGCAACATATAGAAAGTTAAGAGCAATCCCAAGAATCTGATTTTGTGTGGCAATTTCTAGAAATGGTGTTTGAAAACGACTTACCGATTCAGAAACCGAGCTGCTATACAGAGGGATTACAAGACTTGCCAGAATAGGCGCGATTACCGCAATAAGCACATAAGGAATTGTATTGTGCTTCTTTTCTTCATTTGAAATGACCATAGGAATACCTCCTATCAGGCTGCGTTTTAAACATAATGCCTGATAGGAGGCTTATTTGCAAGTTGTATTCTCCGACAGGGCAAAAGAAAGGGTGCGGGGATCTATTCCGCACCCTTTTCGTAATTCGTTGCAATGTCGCTCGACCAACAACTGCAGATAAGAAAACTTGTGATTCACAAATTCAGCTGCAGCGTAATTGCGGCTCTAGCGATTGATGTTATAGAAAGCCTTCATGCCAGCATACTGACCAGCATCGCCCAGCTCTTCTTCGATACGAAGCAACTGGTTGTATTTAGCAACACGGTCAGAACGGCAAGGAGCACCAGTCTTAATCTGACCAGCGTTGGTTGCTACTGCCAGATCAGCGATAGTTACATCCTCGGTTTCACCAGAGCGGTGAGACATGATGCATGCATAACCTGCCTGCTTTGCCATCTGAACAGCTTCCAAAGCTTCGGTCAAAGAGCCAATCTGGTTTACTTTGACCAAGATAGCATTTGCGCAACCAAGCTCAATGCCCTTAGCAAGGCGCTTAGGATTGGTTACAAACAGGTCGTCGCCAACCAACTGAACCTTATCGCCTATGCGGTCGGTCAGAGCTTTCCAACCATCCCAGTCTTCTTCAGCCATACCATCTTCAATGGAGATAATTGGATACTTTTCAACGAGCGCTGCCCAGTATTCAACCATTTCTTCGCTGGTAAGCTCGCGGTCTTCACCCGCAAGAACATATACGCCACGTTCAGCATCATAGAACTCGGTTGATGCTGGATCCATTGCGAACATAATATCTTCGCCTGGCTTGTATCCTGCCTTTTCGCAAGCTTCAACGATGTACTTCAAAGGTTCCTCATTGGTGGTGAAATTAGGAGCGAAACCACCTTCATCACCTACGCCGCCGCCAAGACCAGCCTCGTGAAGAACCTTCTTCAGAGTGTGATAGATCTCTGCGCACCAGCGAAGTGCCTCGGCGAAAGACTGAGCGCCTACTGGCATAATCATGAACTCCTGGAAGTCCACATTATTGTCGGCATGTTCGCCACCATTAAGGATGTTCATCATAGGAGTAGGCAGCATGTTTGCATTTACGCCACCAACATATTTGTAAAGAGGAAGTTCTGCAGATTCCGCTGCTGCCTTAGCTACTGCCAAAGAAGCACCAAGAATTGCATTAGCACCAAAGTTGCCTTTGTTTTCCGTGCCGTCAAGCGCAATCATTTCTGCGTCAACTTCACGCTGATCTTCTGCTTCCATGCCAATAAGAGCATCAGCAATTTCTTCGTTTACGTGAGCAACAGCCTTTAGCGTGCCCTTACCCAGATAGCGCTCGGAATCGCCATCACGCAGCTCAACTGCTTCAAAAGCACCCGTAGATGCACCAGATGGAACCGCAGCACGACCCATAGAGCCATCTTCGAGAATGACCTCGACCTCAACAGTAGGATTGCCACGGGAGTCCAGAATTTCGCGACCAAACACATCGATGATGGTAGCCATTGAGTTTCCTCCTTGGAAAGTGTTTTACCAAACGTAACAATGATACCACGCTGCCCTGAATCAACCTGTAAACTTATGTAGTATTTACTCAGCAGCGTGATAATCGCCGAGTAGCGGCAAACTACTATTCGTCTGTCTTGTATTAATTCACAGATTGGCGATTAAAACGACACATACCACTACAAGCACCACAGCCACACTTGCTTCCAGACGAGATATTACCCGTTCATGTAGATGAGTACGAATTCCGGCACCATAACAGCGAGCTTCCATTGCCTGACCCATCATTGCTGCACGCCTAAACATTGCCACCACAAGAGGAATAAGCACTACCCGCCACGAAAAGATACGATTCCATACTGTACCCGTATCAAAAGTTGCTCCACGAGATATTTGAGCATTTCGGATTCGCTCGGATTCCACCGCCATCAAAGGGATAAAGCGGATAGCCAAGGAAAGAACAGTTGCAATATCGTCAACAGGAACTTTTAATTTCTGCAAAGGAGAAAGCATCGAAGAGAATGCTTCACTGAGTGCTTCGGCAGTAGTGGTAAAAGAAACCATATAGGAAGCAAAAAACACCACAAGAATACGCACCGCATATATAAGCGCAATCATGCATCCCTGGGGATTAAAGCCGAAATTCCCCCACAGTGCAATTGGATACCATCCTGCCATGAAACCAGCCGCATTTCCACTTGCACAGGGGGTGCCCATAACATTGAAGGTAAACGCGTTGCATAACCAAATAAACGCGAGCAAAACAAGTAGGGGTATCGAGAGTTTAACTAGACGCACTATTGGCAGACTCGCAACTAGAAGTAAGACGAAAATTGCACCTGCAATTATTCCAACCCCCAACCAGGTTTTTACCAAAAAGACCGTCAAAGAAAATAAAAACAAGAACACAAGCTTTATGCGCGCATCCATCTTATGCACAAAGGTGGTTCCTGGTATGTATAAGTTGAATACTGAATGCATTCTATAAGTATGGCACAGCAAGTAATTATGCTGTGCCTACAATCAGCTTTCTTGATTCAATTGATTCTGAGTATGCAGTGTTAAAATACTGCGCTCTCCTAAATGCTTACTCCGCTTTCCACCCAAGTATGAGTAGCGTAGTTGGAATCATCGCTCCATAAACAAATGGATCCTGATGCAAGCGTTGCGGGAACATCGATAATACGCTGGTTGCGAGATCCGCGGAAACGAAGGGTAATATCGTGCTCAGCTTCAATATAGGGACCATCTACCAAAATATCGATAAGATAAATTAATTCTTCGGTTGCTTCCGTGTGCCTGTCTGAATCCGAGTCCATGAGATCCTCGAAAACATCACCCGTGTAGCACCAGACGGTTTTTCCTGGATGCGCCTGTTTCACTTCACGTAAGAAAGGAAGTAGTGCACGCTGATTTTCAGGCTCCATTGGCTCACCACCCAAAAGCGTAAGACCGTCAACAAAAGGACCATCTAAGCTGGCAATGATCTTTTTCGCCACTTCATCGCTAAATTCTTCACCATAGGAAAAACTCCACGTTTCTGGCTGAAAGCAGTTCTTACAGCGATGACGACACCCTGAAACAAACAAAGTTGTACGTACGCCTTCTCCGTTAGCGATATCGCAGTATTTGATTTCGGCGTAATTCATTAGTTCCCCTCATTACGTTATGTGCGCAACACCAAAGCACTACTATAGAGAAAAATGGAGGTTTGATAAGAAACAATTTCCTATCAAACCTCGCATTAACCTTTATTTAAAACTTGCTTCATTGAAGCGATACAGCTTTAAGTACTACAACTAGCGCTACCAACTGTGCCTCAAGTAAGTGCTACAAGGCAGGCGCTGCGACTCTGCTCAACAGGCGCTTATCCTTGCTTTCCCTTTGGCTTAGAGATGCAGCACACGATCGCGAATTTCTTCAGTGCGTCCCTGATTCCAGAACTGCGTTCCAATGTAACCACAGGTACGACGTGCTACGTTGAGCTTTTCCTGATCGCGATTACCGCAATTTGGGCATTCCCATACTAATTTGCCGTCATCTTCAACAATTTGAATTTCACCATCGTAGCCGCATACCTGGCAGTAGTCACTCTTAGTATTGAGCTCCGCATACATAATGTGATCATAGATGAACTGCATAACACGAATAACTGCCTTCAAGTTGTCCTGCATGTCTGGCACTTCAACGTACGAAATTGCGCCACCAGGAGAAAGCTGCTGGAACTGGCTTTCGAACTGCAGTTTTGTAAATGCATCAATTTCTTCGGATACATGTACGTGATAGCTGTTCGTGATGTAGTTCTTGTCAGTTACGTCAGGAATAATGCCGAAGCGACGCTGCAATGCTTTTGCGAATTTGTAGGTTGTCGATTCCAGAGGCGTGCCATAAAGCGAGAAGTCAATATCGGTTTCTGCCTTCCATTCAGCACACTTGTCATTCATCTTCTGCATAACTGCCATAGCGAAAGGCGTCGCCTGAGGATCGGTGTGACTATGACCAGTCATGTACTTAACGCACTCATATAAGCCTGCATAGCCTAAGCTAATGGTGGAATAACCACCGTAGAGCAGCTTATCGATGGTTTCACCCTTCTTTAGACGAGCCAGAGCGCCATACTGCCAAAGGATAGGAGCAGCGTCAGATAAGGTGCCCTTCAAACGGTTGTGGCGACACATCAATGCCTTTTTGCAAAGCTCCAAGCGCTCTTCGAAGATTTCCCAGAACTTATCCATGTTGCGATAAGAAGAGCACGCCACATCTACCAAGTTGATAGTAACTACACCCTGGTTAAAACGACCGTAATACTTTGGCTTACCAGGTTCATAATTGCCCGCATTAGCTACGTTGTCATACCCGTTGCCAGAACGGTCTGGCGTCAGGAAGGAACGGCACCCCATGCAGGTATAGCAATCACCCTCGCCAGGAGCTTCGCCCTTAGAAAGCTTAAGTTCGAACATCTTCTTTTCGGAAATATAGTCAGGAACCATACGCTTTGCAGTGCACTTTGCTGCAAGCTGGGTAAGGTAGAAGTACTGCGAATCTTCCGAAACGTTATCTTCTTCCAAAACATAGATAAGCTTCGGGAATGCTGGGGTAATCCAAACACCCGCTTCATTCTTTACACCCTCATAGCGCTGACGCAGAACTTCTTCGATGATGATAGCCAGATCGTGCTTTTCCTGTTCGTTGCGTGCTTCGTTTAGATACATAAACACGGTAACGAAAGGAGCCTGACCATTCGTGGTCATCAAAGTTACAACCTGATATTGAATGGTTTGTACACCGCGACGAACCTCATCGCGAAGACGCTCTTCAACAATGCTGGAAAGCTGGTCAGATGAAGGTTCTACGCCAACCATATTCAATTCATGAATTACTTCACGACGAATCTTCTTGCGGCTGATATCCACAAATGGAGCCAAATGAGTGAGCGAAATAGATTGACCACCATACTGGCTCGAAGCAACCTGAGCAATAATCTGCGTTGCAATGTTGCATGCCGTAGAGAAGCTGTGAGGCTTTTCAATCATAGTGCCCGAAATAACGGTGCCATTCTGCAGCATGTCTTCCAGGTTCACCAAATCGCAGTTATGCATATGTTGCGCAAAATAATCCGAATCATGGAAGTGAATAATGCCCTCTTCGTGCGCACGAACCACATCTTCAGGAAGCAAAATACGCATTGCAAGGTCCTTAGAAACCTCGCCTGCCATGTAGTCGCGCTGTACGGAATTTACCGTTGGGTTTTTATTGGAATTTTCCTGCTTAACTTCTTCGTTGTTACATTCAATAAGGGAAAGGATCTTGTCGTCAGTTGTATTGGATTGACGCTTTAAGTTCTGAACATAACGGTAGATGATATAACGACGCGCCACCTCAAATTTATGAAGTGCCATAATTTCGTTTTCTACCAAGTCCTGAACTTCTTCAACCGAAACGGTATGGCCTGCTTCTTCGCACTTGTCCGCTACATTATGAGCAGCATAGTCAATCTGGCGAGCAGTTAAGCGCTCGTTTTCAGGCGACTCATCGCTTGCTGCTTTAATAGCATTGGCAATTTTGGTGATATCGAAGGTGACCTCAGAGCCATCACGCTTGATAATTTTCATTCGAATAAGTCCTTTCCCAAATACTGAAAGATTATCTTTCAGCAAAAACAATATGTTCAGTGCGAAGCTGCAAAGAACATACTGGTTGATCCGCCTTAGACACTATACACAATCTGGCACAAGATATTGTGACAATTTAGAAGTTTTCCCACAATTTGTAGTAATTAACCGTTAAATGGTACTTATTTGGTATCATTTTTCTATAAATCGACATCGTTGGGGGTCTTCGAATCAGGACTGCACATACCTGATTAGAAACTATGTTCCACTAGAAGCGCTATGAATTCTTTTCCACTTTGG
>URVA01000074.1 GCA_900551155.1 uncultured Eggerthella sp. | reverse complement strand
AAGCCTTTTCCTCAGAAGAGCTCTCGGCCAAAGATTCAGAATCAGCTTTAGTTTCGCTAGGTATTGCATCTAGTAAGGCTCGTGCCGCTTGTTCGGCTTCCTTTTCGGCAATACCCTCTTCCATAATACGTGAAGCCTGAAGGCCTATACCCACTGCTTCTTCGTAAAGATCGAGTGCCTCGTCTAAAGGCAGCGAATCATCACTGACCAACGAAACGATTTCATCTAAACGAGTCTTAATATCCTCAAATGAGCGAGCATCGTCATGAGACATTTACGCTTGCTCCTCTTCAAGATGAATTGCAATCCTACCCAAAATACCATTTACAAAGCGAGGGGAATTTTCTCCGCCAAATTCTTTGGCTAAATTCACCGCTTCATTAATTGATACCGAAACGGGAACATCATCGACATAGCACATTTCGCTCGCAGCAAGGCGTAATAACGAACGATCAACTATAGGCATACGGTCCATCGTCCAATTCTCGCTTGCGGAAACAATACGCTCATCAATATCATCCTGATGTTCCACGGCTAGACGAAGAAGCATAACAGCGTAATCATCTAAACCTTGCGTTTCAGGAACTAAAAGTCGATCCTCTATCAAAGATTGAGGAGTAGTATTTAAAATTTCTGATTGATAGAGCAACTGCAACGCATTTTTACGCGCAGTAACCCTCTCTTCATGCTGGATAGCTTTTGACATAGAAGCAAAACCTAATCTTGGAACAAAATGCCATCAACTTTAATATCTACACGAGACACCGTTAAACCAACCTGAGTTAACACTGCATCGGCAACAGCACTTCTTACTGAAGCAGCAACAGCCTCAAGTGAATGACCAGAGAGTACACGAATAGTAACTTCAACCTGAACAGTGTCATCTTCGCTTACCTGAACAACAACGCCCTGCGTAGATTGCTTAAAGGCAAGCAATGAACGAATTCCTGAAGGAGCAGCGCCAACAGAAGCAACTCCTGGTACATCACGAACCGCTAAGGTAACAATAGTCTCCATTACGCCAGGAGCAATTGCCATACCCTCAGTATTAATATCAGACATCGTTACTCATCCCCCATTTCGGTTTCAATGAAGTCAGTATAAACCCTGCCTTCAACAAAAGCGTCCATATCGAGAACCTTTTGATGGAAAGGAATGGTGGTTTTAATTCCTTCAATACGAAATTCCTCAAGCGCACGCTTGCCACGAGCAATGCACTCTTCGCGGTCATTACCCCAAACAATAAGCTTAGCCACCATCGAATCGTAATAAGGCGAAATACGTGCACCTTCTTTGATGTAAGTTTCTACACGAACACCAGGACCAGAAGGGGTTTCAAAACGCGTAATATTACCAGGACAAGGACGGAAATCCATGTCAGGATCTTCAGCATTAATACGGAATTCCATGGCATGACCATTCGGGCTGAAAGGCACCTTATCCATACAGGAAATTGGTTCGCCAGCTGCAATGCGAAGCTGCTCTTTAATGATATCGGTACCAGTAATCATTTCAGTTACAGGATGTTCAACCTGAACACGAGTATTCATTTCCATGAAATAGAAGTGACCATCTTGGTCGAGAAGAAATTCAATGGTGCCTGCATTTTCATATCCAGTTGCACGAACTGCTTTAACCGCAGCAACGCCCATTGCACGACGAATTTCATCGGTAAGCGCAGGAGAAGGAGCCTCTTCGAGCAACTTCTGATGACGACGCTGAAGCGAACAGTCACGTTCACACAATGAAATGCGATTGCCATGCTTGTCAGCCAAAACCTGAACTTCAACATGACGAGGACGCAAAACAAGCTTTTCCAGGTAAACGTCTCCGTTACCAAAAGCGGCCTGAGCTTCGTTTTTAGCAGCCAAGAACTGTGATTCCAAATCGGCGGGATCATGAACTTCACGCATGCCTTTACCGCCACCACCAGCAGACGCCTTAACAAGCACAGGGTAACCCGCTGCTTCTGCAAACGCACGAGCTTCTTCGACAGTTTCCACTACACCATCAGATCCTGGTACCGTAGGAACACCACAAGCTTTCATCGTTTCACGAGCAGCAGCTTTATTGCCCATTGCATCAATGCACTCAGGAGATGGGCCGATAAACACAATGTTGTTGTCGGCGCAAGCACGAGCAAAATCAGAATTTTCAGCCAAGAAGCCATATCCAGGATGAATTGCCTGTGCACCGGTGTTGATAGCAGCGGCAATAATCGAAGACATAACTAAATAACTTTTATTTGCCTGAGCAGGTCCAATACAGACCTTTTCATCAGCGTACTGAACAGGATAGGTATCAGCATCTTCCGTTGAATAGACTGCAACAGTTTTAATACCCAATTCCTTACAGGCACGCATAATACGCAATGCGACTTCGCCGCGATTTGCGATTAATACTTTGTCAAACATTTATGCACTCTCCGGACCAATAGCATCATGGTTTACATGAGGCTCGATATAGAACAATGGGGTGCCGAATTCTACAGGAGTTGCATCTTCGAGACATACCTCACGAATGGTACCCATTTCATCTGCAGTAATTTCGTTCATAAGCTTCATAGCTTCAACGATACATAGCGTCTGGTTAGCAGCAACTTCATCGCCGACCTGAACAAAAGGAGGCTCGCCAGGAGCAGGCGCTACATAGAACGTACCAACCATTGGTGCGGTAACACAATGCCAGTTTGCGGGACGAGAGCCGCTTTGTGCAGATGCAGCAGGGGTAGCCTCTGCAACAGGAGCAGCAGCAATAGCAGGAGCTGCAGGGGCAGGTGCAGCAGCTACTGCACTAGGCATACGAACTGCAATTCGAGCACCTTCTTCTTCTACCACAATTTCGCCTACGCCACTTTCTTCAGCAACGCGTACGAGTTCACGAATCTGATTAATATCCACGTAATCGTCCTCCTTGGTCATGCTCGATTCCTGCTCAAGAAGGAAATCGACCTTTTCAGATGTGCGATGTTTACTTAAGTACGTACGAGCCTCATTTGGGAAGAGCGCGTACATCAAAACGTCTTCTTCAGACTTGGCAAGATCGCCAATTTCTTCTTCCAGTTCAGCAAAGGTGGTGGTTACCAAAGAACCAGGAGCAACATCAGGAGGAAGAATCTTATCCGTGTCTTCTCCAACAACCTTTGCAACAATTTCTGGGCTCATAGGACCAGGTGCCTTGCCGTAGTATCCACAGATGTAGTCTTTCATTTCCTTAGATACTACGCTCCAGCGTTTACCAGTAAGTACGTTAAAGACTGCCTGAGTACCAACAATCTGAGACAGAGGGGTAACCAAAGGAGGATAACCAACCTCGGCACGTACAACTGGGATTTCAGCCATTACCTCATCCAAGCGATCAAGGGCATTTTGGATCTCAAGCTGAGAAACCAAGTTTGACATCATGCCGCCAGGTACCTGGTGAGAATAAACTTTCATATGGGTCAGCGAAGAAACGCCACGCTTGTAATGACCGCGTTTACGTACTTCTTCCCAATACTCAGAAATTTCAAAGAGCAAGTTCAAATCGAGCTGCGTGTCATAACGGCTTTCCTGCAATGCCGCAACGATCATTTCGACTGCAGGATGAGAATTACCAAACGCAAGTGGCGCACTTGCCGTATCAGCAATAGCTGCACCTGCTTCAGTAGCTTTAATAATATTTGCAGGAGCCATGCCGCCAACATAATGACAATGAATGTGAATTGGCAGACCAATTTCGGCATTAAAAGCTTTTACCATTCGTTCAGTACGATAAGGCGTAAGCATACCTGCCATGTCTTTAATAGCAATAGAATCAGCACCAAGGTCTTTTAGCTGCTGACCGTATTCCAAAAAGCTATCAAGCGTATGAACAGGTGACATAGTATAGGAAATTGCACCTTCAAAGTGACCGCCGCACTCTTTAATAGCTTCAGCATTGTCCACAACATTGCGAATATCGTTCAATGCGTCAAACACACGAAACACATCAATACCGTTGCGATGAGCAGCCTCAATAAAACGATGTACGATTTCCTTGGAATAATGCTTGTAACCTACCAAGTTTTGACCACGAGACAACATAGAAAGACGAGTATTGGGAGTTTTAGCCTTAATGGAACGGAGACGATCCCAAGGGTTTTCGTCCAAAAAGCGCAAGCACGTATCAAAGGTTGCACCGCCCCATGCTTCAATAGCCCAATAACCAACGCGATCCATCTTAGGCAAGATTGGAAGCATATCGCCAATTGACATTCTGGTTGCCCATAAGCTCTGCTGACCATCACGAATGGTGGTATCCATAATTTGAAGCTTTCCCAAGTGTTTCGCACCTCCTCTGCTGTCAACTGCACTATGCACAGTACATAAATTTTAAGTGTTTAGTATAAAGCAGGAGGGCGCTCTCGCGCCCTACACCAAAAAAGTTTTGGTTAAGCGTTGCTTAAAAGCAGATTTAAACGCGCTTGATAAAGCGACCGTCACGCGTGTCCATCTGCAGAACGTCACCAATTTCTACAAAGGTTGGAACCTGAACGGTAACACCCGTTTCCAAAGTTGCAGGCTTAGTAGTATTGGTAGCAGTATCACCCTTAAAACCTGGTTCAGTTTCAGTAACCTCAAGCTCTACAAACATCTGAGGCTCAACGCTGATAAGTTCTTCACCGGCATACATCAAAGTAGCTTCGTCATTTTCCTTGAGCCACTTTGCAACGTCGCCTACAACCTCAGCAGGAATAGCAAGCTGCTCATAGGTATTCATATCCATGAAATTAAAGTCTGAACCATCGCTGTAGAGGAACTGCATTTTCTTAGTTTCAAGACGAACTGAATCAAACTTAGTACCAGAATTGAAGGTGTAGTCAACTACACGACCAGTTTTGATGTCACGAAGTTTGGTGCGAACAAAAGCACCGCCCTTGCCAGGCTTTACATGCTGAAACTCTACGATAGTGCAAAGTTTGCCATTGTATTCAATGCACATACCATTACGAAAATCTGCAGTAGAGATTGCCACGTTAACTCCTTTTGAACGAACTTCATTAAATTTAGTTTAGCTTTTCTATTATAAACATCTTATGCGAGCTTTTTGTAAAAACGTCGAAACCTTCGCTGGTAACCACACCAAAATCCTCTAAACGCATACCAAATTGACCAGGGATGTATATTCCAGGTTCGACGGTTACCACACTGCCTACACATAAGGGCTTTTTATTTGAAGGAGACAGGGCTGGACTTTCGTGAATATCAATACCCACGCTGTGCCCCAGAGAATGGCCCATCTTATCTTTGTAGCCTGCTTCTGCAAGCATATCTTCAGCCAATTGATGCACACTTGAAGCTTCAACACCTGCTTTGAGTGCCTTTTCGCACGCTTCGTTGACGTGTTGTAAGGTATGCCATGCTTGTTTTAGGTCCTCTGATGGCTCCCCTATAAAAACGGTGCGCGTCATATCGGAACAATAACCACCATATTTCGCCCCAAAATCCATTACTACCGCATCACCTGAGCGTAAAACAGCATCGCCTGGAATAGCATGAGGAGAAGAAGCATGAGCTCCCGTAGCAACAATCGTATCAAACGCCAGCCCTTCTGCTCCTTCTTCAAACATAAAGGTATCTAGCTGCAACTGAACCTGGCGCTCCGTCATGCCCTCTTTCATGAAGTCAATAATGCGACTAAATGCACGATCGGTAATAGCTTGAGCTTTTTTCATAGTGGCAAGCTCTTGTGTATCTTTAACTTCACGGAGCTTTTCAATAAAGGATGAAAGTTCAACAAATTCAAAATCGAATGAGCAAAGCGAAGAATCACCTGTTTGCTCTTGAAAGTTGTCATCAATACTCTGGGAAGAATCTTCAAGCTCTGAAGAGTGACTAGCTTGATCAAATACCTTTTCTAAAAGGTGGAATTCTGCCAACGTAAGCGAATCTTCAATGCCGATACGAATTAGAGCATGAGTATTCTTGCTGAACGATTCTCTCACAGCGAACTCTTCATCAGAGGCATTATCTGTAGCAGTCGAATCTAAATGATCCGATGTTTGATGCGCGCAATAATCTCGTACGAAATCGAACAGAACGCGAGCATGGCTACTCTTGCGAGCATCAACTTCAATTTCACTTGAGGAAGCTTCGCGCTCTAGTGCTTCAAAATAACGAGAATCACTATGAATGAGAATCTTTTCGGGACTAACGAGAACCGCATGTGCCTGCTCGGTATCAAAAACTTTATCAAAGCCAGTAATCCACGCAATATTCGAAAGACTTCTGATATAGACAACATCAACAGGGACAGTTTGCATTGCTTGACGCAAAGCGGTAATTCGTAATAGCTGATGCGACATTACCATCATCCTAACTGAACTCTATAGAGCATGAATAGTTGCTAGCGATTACTTGCTAGCCAAGCGCTTACATATTGACTGACAACGTCGTCAGATAGCTCTAAAACTTCCCATGACCCAATTGTTAAAGGCAAAACAAAACGCAACTTACCCTGACGTACTTTCTTGTCGTGTTTCATGATTTCCATGAGCTCTTCCGTCGAAGCGTACAAAGATATCTCGGGAAATCCAAGTTGGTTTAAAAGTTCATCTTGCTGTAAAACAAAATCTAAGTCGGTCTTTCCAAGACCAGCAGACAGGCGAGCAGCAAATCGCATTCCTTGAGCCACGGCAAGTCCGTGAGAATATACGCCATAACCAGCGTACGTCTCTATAACATGGGCAAGGGTATGTCCGTAATTCAAACATTCACGAACACCCGATGTCTCATGCTTGTCTTCAATTACCACCGAAGACTTAAAACGAATACACCGCTCGATAGCTTCTTCC
>URVA01000073.1 GCA_900551155.1 uncultured Eggerthella sp. | reverse complement strand
TTATCGCTGCCGTTAACTTAACTCGCAGTCGTGCTTAAAGGAGAGGAGCATCATGGTACAAGTAGACGCAAAAGGTTTGTTTTGCCCTGAACCTCTTATGATGACTCAGGCTGCAATTAAGAATAACCCTGGAGAAACCATCGTGGTAGAAGTTGACAGTGCTGCACCGCGAGACAATATTTTACGTTTGGTTCGCCGAAAGAAGTTGCAGGCTAGCGTCGAAGAAAACAACGGCGTGTATATCATTACTATTACTCAGTAAGATAAGTTTGTATTTTGATAAAGGATTCCCGTCAGCTTTTTCAGTCAGCTTTTGATAGTTACGTTCTAGCATGGCGGGAATTCTTTGTATACGAAAAACTCGGCAGGAAAACAATGGTAGTAGTTACATTTCATACGACCGCTGATGCCTTTTCTTTTGAAAAAGCATGCAAAAATAGGGGAATACCAGGGCGCTTGACTACTATTCCAAGAAGTATTTCTGCAGGGTGTGGTTTGTCTTGGAGCGCGCCTGTTGAATCGCAAGAGGCAATAGAAAAGGTAATTCGTGATGCCTGCTTACAGATAGAAGACATCCATGTTTTCTAGCAAGTATTCTCTTGCGTGCGCTTGGTATTAAACCTAAGCGTTGAGTGGCCTTAATTGAGTGGTCTTAAGGAAGTTCGTGTTGATTTACTTCGATAACGCAGCAACAACGATGAAAAAGCCTGAAGAGGTAACTCAGGCTATTTGTGCGGCTCTCTGTTCTTTTGGCGGAGTGGGTAGAGGAGTGCATCCTGCTTCGTTGGCTGCAGGGCGGGCGGTATTTGAAGCGCGCGAACGAATTGCGGCCTTGCTCGATGTTCCTTCTCCTAATGGGGTTGCTTTTACCCTGAATGCCACAATGGCTTTGAACATTGCGCTTCAGGGATTGGTGAAACCTAGAAGCAAACTAGTTAGCACCGCAGCATCTCATAATTCGGTATTGCGTCCGCTGTTTTGCCTGCGCGATGAACTGCACTGCGAAATAGAAATTATTCCTGTGCAACGTGATGGATCCCTGGATTACTCTCTCTATGAACAGGCACTTTCTTCTGGGGATGTGTCGCTTGTTGCAGTTACTCATGCTTCCAATGTCACGGGCGATATTTATGATGCGAAAAGGATGGCGCAAGCTGCTCATGCTGCAGGCGCCCTTTTTGTATTAGACGCGGCGCAAACAGCAGGATCATATCCTGTTTCTATGCGGGATATTGGGGCAGATGTGTTGTGCTTTACCGGGCATAAAAGTTTATTTGGCCCTCAGGGTACCGGGGGTTTGTGTGTACGTCCTTCGCTTGAAATACGTCCTTTACTTGAAGGCGGTTCGGGAGTTCATTCCTTCGATGAACGTCATCCCCGATTTATGCCTGAATCCCTTGAGGCAGGGACGATAAATGCTCACGGATTGGCGGGTTTGGCAGCAGGGGTCTCCTTCTTGCAAGAACAAGGCATCGATTCCGTTCATGAGTATCTTGTGGCATTGGCGGATCGTTTTGTGCAGGGCGTTTCTTCTATCGAAGGCGTTCGTGTTGTGGGTGGTCACAATTCATTTGGTCGTTGTGGAATTGTTTCTATTCAGGCAGAGGGTATAGATTCCTCTTATTTGGCAGATATGCTTGCCTCCGAGTTTGACATCTGTACTCGTGCAGGTGCTCATTGTGCTCCGCTTATGCACAAATGCCTCGGCACCGAAGAGAGCGGTGTGGTCCGTTTTAGTTTTTCTTACTTTACTACCGAAGAAGAAATAGAGCAGGGGATTAAAGCACTTCAAAGCTGCATAACAATGGCAAGATCTTAGCGCATATTTTAGCGTGTATTTTAGCGTGTATCGGCAAGCGAAATAGTTCCCGTGCTTCCTTCAGTGATAGTTCCTATGCGGCTTGGCATACGCCCTGTTTTATTGAAGAACGTTTCTTCAAATAAATGAGCAAAGTCAGGATCGATCGCTACCAAGAGCCCGCCCGAGGTTTGAGGGTCGCAAATAATGCCCAGACGATTGTCGAACGTATCGTCATCAAGATTACCTTGTGTAATTACGCCTTCTAAGTCGTCTATGATTGCAAACGTTTTGCCGGGGCGACAATACGCACAGGCCAAATCCCAAACGCCATCGAATAGGGGAAGTGCATCAAAGTCTAGTGTCGCAGAGCAGTTGCTTGCTTTAAGCATTTCGTGTAAATGACCCGCAAGACCAAATCCCGTTATGTCGGTGGCAGCATGAGCATGTGCTGCTATCATGGCGGTGCTTCCTGCGGCGTTGAGTTCTTTCATCGAATCAATAACAGGTTGCATATCCGTGCCAGAAATATGGCTAATATGTAATGCCGCGCTCATGATTCCCGTACCCAGTGGCTTTGTTAAATACAAAACATCTCCTGATTGAGCGCCCTCATTGCGAATTATGTGGTCGGGATTTACCGTGCCGAAAACGCAAAGGCCGTATTTTGGCTCAGGATCATCAATGGTGTGACCGCCAGAAATAAATGCACCTGCTTCCCGAACTTTATCTGCGCCACCTTCCAAGATGGCAGCTGCAACATTTGGGCCGAGTGCCGCGTCAAGTGCCAGTAAATTGAGTGCTATATGAGGTGTTGCCCCCATAGCGAAAACATCAGATAAAGCATTAGCGGCAGCAACGCAGCCAAAATCATAGGGGTCATCAACAATGGGGGTAAAGAAATCAACGGTAAGTACTGCTGCCAACGAATCGGATATTTTCCACACCGCAGCATCGTCGTTCGTTTCGTATCCAAGCAATAATCTATTATCAACAGGCAAAGATCCTGCTTTATTAAAAGAAGAAAGTATGTCCTTGAGGTCTCCCGGACTCCATTTGGCTGCTCAACCGCCTTTTGAGGTTAGCTGCGTGAGGCGTATGCGTTCAATTTCGGAAGCGCCTACAGGTCCACATGAGCAAGAACTTACGCAAGCATCTACGTCTGCTTCAGAGCCACATTCAAATAAGGGCATACCTATCCTCCTTTCTTCTGAAGGTGAGTATATCAGCTGATTGGTGCGCGCCGTCTTCGATATCGTTTGGTGCTGCACTCGATACCGTAATCGGCAAAATGCCTTATAGATAGGGAAACATACCCCTCTGCAATAACCATTCTCTATCCAGAATAATTAAACGATTCATACCGCTTATCGAAAGCGTTGCCAAAGGAGGGCGATCGTCGCGAAGTTGGCAAGACAGAGCACGATACACTCACCCTAGCGGAAATGTGCTTTCGCCTAAAAGCGCAGACAAGGCAAGAAGAAAGGAGAGTGGGAAATGGAACTATCGCGTCGTAGTTTTTTAAAAGCTGCTGGTGCAGTTTTTGCAACTAGTATGGCCTATGAGTTCATGTCTCCCTCGCCGGTTTTGGCGGTTGAATCCTCTTCTGAATGGAAGCTTGTCAACACGGAGGAATACACGAACATCTGCTGCTACTGTGCTGGTGGTTGCGGTTCTTTGTGTTCTGTTCGTGATGGCGAGCTTATCAATGTAGAAGGCGATCCCGACCATCCCATCAACCAAGGTGGCTTGTGCCCGAAGGGTGCAACAATGTTCCAGCTTCGCAACATTGTTGATCCCGCCACGAACGAGATCGTAAAAAACCCGAAGCGTCAATCCACCCCGCTTGTTCGTCGTCCTGGTTCAAGCGAATGGGAGCCTATCAGCTGGCAAGATGCTATTGCTGAAATTGCTCGCAAGGTAAAGGAAACGCGAGATGCTACGTTTGTAGAAAAGAACGAAGCAGGTCTCACGGTGAACTACACTCCAGCTATTGCAAGCTTGGGTGGTTCTCAGGAAAACTCTGAAGAAGAATATTTAATTCTTAAGGCTATGCGCTCGCTTGGTGTCGTTGCAATCGATAACCAAGCCCGAGTTTGACACGGCCCTACCGTCGCCGGTCTGGCGGCTTCATTTGGTCGCGGCTCAATGACGAGCCATTGGTGCGACTTCCAAAATTCCGATGTCATTATGAACATCGGTTCTAACAGCGCCGAAAACCATCCGGTTAGCTCGCGCTGGATTCATAAAGCACACGATAATGGTGCAAAGTGGATCGTAGTTGATCCTCGTTATACTCGTACGGCTGAACAGGCAGACATTTACTGCCCAATTCGAAGTGGTACGGATATTGCATTCTTCGGTGGTCTTTATAACTACATTATCGAAAACGATTTGTGGCAGCACGATTATGTGTTGAATTACACCAACGCAAGTTATCTGCTTGATCCTGATTATGAATTCGATCCTGAAACTGGCTTCTTTAGTGGTTGGGACGAAGAAACAGGTAAGTATTCCAATGCAACCTGGCATTATCAGGTAGAAAGCGAATCTACGTGGGATACTTCAGCCAACGGTGATTACGCTTGGGCAGTTGCTCCTGGTGTTCCAGAATTTACTCCACCTGTTGTCGAACATCCAAAGAAGGATATGACACTTCAGGATCCTATGTGTGTATTCCAGCAGTTCAAGAAGCACTATTCTCGCTATGATATGGATACGGTTTGCAGTATCTGTGGTATGGACAAAGAAACGCTTGAGCTGGTTTACTCCACGTATGCTTCTACTGGTCAGCCTGGCAAAGCGGGCTCGATTCTGTATGCATTAGGTCAAACGCAACATACCTATGGCGCTCAGAACACGCGTGCAATGTCGGTATTGCAGCTGCTTCTTGGCAATATTGGTATTCCTGGTGGCGGCGTAAACGCACTGCGTGGTGAACCTAACGTACAGGGCGCTACTGATATGGGCATGTTGGTTAACGAACATCCTGCCTATCTGAAGTGGCCAAACGATACTGCCCGTGCTTCTTTGCGCAAATGGCTTGAAGGCGAAACTTATTCAGATGGTTACTACACCAATAAGCCTAAGTTCCTTATTTCTAGTTTGAAGGAATGGTTTGGCGATGCTGCAACGGTAGACAATGATTACGGATACGACTGGTGGCCAAAGGTTCCTTCCAGCCCTGACTTCACTATTATGTCTACCTTCGAATTGATGGACCAAGAAATTATCAAGGGCTACTTTAACTGGGGTATGAATCCGTGCCACAGTGCTCCTAATGCAGGCTTTGTACGTCGAAGCATGGCAAAACTTGATTGGTTGGTAGTAGCAGACCAGGTTATCACCGAATCGGCAAGCTTCTGGAAAGCTCCTGATATGAATCCTGCTGATATTAATACCTCAGTGTATTTCTTGCCTTGTGCTTTGATTTACGAAAAGCCTGGTACGATTGCTAATTCCGGTCGTTGGTTGCAGTGGCGCTATCAAGCAGTTGAGCCTTGGGAAGATTCAAAGCCTGACTACGAAATGGTTGATTTGCTGTGGCAAGAAATTTGTCGCTTGTATCGCGAAGAAGGCGGCGCAAATCCTGATCCTATCTTGAATACTAAGTGGGACTACTACGTAGATGGCAAGATTGATCCTCATCCTGTTGCATGGGCTTTGAATGGTTACACCATCGAAGGTACCAACTGCAATACGACTTCCGACAATCCAGAAACCGCTTTGCTTGCAGGTTATGCGGATTTGAAGGCTGATGGTACTACCGCATGCGCAATGTGGATTTATGGCGGCTTCTACAACAACAATGATGCTCCATTAGATCCCGCACAGCAGCCAATTGGTCAGCGCGACAATTCGGACAAGACAGGACTTGGTCTTAATACCACCTGGGCTTATGCATGGCCAAACAACCGTCGTATTTTGTACAACCGCGCTTCTGCCGACATTAATGGCAAGCCTTGGAATCCTGATAAGGTTTTATGCGAATGGACGGGCGATAGCTGGATCTTGAATGACGCAGCAGACTTCGTTGCTAAGAAGGGTGACGATCCTGTTCCACCTAACAACAAAGCATTCTTTATGCTGTGGGAACAAAATGGTCGTCTTGAAAGCTACGGTATGGAAGATGGTCCTTTGCCAGAGCACTTCGAACCTTTCGAAACGCCTGTTGAAACGAACTTGCTTAACGGATCGCTCAACAGTCCTTGCATGAAGTTTGCAAACAACGAATCCACCAAGCATGGTTCTGCAAGTGATTATCCTATCGTTGCAACTACCTATTCGGTTACCGAACATTGGCAAACTGGTGGTCAGAGCCGTGCATGCCCCGCTTTGGTTGAAGCTATGCCTTCGCAGTTTATTGAGATTAGTGAAGAGCTGGCAAGCGAAAAGGGCATTGCAAGTGGAGACATGGTTCGTGTATGGAATAACCGTGGTTCGGTAGAGGTAAATGCGGTTGTTACCAAGCGCATTAAGCCGTTTACGGTTCATGGCAACACTCAGCACCTGGTTGGTCTTACGCATCACTTTGGCTGGTCTGATTTGTTCGGCACGGGTGATGTGGTAAATGACCTTACCCCTAATGTTGGCGATCCTAATTCGCAAACACCCGAATACAAAGCATTCCTCGTCAATATCGAGAAAGCATAAGGAGGGATAAATCATGTCAGAAAAAGCAATTTATTTCGATTCCTCCAAGTGCACTGCTTGTAAGGGTTGTCAGGTAGCCTGCAAGTGCTGGAATGATTTACCTTCACCAACGGGAACCAATGAAAACACCTTTACGGGTAGTTACCAAAACCCAGCAGATATTGGTGGCGATACTCGTCTTATCGTGACCTTTGCTGAACACGATGGTGGTTCCAAGGGCGTTAAATGGGCATTTGGTCGTCGTGCTTGTCAGCATTGTAGTGATGCGGGCTGTGTGGCGGTATGCCCTGCAGGAGCCTTGTATAAGGATGAAGAAACTGGCTTTGTAACCGTTGATGAATCCAAGTGTATGGGCTGTCGTCGTTGCTCTTCGGCATGTCCTTACGATGTTCCTCGCTATCATGGCGAGATGGGAACCATTAATAAGTGCACCGGTTGTATTGACCGTATTGAAAATGGCATGATGCCAGCTTGTGTTTCCACTTGTCAGCCCGGTGCTTTGCAGTTTGGCGATCGTGAAGAAATGCTTGCCATGGCGCAAGAGCGCGTTGAGTGGCTTC
>URVA01000072.1 GCA_900551155.1 uncultured Eggerthella sp. | reverse complement strand
ATCTGTAATTGATGAATTATTACGAGCCACCCGCACTTTTCCTTGCATTGGGGAGTGCGGGTGGTTTAGTTTGTAGAGAGTTAAACAGATTAAGGTACACAGATTAAGCGAAAGGCTGCATGTTTTATGGCTATTCGGTCTCCTGAAGGAACGTTCGACTTGCTTTCTCGCGATGCGATGTTTTGGGACTATTTCCGCAACACTGCTTTTTCTATTTTTGGACGCTACGGCTATCAGCCTATTGAAACTCCTATGTTTGAACAAACGGAGTTGTTTGTCCGCGGCATTGGTGAGGCAACCGATGTAGTTTCCAAAGAAATGTTTACCGTTATTTCGGGCGGTAACATGACAAAGTTGCTTGAGGGGGGCTCTCTCAAATCTAAGAGCAAGCTTTCGCTGCGACCTGAAGGCACTGCAGGTGTGGTACGCGCGGTTGTTCAGCACGATTTGGTGCCACAGGGTGGCGCTCCTGCGAAGTTGATGTATGCAGGTCCTATGTTTCGTGCCGAGCGTCCTCAGAAGGGACGTTTGCGTCAGTTCCGTCAGGTGGGTGTTGAATGCTTAGGTGCAGACGATCCAAGTGTAGATGCCGAAGCAATCATCATGCTTATGCGCTTTTATGAAGCAATTGGTATTCCTGCGGGCGATATGCGCTTGCTTATCAATTCGATGGGTTGTGAAAAGTGCCGTCCAGCGTATCGCGAATTGGTACGTCAGTATATCCACGAACACGAAGCGGATATGTGTGATGAATGCAATCATCGTGCAGAAATCAACCCTTTGCGTGCTTTTGACTGCAAGATTTCAACCTGCGCTGAAATTATGGAAGGTGCACCTCGTATTACCGATCACTTGTGCGACGATTGTCGTGAGCACTACGAAACCGTAAAACGTCATTTAACGGCTGCGGGTCTTTCGTTTGTTGAAGATACCCGTCTTGTTCGCGGCTTGGACTACTACACGCGTACGGTATTTGAAGTACAAGTAGACAACGGCATGGGTGCGCAAAATGCCATCGGCGGCGGCGGTCGTTACGACAAGCTTGCTAAAGAGGTTGGCGGTCGCGATGTGCCTGGTCTTGGCTTTGCGCTTGGATATGAGCGCTGTGTGTTGGCGTTAGAGGCTGCAGGGGTGGAATTCCCTGAAGCAGCAACACTCGATTTGTTCGTTGCCTGTGTTGACGATTCAGTGCGTGATCGCGCCTTTTCTTTGGTTCAGGAATGCCGAGATGCAGGAATTGCAACCGAGATGGATCACCAGCAGCGCAGCTTAAAGAGTCAGTTCAAGTTGGCTGATAAGCTTGGTTCAAAGTGGGTTGCCATTTTAGGTCCCGATGAACTTGCGCAGAACAGCGTGAAGGTTCGCAATATGGAAAACCATGAAGAACAGCTTGTTGCACTTGATGGTTTGGTAAAGCTGCTTGGTTAACGTAAAGCCTTCTTGAAAAACGATTAAGCGCGTAGTTGCTCTTGAAGAGTTATGAACAAGCAGCAGGTTGCGTTTGTAAATATAGACAGAGCAGTAGCCTGCCTTCAAACAGTGATAAAACTGTTCTTTTTTATAAAAACCGCTTGTTAGTTATTCCTGATGCAAGCGGTTTTCGCTATAGTATTACGGTTGATAAAAAGTGTAGAAGAACTTGTAGCAACGGCGATATTTTTAAAAAGGGATGATTAATTCCTAAACAAAATGCCATTGCTGGTGTTATGAGTGCTTTTACTGGGAAGAATCATAAGTTGGACGAGGAGAAAGTGAAATCATGACAGATTTCCTTAACGAGTACTGCATGCATTCTCATACATGTGGTCAGTTGCGTCGCGAAGACGTGGACACTGAAGTAACCTTGACGGGTTGGGTATGGCACAACCGTGACCATGGTGGCCTTATCTTTATCGACCTTCGTGACCGCGATGGCTACACTCAGTGCGTAGTAGACCCTGATTGTGTAAGCGCTGAAGAATTTTCTGTTGCTGAGCATCTCGGACGCGAATATGTAATCGAAGTAGCGGGCAAGGTTCGCGCTCGTATGGACGAAGCAGTGAACCCCAATATGGCTACGGGCGAAATCGAAGTTCTTGCAAACTCGGTAAAGGTTTTGAATTCTTCGGTAACTCCTCCGTTCTCTATTGAAGATGGTATTGAAACCGACGAAACCACTCGTATGAAGTGGCGCTACCTTGACCTTCGTCGTCCAGAAATGTATGCAAATCTTAAGTTGCGTCATCAGGTTGCTCAAGCAATGCGTGGCGCTTTGAACGAACGCGGCTTCTTGGAAGTTGAAACTCCAATTTTGGCAAACTCAACTCCTGAAGGTGCTCGCGACTATATCGTTCCTTCTCGTCCAAATCCTGGTAAGTTCTATGCATTGCCTCAGAGCCCTCAGCAGTTTAAGCAGATGCTTATGGTTGGCGGCATTGAGCGCTACTACCAGATTGCACGCTGCTTCCGTGACGAAGACCTTCGCGCTGACCGTCAGCCTGAATTCACTCAGGTTGATATCGAAATGAGCTTTGTAAAGGGCGAAGATGTTATGGTCATGATGGAAGACGTTATGGCTGAAACCCTGAAGGCTGTTGGCGTTGAGCATCAGTTCCCTCTGCAGCGTATGCAGTACTCCGAAGCAATGGATCGTTTTGGTTGCGACCGTCCTGATATTCGCTTCGGTATGGAACTGGTAGATCTTACCGACATTGTTAAGGATTGTGGCTTTAAGGTATTCTCTGGTGCTGTTCAGTCTGGCGGCATCGTAAAGTGCATTAATGCTCGTGGTGCAGGCGACTGGAGCCGTGGCGAAATTGAAAAGCTCGCCGATGTGGCTGCTGCTAATGGCGCTAAGGGTATGGCTTGGATTGCCTTTACTACTGATGGCAAGGAAAAGAGCCCAATCATCAAGTTCTTCGATGATGAAACCTACGCAAAAATCAAGGAAGCTGCCGATGTTCAGCCAGGCGACTTGCTCTTGTTTGCTGCTGATACCTATGAGGTAGCTAACGCTGTTTTGGCAGCACTTCGTTTGCACATGGCTGACGCTCTTGGTATTGAGCGCAAAGGTCATGCTTTGCTTTGGGTTGTTAACTTCCCAATGTTCCGTTATGACGAAGACGAAAAGAAGTATGCTGCAGAACATCATCCTTTCACGCATGTTCTGGAAGAGGACTTGGATAAGATCGAATCTGCTCCTCTTGAATGCGGTAGCTATTCATACGACTTGGTTATGGACGGCTTTGAAGTTGGTGGCGGCACCATCCGTATCCATAACGCTGAAGAACAGAAGCGCATCTTGCGCGTTTGCGGTTTAACTGATGAAGAGATCGAAGAGAAGTTCGGTCACCTTATTCACGCACTTGAGCTGGGTGCTCCTCCTCATGGTGGTATTGCTTTGGGCTTGGACCGCTTGGTTATGCTGCTTGCAGGCAAGCAGTCTATTCGTGACGTTATTGCGTTCCCGAAGACTTCAAGCGCATCTGATCCTATGACAGGTGCTCCTAGCCAGGTAACAACGCGTCAGCTTAAAGAAGTTGCTCTGCGCATTCTGTAAACTTTTTAAACATTAAGCCCACGCTTTGCTTAAAACCATCAAAGAGCGCTAAGGTAAGTAGCGCTAAGGTAGGGCAGAGCGTGGGCTTTACTTTTAGTTTGCTCTAGCCGTTTTAGCATTGTTGCTGGTATTGCTTCTAGTGTTACTTCTGGTTTCGCTAGATGTTTTGCTTTTATCAGGTTTCTTGGGAAGGACGGGATATTCGTGCAACGAAAATATTTCTTTTTCGACTACGACGGTACTTTGGCGGTTCCGCGTACACGCGAGATTCCCTCTTCTACGCAAGAAACAATCAAACGTCTGCGAGAAAACGGTCACTTCATTGCGCTTGCAACGGGCAGACTTCAGATAAATGCGGTAGATTTTATCTCGTCTATTGGCATAGATAATTTGGTTGCCGATGGCGGGTATTCGGTTACTCTGGCGGGAGATTTGAAGTGGATGGATCCGCTGCCGCTTGAGCCTGTAAAGCAGTGTTTGCATATTCTTGACGATTACCGCATTCCTTGGGCAGTAACAACTGCTAATGAATTAGTACGTTATTCGCCACGCGAAGATTTTGCAGAAATTGCGGGCGACTATTATGTTCCAACGCACTACGATCCAAACCTTACAATTGAAAGTCTTCAGACGGTATATAAAGCCTATATTCCTTGTAAGGCCGAAGATGAGCATAAGGTGCTTGAAACGGGCGCGCTAGATGGGGTACCGCACGTTCGTTATAATTCCGATACTATTTTCATTGAGCCAATGGATAAACAACGTGGCATTAAATACCTCATGAATCTGCTTGATGCTCCTATTGAAGATGTAGTAGTGTTTGGCGATGGTTTTAATGATGTGTCTATGTTTCTTCCTGAATGGACCTCAATTGCCATGGGAAACGCACGCGAGGTTCTTAAAGAGCGGGCAGATTACATTACGACCGACTGTGATGCTGGTGGCATTATGAATGCCTGCAAGCATTTTGGTTGGATTTAGGCACAAGAATTTGCGTGATCGCGAGCAAATTGCAAGTAAGAACGCGAAAAGACGGCAGTGTAGGTTAGGGTAACGATGGGTTCAGTATCTAGAGGATGGCATCACTTTTGCACTATTACTCACCATAAGGGTTTGGTGCTTCGTAATTGCTTTCGTGTGGGACTTTACTGGCAGGGTGTCGTGCATGACCTATCGAAGTATTCTTTGACCGAATTTCGCGTTGGTGTTCACTACTATCAGGGCGACAGAAGCCCTAACACCGCAGAACGTGCTGACATTGGGTATTCTACGGCTTGGATGCACCATAAGGGACGCAACAAGCATCACTATGAATACTGGACTGACATGAGAGCTAATCGTGATGCAACGTTTGAAGGGAAGCCTATTCCTACGCGCTATGTGGTAGAGATGCTGTGCGATCGCGTTGCGGCGAGCAAGGTGTACCAGGGGAGTGCCTACCAAGACGATAGCGCACTCAATTATTTCAAGTTAGAACAAAGTGCTCAGGGCGAATTGATGTTTCATCCTGAATCGCAGCAGCTTCTTGAAACTATGCTTACCTGGCTTGCAGAAGAGGGCGAAAAGGCAGCCTTTAAGCGCATTCGTACCGAAATAGTAAAGGCGCGGTATACCACGCCTTCAACAAAGAAATTTTAGTTTTCACTATCTTTAATTTGCCGTACGCTACTAACGTAATACGCCTATAAGTTCTTTGTATTGCTACAGCATTTACGTTTCTTCGCAAACGCTTTCGCGCTTTATCGTTTTGAAAGAACACTAAGAGCGAAGCGGTAATAACGCCCGCATTTCCTGTCTATCTCAGAATATTTGCTGGCTAATCAGAGGCTTCGCTTTATAGGTGTTCTTCCAAAACGGCGCTTCAGAACGTTTACTCAGCAAACGTAAATGCTGTGCTGAATACTTAAACTTGCTCCTAAAGATATCATTTATTCAGAAGCGCAAAACGATACGTGCAGAAGTTTACGCAGAGTATTATTCCCAGCTTGGACCGTTCTTGGGCTTTGGCTGGCGGACGTTAATGCGCTGGCCTTCTAAAGTTACGCGAGAATTTGGAGGAACAGATTCGGTAACAAAGGCACTACCAGCAATTACCGTACCTTCGCCAACAACCGTTTCGCCGCCCAAAACACTTGCGTTGGAATAGATCGTTACGTTGTCTTCGATAGTAGGATGACGCTTTACGCCTGCAAGCTTCTGGCCTGCACGGGTGGAAAGTGCACCAAGCGTTACGCCCTGATAGATTTTTACGTGGTTTCCGATGGTGGTGGTTTCGCCAATTACAACGCCTGTTGCGTGGTCGATGAAGAAGTATTCACCAATAGTTGCGCCTGCATTGATATCAACGCCAGTGCCGCTGTGAGCATATTCAGTCATGATGCGAGGGATCAAAGGCACCTGCTGCAAGTACAGCTCATGGGCAATGCGGTAAACAAAAATGGCGAAGAATCCTGGGTAAGAGAAGATAATTTCTTCTTTGCTTTGCGCTGCAGGGTCGCCATCGAATGCTGCCTGTACGTCAGTAAGAAGAATGCGCTGAATTTCAGGAAGTTTGTCAAAGAAGTTTTTGCAGATTTCATCTACGCGCGCATCCACTTCTTCTTCGCATGCCATGCATTTTGAAGGATCTTCGTTATCGCGTGCGCAACGGAAAGCGAGTGCTTCATAGAGCTGCTTGCGCAGTGCATCTTCGATGCGAATAAGGGTTTCGCCAATGAAGTATTCAGGATTGGTACCCGTAGGGGTTTCATCGCCAAAATAACGAGGGAACATTACACGACGAATGTCTTTGATAATGCCGATGATTACTTTTTTGTTAGGAAAGTGCTTATCGGGATCAGTGAAGAATATTTCGGGAGTGCTGTAGTTTTTAGCTATGGCACCAACAATAGAGTCAAGGTTTTCCATGTTCATCTCTTTCGGTCGGTCTATACGATTTCGGTTTATACGATTCCAGTTCGAGTTCGTTTTGTTGCCGTTTTGCGACGTGGCACTACGAGGTGGTTTGTAATGGCGCGATCGCAGGGCGGAACAGATAAACTGAACTGGCTCGCATCAAGTCAATTTGATAGACCTCTATATCTTAGCGTTTAGAAGCTGGCTTTGCTCCTAGAACCTGCAACGATTACCGCCCTAATACAATTCTTTTGTATCTATCTACAAAAACCGTCTGTCCGTATACGAATTTATAGGCGCACTTTTATCTTGGTAAGGCTAGACTTATTAAACTGCTATTTGAAACTTAGCGGCAGGTTCCTTAATGCAGCAAAGGGTAGTGCCGTTTGAGATGGATGATAGCTTACGAGAAATATCATTGCAGATTTCGCAATGATAAAAACTACGGGATGTATGGTAAGCGCTGTGCTGCTAGTGATTACTGTAGCGTAGCTTTCAATACTTGGGGTATTGGAGCTATGTTTCTGTGATTGAAGGGGGATCGTTTTCATGATTCGAATTTTGATCGATTCGGGTTCTGAGTATTTGCCT
>URVA01000071.1 GCA_900551155.1 uncultured Eggerthella sp. | reverse complement strand
TCTTTTGGTGCCCCTTTGGTAACTAACGACGGTGTAACGGTTGCTCGTGAAGTTGAGCTGGAAGATCCTGTAGAAAACATGGGTGCTCAGTTGGTTCGCGAAGCTGCAGTTAAGACCAACGACGTTGCTGGTGACGGTACCACCACCGCTACCTTGCTTGCAGACGTTATCGTAAGCGAAGGTCTTCGCAATGTAACCGCTGGCGCAGACGCACTGGGTATTCGTCGCGGCATCGTAAAGGCAACTGACGCAGTTGTTGCTGCTATTAAGGAAGACGCAACCGAGATTACCACCAAGGATCAGATTGCTAACGTTGGTACCATTTCTGCGGGTGACGCAACCATCGGCGAAAAGATTGCTGAAGCAATGGACGAAGTTGGCAAGGATGGCGCTATTTCTGTTGAGGAAAGCCAGACCTTCGGTATCGACATCGACATCGTTCAGGGTATGCAGTATGACCGCGGTTACATTTCTCCTTACATGGCAACCGACTCTGAGCGTATGGAAGCAGTTCTGAACGATCCATACATTCTTCTTACCGACCTTAAGGTAACCTCCATCCAGGATCTTGTTCCTTTGCTGGAACAGATTATGAAGTCTGGTCGTTCTTTGCTCATCGTTGCTGAAGATGTTGAAGGCGAAGCATTGGGTACCTTGCTTCTGAACAAGTTGCGTGGCACCTTGAATGTTGTTGCGATTAAGGCTCCTGGCTTTGGCGATCGTCGTGCTCGTATTTTGGAAGACATCGCAGTTGTTACGGGTGGCAAGGTTGTATCTAAGGACTTTGGCATGACCTTGGCTGACGTAACCATCGATGCTCTTGGTACTGCTAAGACCGTAAAGGTTTCTAAGGACACCACGGTTATCGTTGACGGTGCTGGCGATCCTGCTGCAATTGATGCCCGTGTTGCTTCTATGCGTGCTGAATATGATCGTCTTGATTCTGACTTCGATCGTGAAAAGCTTCAGGAACGTCTTTCCAAGCTTTCTGGTGGTGTAGCTGTTTTGAAGGTTGGCGCTGCTACTGAATCCGAATTGAAGGAAACCAAGTCCCGCATCGAAGACGCTCTTCAGGCAACTCGTGCTGCTGTTGAAGAAGGTATCGTTGCTGGTGGCGGTGTTGCTCTTATCAATGCAACTTCTGCTCTTGATAATCTGGAAGCAGCTGACGCTGACGAGCAAGTTGGTATTGAAATTATCCGCAAGGCACTGGAAGCTCCAATGCGTGCGATTGCTACCAACGCTGGCTATGAAGGCTCCGTTGTAGTTGAAAAGGTAAAGGGCTTTGCTAAGGGCGAAGGCATTAACTTCGCAAATGGCGAACAGGGCAACATGATTGCTATGGGTGTTAACGATCCTGTTAAGGTAACCCGTACTGCATTGCAGTCTGCTGCATCTGTTGCTGCTTTGATCCTTATCACCGAGGCAACCATCAATGAGATTCCTAAGGAAGGTCCCGATCTGTCCGCACTCGCAGGCGCTGGCGCCGGCGGCGGAATGGGCATGATGTAAGCTGTTTTGCGGCGTCCTTTACGGACGCCGTTTTTTTGTATTAAACGTAATGGCGCTGCGCGGGGTTCAGTTGGCACAGCTAGCGCTCCGAGTAAAGCTCGCGTACCAAAGTACGCTTCGCTTTCCTCTCACGCTATCTGGGCTCAACTGGACCCCGCTCGCTGTTTTTTTGACGGCAATGCAAAGCTTAACTTCCTGCGCCTATCGGGCTTATCCAACCTGCCAATTCTTTTCTGTTGATTGTTTTGACTGGAAAGCATTTGTATAGAATCTGCAATCAAAAGTACGATAAGCTGAGCAAAGCAATTCGTTTTGAACGTTATGCTTGTTTGACGTTAGATCGACTTGGAGGACGACATAAATGGCATACTCGGCTTCAAAAGATAATATTCGTAAGTTTAAGCACGGTGCCAATGCGAAAAAGTCTCTCCAAAACGCAATAGAGAGTCTCAAAGACTATGGGGCAATAATTGCTAACGTTTCCAATCCTCGCTATGGATATGAAGGATTTGATGGTGATCAGTTTGAAGCTCATGAAGAAATAACCTATGCAAACGGCTCAAAAGCTGTTTTGTTTGCCACTTCAAGTTTGCGAAGTGATCGAGTGCAAATTAGTCAGTGGCGTGCGCACAATATTAAGAAAATCGATCCAAATGTTACGCATGCATTCGTTGTGTTGCCTGATGAAAGCGGCTTTGACCAGGGAACGTCGGTTCGCGACAAAATTCGTGTAGGGAGCGTTGTTTCGGCCATTGATGATGTTCTTACCGTTCAGGAGCTTCAAGATAGAATTCGTGATGCATATAACGCAAGTTTGGGGCGTGGTTTTGCGAATGACCTGCAGGGTCGCAAGTTTGAAACACTATTCGCAGAAGTTCTTGGTAGTTCAGAAAACTTAAAACGCTATAACGGCTCGGAAATCAGTACGGGATATCTTTATACTCTCTTTGCCAAGGTGCTCATCAAATTGCAGATTTCTTCAGGTGCCATTAAGGAAATAAAAGTGACAGATAATATTCCAAGACTTTCTAATGGGGGAAGTCCCAAAACTGATGTTGCTGCCAAGTTCTATTTTGCGAATGGTATTGAAAGAGAAGTTACTTTTTCTCTTAAAAACACCTCCAATCGTTCAGTGAGCGTTCATGAATATTCCGCTGATGCTTTTGCACAGGTGCTCGATCCAAGCAATCAAGAGCTTCGTCGTCTACTAAACGCTTTTCAGTCTGCAGGCAATAAGCGCGACATGAATCCTTCGGATATTCGTGCTTTAACGAATGAGCTAGTTCCTTATCGCAAAAAGCTAAATCGATGGGTTTTTTCTGGTGAAGGCGCGCCAGGTGCCTTACCTATCCAAATTGCACAATATATTGTTGTTCGCGATAAGAACACGGGCAACGTAAACATTCATTCAGTCGATGAGTATTGCGCAAAACAAGAAGCGGAAATTGATGGATCAAATTGGTTCGGAACCGTTTTTTCTTGGACGTATCCTTCGAAAAAGCGCGGACAAAAGATTCAACTGAAAGCTAGTATTCTTGATTGATGGAGAGTTACTGAGTTTCGCGTGGTCTATTGTTCCGTGTTTTGTGATTGTGTATCCTAAGCTAATGTTCGCGATAAGGAACATTAGATAGGTGATTTTGTGACACAATACATCACTGCTGCTGAAGCGGCAGAGCAATGGGGAATCTCTAAAAGACGAGTTCAGAAACTATGCAGCGAAAATCGTTTGCACGGGGCGGAAAAGCATGGCAATACTTGGATAATTCCATCGAATGCCTGCAAGCCTTCAGATGCTCGCGCTACTCGTTATAAAGAAACAGAGTGTTCCTTACCTGATGGACAAATGCTTACTAGTATTGACCTGTTTTCAGGGCCAGGAGGTCTTGCTACAGGATTTCGATGGGCGGGAATCAAACCCCTTATTGCAGTTGAGTGGAGCTATTGGACGGCTCGAACCTATTGCTCTTCCCACAATGCCGAAATGCTTGATCTTGAGCAGTATCTCTCAGATCCAGAAATCCTAGAACCATTGCTGGAAAAAACTGAATTACCTGTTTTGATTTTTGGCGACATTAATAAAGTTTCTGTTGCGCTTATAAAAAAGCTCCTTACGTATCGCTATGGCCTTGAAAGTGTTGATATTGTTACTGGCGGTGCGCCTTGCGAGAGCTTTAGTATGGCAGGCGATCGCAAAGAAGAAGATGACCGAAACCACTTGTATCAAAACGTTTTGCGCATTGCGCGAGGCGTTAATTCGAAGATGTTCTTATTCGAAAACGTGAAAGGGCTCTTCTCGAAAAAATACAAAGGCAAGCGCGGGGGAATGTATCAAGAGATATGTGACGACTTCGAATCAGAGTCATCCGATGGGGGTCCATCTTATCGTTTAGTGTCTCGTGATAAAGAAACCGTTTTGCTTAAGGCTATTGACTATGGCGTGCCTCAGTCGCGCGAGCGCCTTTTCCTTGTGGGGATTAATACTGCTTTTCCAAATGATTCTTTTTCTTACCCAAAACCATCTAATGGTCCGGGGTGCGATTATGACTATGTAACGGTTTCCGACGCCTTAAGCGATCTTCCTTCTATAGCGATGGGCAAAGAAAGTACGAAATACACTTTTGATCTTGCGTTGGTTGCAAATGGAAGTACGCGGAGTCAGTTCTTAAGACGTATGCGTGGTGATTTATGCATGCCACCTGAACATATTAATTTCCGAAAAGATAGTTTAACCGCCCATAAAGCACCTGGCCACACTAAAAAAATGTTAAGTCGTTTTAAGCTGATAAAGCAGGGCGAAAGCATGAAAACTGCCTATGAGCGTCTACTTGCTACGGGCAAGGAAGAAGAGGCACAGGCGTATTTCCCTCGAAAAATATACGGAGCAAGGAATCGTCGTTTAAAACCAGAAGAGCCTTCCTTCACGGTAACTTCGCATTGTTTAGACGAAATGGTTCATCCAACTGCAAACCGCGGACTAACGCCGCGAGAAGCAGCAAGGCTCCAATCGTTTCCCGATTGGTATATTTTCGAAGGTCCTTTTGTTTCGTTTCACAGTGATCCTGAACAGGACCAATACGAGCAGATAGGCGATGCTATTCCGCCTTTAATGGCTTACGCTCTGGGTTGTGAAATCAGAAAAACCTGCAAATCTTTTTAGATCCTAGTTAGGCATGAGTGGCGCCTAAAATCAAACCATCTTCAAAAGTATTGTTTGATAGAGCAATATACTAATGCGGGATTTAAATAAAAAGGCTTGCTTGGGATGTTGTATTTTATATAGCGGTAAAATTCGCATTCGAATTACTGTGACGTTCGAACTGCCATAACGGGCAAAATCGCAAATTAATGAAGGAGCCGTCTGATAAGCGTGGAAGTGTTTCAACATACTGCCATCCAGATGTTTATTTTGGCTGTAATTGTCGTATGCGGTTTCATTGCTCGTAAAAAGAGCCTTATGAACGACACATTCGATACGATGCTTTCGCAGCTAGTGTTTAATATCACGCTTCCTGCGCTTATTTTAAATTCGGTACTGTCGAGCACCTCTTTACCAAGTGCGCACGACATCGGGTGCACTCTTTTATATGCGACACTCTATTTTGTGCTTACTATTTCGCTCAGTCTTGTTATAGGGCGTTTGCTCTATCGAAAAATGTCGAAGGTAACTCGTGGTGCGCATGAGTTTATGATGGTATTCGGCAATACTGGTTTTATTGGGTATGCCGTATTGGCCTCGGTGCTTGATCCAAGCGCAGTACTGTATGCGGCAATTTATAACATTATTTTCAATATCATTATTTTTTCTGTTGGTGTCATGCTTATATCAGGTTCAGTGGGTGGCGATGATGAGCGGCGTGGTTGGCGAAAGCAGTTAAGCGCGGTGGGTCATGCTTTACTGAAGCCTGCGGTTATCGCATCAAGCATAGCGGCAGTTTTAGCAATTTTTGAAATTAATGCACCAGGTAGCCCAATTCAACAAGCATGTGATTTATTGGGCGGCATGACGGTTCCTGCTGCAATGCTGGTGGTGGGATCTTCCATTGCTAAGATGCCCTTGCATGATATTTTCACTGATGGATGGAGCTACGTTACGACAGCTATTCGCCTAGTCGTGGTGCCTCTGGCGGTATTTTTTGTTTTTGGTTTGTTTGTTCACGATGCTTTTATTCTTGCAATTTTGGTTCTTTTGGCAGGAATGCCTGTGGCATCAAATGGAACAATGCTTTCGTTGGCTTATTCGGGCGATACGCGTACGGTTGCGCGCGTGACGTTTTTAACCACGGTGCTTTCAGTTATTACCCTGCCTTTGATTGCGCTGTTGGTGGTTTAATACAGGCGATATAAACATAATTGCGTTGGTATGAGTGCCTCAATACAAACGGTTTAACTATGAGTGATTCACTATGGTAGAAAAAATTACTTCTTTAGATGATCAAAGATTAGACGTATATGCGCGTCTTACTGAAGTTCAATTGCGCAATAAGCTTGAACCCGAAAAAGGCATTTTTATTGCAGAATCCGACAAGGTAATCGATCGCGCTTTGGCGGCAGGATATGAACCGTTGTCGCTTTTGATACCTGATCACAAGTTGGATGCTATGCGGGGTCTTATCGAGCGTGCTCAAGTGGCATGGGATTGCTTTCATGAAAAGCAGAATCGGGGAGGTAGTCACGAAGCGCAGGCTGCGGGATGCAAGGCCACTGACGTAGAGATTTTGCGGAATGGCAGAACTGCGGAAAGCGTGGCTAATGGTACATCCGCATCAATCGATGACGGCGCCGTAGAAAACGTTACCGATAATACAGACGCTCCAGAAGGCCTGCCAGTATTTGTTGCTCCCGCTTCGGAAATCGAAAAACTTGCAGGGTATGAATTAACGCGTGGAGTTTTGTGCGCTATGCGACGTAAGCCCTTGCCTTCGGTGCGTGATCTTCTGGAGCGTACGCAAGCGCGCCGTATAGCTATTCTGGAAGATATAACCAATCATACTAATGTAGGTGCAGCGTTCCGCAGTGCAGCGGCGCTTGGAATAGACGCCATTTTAGTTACGCCAACATGCTGTGACCCGCTGTATCGCAGAGCGGTGCGTGTATCTATGGGAACGGTCTTTCAGGTGCCTTGGACTCGTATTGGTATGAATATTGGCTTCGAAAGTGCTGACTGCAATGAAAGTGCTATTCATGGTCCTGCCGATAATACTTTCCTAAGCGATGCATGGCCTGCTCAGGGTTTACAGATGCTTCGAGAGCTAGGATTTAAATCAACCGCATTAGCTCTAAACGACAATTCCATTAGCCTAGATGATCCGCAACTCAAAGAATGTGAAAAGCTTGCTGTTGTGTTAGGTACCGAAGGTGATGGTCTCTCTGATCACACTATAGCGGCATGTGACTATACGGTGAAAATCCCTATGGCACACGGAGTGGATTCGCTTAACGTTGCTGCTGCAAGCGCGGTTGCTTTTTGGGAACTGCGGATTCGTTAGTGCGAAAGCTGACTGCTACCTGTTTGTTGCTGGCGCAGTTGTCTTTGGAAGCTGCGTGCACGATGGGATAGGCGTTTTTGGATGAAA
>URVA01000070.1 GCA_900551155.1 uncultured Eggerthella sp. | reverse complement strand
CTGGACCGGAATCAGGGTTTACCCCATAAGCAAAACAGGCAGGGAAAATAATCAAGCCCGCCATAATAGCAACTAAGGTATCCAATAAAGCAATATTTGCTGCCTCGCCTGTCAGTTTATTGTCTCGCCCGATGTAACTACCAAAAATAGACATCGAACCAATACCGATAGAGAGCATAAACAATGCTTGGCTCATAGCAGCAAATACAATTTGCAAGAAGCTCGCATTAGGATTGTTGAACAGATTGTCCAAGTTCGGAACCAGATAGAATTCCAGACCTGCTTGACCACCCTCGAGCAAAAGAGAATGAACGCACAGGATTGCCATAATGACGAACAATGCCGCCATCATTCCTTTAGTAATACGCTCAATACCCTTTTGAACGCCAAGAGCACACACGCCAAAACCAATGATGGTAACTAGAAGCATCCAGCCTGTCATCTCAATGGGATTTGCAAGCAAGTTACTAAACACCGCAGCAACATCTGCATTGCCCTCAAAAGAGCCTGTTGCAGTCTTGAAGAAATAGGCCAACGTCCATCCGCATACTACGGTATAAAACATCATAAGCAGATAATTACCCACCAAGGCAACCCACTTAAAGCGATGCCATTTTGTTCCGCGTGGCTCTAGAGCATCGAAGCTTCGGGCGATAGAGCGATAACTGGCACGACCCATCGCGAATTCCATCACCATAATAGGCAGGCCTAAAACAAGCAGGAAAAACAGAATGAGTAATACAAACGCTGCGCCACCATATTCGCCCGTGATATAAGGGAAACGCCAAACGTTGCCAAGTCCAATAGCGCATCCAGCACTAATGAGAATAAAGCCAAGTCGGCTCGAAAATTTTTCACGATTGTCGTCAGTTATCTTTTGAGTATCTGCCACGGGTATTCCTTATCGGTATTCCTTATTGATTTTTTCGCTTGTTGTTTTTGTCGTATCTCTTACTGCGTTTCGCGACTCACGACGCTCATCACGCCTTTACAACGTTGCACCCTACGAAACGCATCGCAACCCTACAGCGCCGCGCCCCTATGACACAATCTCTGCAGTGTATCGCGTCCGCCGAAGGCTTACGACATGCCTAGCCAGAACATGATCTTTGGGGCCCAGCCAACTACAAATACCACAATGATCAACAGTGGTACGCCATACTTAGTCCAGCCGTACAGAATCTTGGGGTATTTCATACCAACACCCTTATCGGCTTCTTCAATAAAGCCTTTCCATCCCCAACCAGCTTTTCTGGTACAGAAAAGAACAAATACGAGTGATCCCAGAACAAGGAAGTTATTAGACACTAAGAAGTCTTCAATCGATTGGATGTCGCCAATGCCAGGAATCTGAACACCCGACCAAATAGAAAAGCCAAGAACACACGGCATCGAGAGCAACGTCAAAAGCGGCGCATTGATAGCTACCGCACGTTTACGCGTGATGTTCCACTGGTCCATGGAAAAACGAAGGATGTTTTCAAACACAGCAATAACCGTTGAAAGCGCTGCGAAAGCCATGCAAACAAAGAACAACGTTCCCCACAGCTGGCCTAATGGCATCTGTTCAAAGACATAGGGCAAGGTGAGAAACACCAAATTGGGACCAGAATCAGGGTCAACACCATAAGCAAAGCATGCAGGGAAAATAATCAAGCCCGCCATAATAGCCACCAGCGTGTCCATGCCTGCAATACGTGCAGCTTCGCCCATCAAACGCCTATCGCGAGTCATATAGCTACCGAAGATAGACATCGAACCTATGCCGATCGAGAGCATAAAGACTGCTTGACTCATTGCAGCATAAGCAATTTCTGGGAAGCTTGCGCTTGGATTGTTAAACAGGTTATCGAAATTTGGAAGCAGATAGAAAGCTAGGCCTTCTTCGGCACCTTCTAGCAAACAGGAACGGACACAGAGCACTGCCATGAAGATAAACAGTGCTGCCATCATATATTTCGTGATTCGCTCTACGCCTTTTTGTACACCCATGGCACAAATTGCAAACCCCATAACCGTAACGAGAAGCATCCAGCCCGTCATTTCGATGGGATCACCAATCATAGACGAGAAAACACCTGGAATATCTTCGGTGCCGTTAAAGGTGCCAATAGCCATTTTTACTAGGTAGGCAACCATCCAGCCACATACCGAGGTATAGAACATCATGAGCAAGTAGTTACCCACGATTGTTGCCCACTTGAAGCGGTGCCATTTTGTACCACGCGGCTCGAGTGCATCAAAACTACGCGCGGTCGAACGATAGCTTGCACGACCTACCGCGAATTCCATAACCAAAACTGGCAAGCCCAGCACGGCAAGAAAGAAAATAATAAGCAGCACGAACGCCGCACCGCCATATTCGCCGGTGATATAAGGAAAACGCCAAATATTACCAAGACCAATAGCGCATCCAGCGCTGATTAGAAGAAAGCCAAGGCGATTAGAAAAGCCCTCGCGACCTTCCATTGAAGCGTTGCCGCGCGTTTCCCCACTGACATTTGAGCTTGAGCTATCTGAAATCGAAGTTTGACCTTCGTGGGCCATGAGGTCCACCTTTCTATACGTATCATCAAACGACACGATCACTAAATGTGCTAGACAAGTTGTCCTGTGGTGTCGTCGAATGCTTAATAACATATTTACAACCGCTCTATAATACGCCTATTTTTTACGAACGCCATCATAGGCTTTTAGAAGGCTTGCTGATACGCGCTGGCGGCATAAACTATCAAGCAATGGTTGAAGCCAGTTTTTAAAAATATTGCTTTGATCTAATACAAAAAAGCCTCCTATATCTGGCTTTCCAGATATAGGAGGAATCACCTTATTTTTCGAGGTTAAAACACGAATAGGTTTACCTTGCATTAGCTATTTTGGTAACCCTTCCGCTTTCGCTACGTGAACAAAGTCTAAGACGCTAACTGTATCGCCTTAATGCCACGCAGTATTAGCCGTTGAGCTTTTGACTTAACAACTCATTGATAACCTTAGGGTTACCCTGACCTTTCATTTGCTTCATGCATTGACCAACAAAGAATCCGAGCAAGCCTGTCTTGCCACCCTTGTACTGCTCTACCTTGTCAGGGAATTCAGCCAAAACGCCATCGACAACAGCTTCAATAGCGCCCGTATCAGAAACCTGCTTCATGCCGCGCTCTTCAACGATCGCAGAAGGGTCCTTATCCTCATCCAGAACCGCAGCAAACACTTCCTTTGCCTGTTTGGAGGAAATGGTGTCTGCCGAAAGCAGAGATACTAATTCAACAGCACGCTTAGGAGAAAGTGAAGTTTCTGCCATATCGGAAATGCCTTGAGCGTTTGCATATGCTGCAACATCATTGATGATCAGGTTAGCAAGCGGTTTCGCTAACTTATCCGCATCGTTTCCAGCAACATCAATGCATGCTTCAAAGAAGTTTGCGGTGCTGCGATGCTCCACCAAATGACGAGCATCATAGGCAGAAAGACCGAATTCGCCTTCGAAACGTTTTGCTTTTTCATCAGGCAATTCTGGCAATTTAGCACGAACGCTTTCGATAAATTCATCCGAAAGATCATAAGGAGCAAGATCAGGCTCAGGGAACAGACGATAGTCATCCGCTGTTTCCTTTACGCGCATAACAATGGTGCGCTTCTTGGAAGGATCCCAATGGCGCGTTTCCTGATAAATAATGCCTCCCTCTTCCAGAACTTCAGCTTGACGACAAATTTCATACGCCAAACCATCGTGCAAGTTCTTGAAAGAGTTCATGTTCTTAAGCTCAGTCTTAGTACCAAACTCAGTTGCACCACGACGACGCAAAGAAACGTTACCGTCGCAACGAAGAGAACCTTCTTCCATGGAGCAGTCAGAAATACCAATAGCCAAATAAATCTGACGAAGCTTCTGCATAAACAGACGTGCTTCTTCAGGGGTGCGCAGGTCGGGCTTAGTTACTAGCTCAATCAAAGGCGTACCGGCACGGTTATAATCCACAAGCGAATGAGTAGCACCCGCGATACGACCTTCACCACCACCAATGTGAATCATCTTGCCAGCATCTTCTTCCATATGAATGCGTTCGATACCCACATGAGCCACATAGCCATCTTCGGTGCGCGTCACATTAGCAGCAGTCGTGCCTTCAGCACCAGATTCGCCAGGCTTCAAATCAGCAATATCGATGCGTTCTTTAGCTGCCGCACCATCTACGTCCAAATCAAGATGACCACGCATACAGAACGCTACAGGGCCCTGCGTGGTTTGGAAGTTCTTTGCCATATCGGGATACATGTAATTCTTGCGATAGAACATGGACCGCTTTTCGATATCGCAGTTAGTTGCAAGGCCTGCAAGCACGATGGATTCAATAGCAGCCTTGTTAGGTACAGGCAAAGCTCCTGGTAAGCCCAAACATACAGGACACGTATGCGTGTTGGGCTCTGCGCCAAATTCCAATTTACAGCTGCAGAACATTTTGGTTTCGAGCGTGGTCAACTCAGCATGAATTTCAAGACCAATAACTGCTTCCCAGTCCTGAAGTACTTCTTCAAGTTTCTTCATTGCTACTCACCTGCCTTTTCATCAGCAGCTGCCGCTGCGGGAGCTTTACCATCCGCAAAAGCAGGAGCAACGGGCGCTGGTCCATATACTGTTTCAAGTGCTGCCGCCACACGCAACATGTTTTCATCCTTGAATGCAGGACTAATAAGTTGAGCACCTACGGGCAGACCAGAATCTGCACCTAAGCCAAGAGGCATGTTCATGCCGCCATTGCCTGCAATATTGATAGAAATTGTGAACATATCCGAAAGATACATCGACGTAGGATCGCTAATTTCGCCAAACTTAAATGCTGTACGAGGACTTACAGGAGCAATAATGCAATCCACTTTTTCGTAAGCCTTCACATAGTCTTGGGTAATAAGGGTGCGAACCTGCTGTGCTGGATAGTAGTACTTGTCATATACACCAGCAGAAAGCAGATAGCTACCAAGCATAATACGGCGACGCGCTTCGATACCAAAGCCTGCCGAACGAGAAGCTTCATATTGTGAGCCTAAATCTTTATGACCTGGATCACAGTAACCATAACGAACTGAATCGAAACGAGCTAAGTTAGAAAATGCCTCGCAAGGACCCAATACGTAATAGGCACTCATAGCAGCCTGAGCATTGGGAAGCTCGACCTCGATTATTTCTGCACCCATTTGACGCAAGTGTTCGATTGCTTCTTTCACCTTGGCGCGCACTTCAGGCTCCAAGCCTTCCGCCTCCATAAAGGCAGGAACTACACCAATACGCATACCTGCCACGCCATCTGCCAAGTTTGCAGTAAAGTCAGTCGTTACTGGCTGGCTCGTGCAATCAAGGGGATCATGACCTGCAAGTGCATTCATGGCAAGAGCAGCATCGGTAACATTGCGTGCGAAAGGTCCAACCTGATCGAGTGACGAACCGAAAGCTACTACGCCATAACGAGAAACAACACCATAAGTAGGCTTTACCGCTACCACGCCGCAAAAACTACCTGGCTGACGAATAGATCCACCCGTATCCGATCCAAGCGTAATGGTGGCGCTACCAGCTGCCACTGCTGCTGCAGACCCACCAGAAGAACCACCAGGTACACGCTCTAAATCCCAAGGATTATAGGTGCGACCAAATGCGGAAGTCTCCGTCGAGGAACCGAATGCGAATTCATCCATGTTCAGTTTGCCCAGCGGAATACCGCCTGCTTCAATGATTTTCGCAACACAGGTTGCCGTGTAAGGAGAGACATAGTTTTCCAACATGTGGGAAGAACACGTGGTATGAGTTCCCTTCAGGTTCATGTTGTCCTTAAAAGCAACAGGTACGCCCGCCAAAGGACCAGCCTGACTTAAATCACCCGCCGCAACTGCAGCGTCTACTTTTGCTGCAGCTTCATAAGCTAGGCTTTCAGTAGTTTCCAAATAGGCATGAACCGATGCATCTGTTGCTGCGATACGCTCAAGAGAATCTTTTGCGATTTCTTGTGCACTGAATTCTTTCGCGACAAGACCAGCTTGAATTTCTGCAACAGAAAGTTCTGAAAATGCACGTGCCATTACTGATCACCTCCGCCCAAAATAGCAGGAATCAAGAAGCTGCCATCTTGCTGTTTTGGGGCATTGGCAAGCGCTTCTTCTTGGGTGAAGCTTTCGCCTTCAACATCTTCACGCATTACGTTGGAAAGGTTTCCAATAGGGTGAAAGGTTGGCTCAACGCCTTCTAGGTCATATTCAGTAATCGGCTTCAGGCTATCGATGATATTGTTAAGGTCTTCTGTCATAGAAGTAACCTCTTCATCGGTCAGCCCGATACGAGCGTACGTCGCAATACCGCGTACGTCCTTTTCGGTTAAATGTTGCGTCATGATATTCCTTCGTTTTCTTTGTGGGCACCTTTCATGCATGCTTCAACAAAAATAAGTTTCACAATACATGTACGCCCTCTAACGAGTAGATCGTTCCCATAATAGCAAAGGCGCACCCTAAGCGAAGCACACCTTAAAAGGAATCAAGGTATTCACAAGTTTTTCGAGTGCGCAGCACTTCAAAAATAAGCATTTATTTTTGAACGATAGGCGCAATAGCACGAGTAATAGCATCAGATACAGGAGTGGCTTGCTCCGCATCATCGATTTCCAGTAAAACTTTACCCATAATGCCCTCTGCCGTAACTTCAGTAAACAAAACATTGGGCTCACTTACAATCTCAGCATACTGAGCTGCTATTTCGTGTGCAATTTGTACTATTTGCTCTGCCATAGAATCAAGATCGTCGCTTGAAAGCGCCATAAACGGCACACTGATTCGCTCGGGCGGTGGTAGGTGAACTACCGCATTCTTAGAAATGACCGAATTAGGAATTACTACTGTTTCCCCATTGCGATTTTTGATGGTTGCATGACGCCACGTTACATCTTGAACAACACCCTTATTATTGCCTACTTGAATGTTGTCCCCTGGCTGAACAATACGCATAAAAGAAATCTGTACACCGCCGATAAGATTTGACAGTGTATCTTGAAAACCAAGCGACAGCGCAATACCGCCAACACCCAGCGCAGCAATTAATGCCGACATGTTCACG
>URVA01000069.1 GCA_900551155.1 uncultured Eggerthella sp. | reverse complement strand
CTATCCAGCTGAGGTAACGGCGCGTTTTCAGCAGGAATTAGTTTCTTACTTTCGTGCATGCATGTCAAGCACTTTTTTGAATTGTGTTGATGATGTGATGCAATACCCATGCGTTGACCCTAATGCACCTCCAGCTCTCAGGCAATCCCCGCCCTCCAAGTCGCTATAGCGTTCTGCTATAGCGAAAACTTCTTTTATGCTCTGTTCCGTACTAGAACTACAATCAATTTGGGGGACGGGGAGAATTCACTTTGCGATAGAGGGAGGACGCAATGGCAGAATCTCACCCAGAAGAGGGGTTTACGGACAAACTTACTGTTCGTCATATTCTTATAGTAGTAACAGGGATCCTAGTATGTTTTGGGCCTGCAACACTTGTGTTTAATACCTGGTCTATTTTGGTGGTTCCTGTTTGTACAAGCCTTGCTATTCCAACAGGCGCCTTTACCTTTTATGTTTCTTGCATTTTCTTGTTTTCCGCAATAGCAGCTCCTTTTGCAGGCAACCTTATGAACCGCTTTGATGCGCGCATCGTGATCACTCTTTCGTGCGGTCTTGTTTCTGTTGGAATCTTTGCCTCTTCTCTCTATACCGAAGTATGGCAATTCTATCTTTCTGGAGCCATTGAAGGTATCGGTGTTGTTACTTTAGTAAGCCTCGTAGCACCGACCCTTATTAATCGTTGGTTCAACCGTCATATGGGTGTCCTTATAGGTATCTGTGTTGCCATGATGGGCGTAGGCGCCGCCGTGTGGAATATGCTTGGCGGCTATCTGTTAGCTGAATTCGACTGGCGTATGTGTTATGCCGTATTCGGTGTTATTGCCGCTGTTATTTCAATGCCTGCCACCATGTTCTTAATTCGCAGTTACCCAAAAGATGCTGGATTAAAACCCTACGGTAAACCAGAAGAGATTTCTCAAAATAGTAAACCATCAAACCAAGGTAAATCAGAACACAACCAATTGAAACAAAACCACGAAGAATCAAGTCATTCTGGCGAAAACCATTTCGATCAAAGCCCTTCTTATCGACGAGCAGGAAGTGTATCGGCAAAACGCGCATTTCGAATGCCTGCGTTTTTTCTTTTGGCCTTCACTATCGCTTTAATAAATGGCACGGTTCAGATGGGGAACTACCTTGCAACCTATCTCTACTTTCTCTCTGATTCAGGGGAGTTGTCTATCTCTCCAGCCGAAGTGGTAATCATGGCAAGTGTTGTTGCATCCTGCCTACAAATTGCTCAAGCATGCGGCAAAATTGGTCTTGGCCAAATAGCCGACCACAGCCTGCGTGCATCGCTTTTCCTTGCATGTGGCTGCGGCTTTTTGGGAATTATGTGCTGCTGGCAGGGATCTCGTCTAGATGCAAATTTCTTCTATGTTGGCGCAGCACTGTTCGGTATTCTTTATGCTGCCACCAACGTTCTTGGGCCTACCATTACCCGCTACCTGTTCGGACCGCGCGATTACACCGTTATTTATTCTCGCGTGGCAATAGTTGTTAATCTTTTACCTGTTTTGTTTATTCCAATTTATGCAGCACTTTCGGAAATCGATTGGAATGCATTATTTGGCTTCGCATCAATTGTTGTTGTAGTGATTTTTATCTGCGCACTTACGCTTATGCGTATAGCAAGACACATTAAACCCGACGAACTTGAAAGCAAATAGGCGCCCTGTTAACACCGCAGCATTCCAAAAAAGCGTTAATCTCCAAAAACATCTGTGCAGTAACAGAAAAAATGTATACAATCTAATGTGCTTTACTGCGCAAACAGTAAAGATGCGCAATCAATAGAGCCAAAACAAGTTTGGTACGGTAGTTTCACCGCAACCAATTCGGTGGTTTTCCAAAGCCACCTGGATGGTTTTACTACACCCAACTTGGCAGCTTATTGTTTGCCCAACGAATTATCACTCGATGGAAGGACAGTACTTGAAGGTTCGAAAATCGAAACCTCACAGTAACTAACCTTCGACCGCTTTTCGCATAAGAAGCGGCTCTTCTTTTGAGCTTCTTTGCCTGTGTTGGTGGTCGGAGGAAGGCCACAACACGTTAAGGCTTCGCACTTGGCATTCTTTTCGTGTGTAGCTATTGCGGGTAGCAATAGCGCTGTTATGCGTGTGTCGAAAGATGCATGTTGTTGCGTTTTGCAGAAACATAACTACCAAGAAACAACGCTGTTTTCTTTTATGCTTCTTGTTTGCAAAACAGTTCGGAAAAATGCCTGCTGTGCAGCCTAGGAAAAGGAGCTGCATGCTTTACTTATCTCAGATGCTTGGCGAACCAGTTATTGATGCCAATGGAGAAAAAATTGGCTCAATTTCTGATCTTGCCATTCAAACGGGTGAAGTATTCCCCCGCATTACCAGCCTTGCCTTTTTGGGACCTGGCAAAACCCCTTTTATGATTTCCTGGCGCAAATATGTTGAAGGGTTTAGCGAAAACGAAGGCATCCGTTTAAAAGTCGACCGCACCGCTATTCGCTTTAGCTATCTGCAACCTGCCGAGGTTTTGCTTGCGCGCGATTTGCTTAACCGACAAATCGTAGACACGCAAGGTATGAAAGTTGTTCGCGTAAACGACTTAAAGCTCTCAATTTCTGGAACACAGCTACGCTTACTTGGTGCCGAAGTTGGATGGCGCGGTATTTTGCGCGGACTTCATCCTCTTGTAGAAAAAGCAGGCTGCCGCATCGCCAAAGTATTCCATAAAAACATTGACGAAAAGTTAATCGCTTGGAATTACATGGACCTACTCGATCGCGACCTTTCCAAGGTACAGCTTTCCGTTACCCATACGCGCCTAGAAGAGCTCCATCCTGCTGACGTAGCTGACATTTTGGAACAGCTTGATCCCAAGCAGCGCGCCAACGTGTTTCAGCATCTTGATGATGCCCAAGCAGGTGAAGCAATCTCTGAAATGGAAGACGAATTCCAGGCAGATATTATTGATGGTTTAGACGAAACACGTGCAAGTCGCTTGCTGGGTAACATGGATCCAGACGACGCAGCAGACATTGTTGGCGATCTTCCCTACGAAAAAGCTGAAACCCTTCTACGCTTGATGGGTGTAGAAGACGCAGCAGGTATTCGCAAGCTGCTCGGTTACAAGGATGATACTGCAGGCGGTCTTATGACTACCCAGTTTGTAGCCATGCACACCACCAGTACTGTGGGCGAAACCACCGAAGTATTACGTCATCTTGATGAAGACCACCCCACCGTAAGCTATGTGTATGTGCTTGACGAATACGACAAACTAGTTGGTGTTTTGTCGCTGCGCACACTGGTACTCAATACCGAAGATACGCAGCTTAAAGACATCATGTTTGATGAGCTTATAACTTCTTTACCTGAGGCACCCGAAGCCGAAGTTGCTGCAGACATTTCAAAATACGATTTGCTCGCTATGCCCGTTGTTGATGAATCGGGTCGCATGCTTGGCATCGTTACCTTCGACGACGCAATGGATGTTATCGAAGATGACGCAGAAGAAGTGAAGACCCACTGGGCTTGGGGCCAACTTATTATTAGTATTGCAGTTTTCTTGGTTCTTCTTATTCCGTATACCTTACTTATCCTTCATTTCTTCGGATCAAACTAACCTAGGAAAGCGTTAGGTGAGGCATGACCGAAGTAACCAAGACAGAAACAAAACAAACAACGGCAGCGGGCAATACAGAGGCGCTCCAGGAAGAGCCTATCAAAAAGCGTTCTCGCATCTTGTTGGTGCTTGCCGCAATGGGGCCAGGCGTTATTGCGGCTATGGCTGGCAACGATGCTGGTGGTATCTCTACCTATTCAACTGCAGGTGCCAAATTTGGTTATATGACCTTGTGGGCAATTCCTGTTATGTGCATTCTGCTCATCGTGGTACAAACTACCGCTACCCGCATGGGTGTCGTTACTGGTAAAGGGTTTTCAGCGCTTATTCGCGAGCGATTTGGCATCCGCCTTACCGCACTTGCCATGCTTGCCTTGCTTATTGGCAATATTGCTACCACGTTTTCAGAATTTGCGGGTGTTGCAGCAGGCATGGAAATGTTTGGGGTTCCGCGATGGATCTCTGTTCCTGTTGCCGCAATAGCGGTATGGGCTCTTATTGTGGGTGGCAGCTATAAGCGCGTACAAAATATCTTTTTAGCAATTTCATGCGTGTTTGCCACCTATATAGTTGCCGCATTTTTAGCACAACCTAATTGGAATTTGGCACTTATTCACACCGTTATGCCACAAGCAACTTCCGATATTGGCTTTTTGTCGCTCATGGTATCCATGGTTGGTGCGACTATTGCTCCTTGGATGATGTTTTTCACTCAAAGCAATGTGGTCGAAAAAGGATCGGGCATTAAAGATCTGCCCTATCAGCGCATCGATGCCGTTGCAGGCGCTATCGTAGGTTGTATTGTCGCTTGGTTCATCATTGTTACCACAGGTACTGTTCTTTATCCGCAAGGAATTGAAGTTTCCAGCGCCGAAGCAGCTGCTGCCGCACTTGCGCCCTTTGCGGGACCCTATGCTGAGGCACTGTTTGCCGCAGGCTTAGTTGCTGCAAGCTTGCTTGCCGCTTGCGTGCTGCCCCTTACCACGGCCTTTGTTATTTGCGAAGCATTCGGATGGGAAGCAGGCGTTTCCTTTACCTGGAAAGAAGCCCCTATCTTCAAAGGTATTTTCACGTTTGTGATTTGTTTGTCTGCCCTTATTATTCTGATCCCTGGATTAAATTTAATGGGCATTATGCTTGCGTCCCAGTTTGTAAACGGCGCTATTCTTCCCGTTCTGCTGGTATTTATGGCTATTATTTGCACCGACAAATTCGTTATGGGTAAATACTGTGTTCCTAGAATCACACGTATTCTGCTTTACCTTACTATTGGTGTAGTAGGACTCCTGTCCATTACCTGTATTGTTTTGCAACTTTTTGGAATTGGATAATTAAAGAGCGTGATTAAGAGAACGACATCGCAAGAACGTGTCCGTTAGGATTTCACCTCTTTGTTTCAGATTGGACTTCAATGAATACCTCCAAAATGGAAATACCTAAAATTCCCCGAAGCGATGTTGAAGACGAACAGCAAGCTCTTCGAAATGAACTGCGCAAAGAAGCCAAGCAAGCTCGAAGCGAAATGCCTGCTCCCTATCGCGCGCACAAAAGCGCCGAACTATGCAAGCGTTTAGAAGAGTCACTTTTGCTGACCTTAGGTATTACAGAAACCAATCCTCGCGATGCCATTATTGCCGTGTATTCCGCCTTCCCCGAAGAAGTTGATTTGCACGATTTTATTGAAGCTGCTTACGAACAAGGTTGTAGCGTTGCTTTTCCCTGCATGGTACGCGATGCGTGGAGCATCACGAATGCTTCTGTCGCTCAACAAACCATGGAAATGCGCATAGTGCCTGCTGATCTTTTCCGTAAAAAACAGGTACCCTTTTTGAACAATCCCCTTAAGCGCTATCATCACAACGATGCTGATCTTCAGCAATTTCGGTATGTATCCGCCAGGGAGCTTACTATGATTGTGGTTCCTGTGGTTGGGTTCGATGCCCAGGGAAACCGCCTTGGCTATGGTGCAGGCAACTATGATCGCTACTTAACCCAAATTACTGGACACGCCCATACAACTGAAACCCATCAAAGTTGTCGCGTTGTTGGTGTGGCATTTGCCGAACAACAAGTCGAAGATATTCCCACTGAAGAACATGACATCCCCTTGGCTATTTTGTCACTTTAGCATCGTCGCTCGAGCATAGTAGCGTTTGCCTATCAGCCTGTTTGGGTAGCAGTGTCTACCTAGCGACCTTGCTTTATACAATGGCGCATTGACCAAAACAAAAAGCTCACCATCAAATAGAAAACCCGAAGAGCTACCAAACAAACTCTTCGGGTCCGATTTCTTTTTAGCTATGTACTGCTAGGTTTTAAGCTTCTTTTTTGGTTTGTACTACACGCATTACCAAAATAATTGCGATTATTACAACAATGCCACCAATGAGCGAAGGCCAAGGTGAAGCAGTAAAGCCTGCAACGAAATAGCCTACCAGGCAAACGCCAGCAACCATTGTTGCATAGGGTAACTGCGTTTCTACATGACGTAAGTGATTACAGTTAGCACCAGCAGAAGACAGAATAGTGGTATCTGAAATAGGTGATGAATGGTCACCATATACCGCGCCCGCAAGCGTTGCGCCAATGGTTACCAAGAACAGAGGATCGCCTTCTGGGAAAATACCTAAAACGATAGGTAAGATCAAAGCGATGGTGCCCCATGAAGTACCCATAGCAAAGCCGATAAAGCCTGAAACAATAAAGATAACTGCAGGCAAGAACGTTAGTTCAAAACCAACATTGGTTAAGAAGGTTGCGACAAATTCGCCTGTTCCCAGCATATAGCGGCAGCAACCACCAAGGCTCCAAGCAAGGACCAAAATCATAATGGCGCCAACCATAGAACGAACGCCCTCGGAAACGCCTTCGGTATATCCTGCTAGCGTGGTCAGCTTACGAGGAATAAACATAATTGCTGCGAAGAACAACGCCACTACGGAACCGATGCACAAGCCCGATACAGGGTCCACACCAACTGCGGTTGCAAAATCAACACCCTCGAAGAAACCACCAACATAAAGCATGCCGATGATAGAGAAGATGATCAGCACTACGATAGGCAATACCAAGTCGTATACTTTGCCTTTATCAGATACGGGCAAGCCTTTGTACTGTTCAACTGCCTTTGGAGCACCCTCTAAGTCAGACTGTTCAGTAACAACGGTTTCCACATCGTCTTGTTCCGCAGGAACACCCGCACTTGCAACCATCTTCAAAGGAGAATCTGGTTCTACAATTGCGCTAAACGTATGAGCTTCGCAGTCGCGCTGAGCTTTACCCATCGAGAAAAAGTCTTTGCCAAATGCGCACATTGCAAAAACGAACACGATGGTAATGAGTGCGTACAAGTTGTAAGGAATAGAAGCAACAAAGGTATTGAAGCCATCTTCACCCAAATAACCACCAACAGCTACTGCCCATGAAGAAACAGGAGCAATGATACAAACAGGCGCTGCAGTGGAATCGATAATCCATGCAAGTTTTTCGTGACTTACACGGAATTTGTCCGTAACAGGACCCATAACAGCGCCAACGGTCAAGCAGTTGAAGTAGTCGTCAACAAAAACAACGATGCCTAAAATTGCGGTCATGATAGATGCCATGCGCGCATTCTTAATATGCTTCGCGGCCCATTCAGCATAAGCGCGCGAACCACCCGCCACG
>URVA01000068.1 GCA_900551155.1 uncultured Eggerthella sp. | reverse complement strand
ATTTCTTCCAGGCGGTATATCCTTTAATGCCGTAGGTAAACGGGAATAAAGGATATACCGCCTGGAAGAAATCAGGAGTCATTTCGATAGGGTAAAGTCCTGTTGCGCCAGGGATCTGCACAAAAATGAGAATAATGCATAACCCCTTACCAACATGCTGAAGTAATACCGATAAAGCATATTGAATGCATAGATAGGTAAGAGAAGCCAAAATTGAAGTGATATAAAACAGAGCAACGCTTGCTACCTGCACTCCAAGAATAAGATTACCGCTACAGCACACAATCGCCTGAAGGGAAGCTAAAATTGCCAGGAAGATAAGTCTCCCTATATAGCTTTGACGTGCGGTAAGGTTAGGCAGTCCTTCTCGATCAACTTCTTGACGCAGAATAACAAGCAGCATAAAAACACCGATCCAAAGCGTAAGATTCATAAATAGTGGTGCCATAGCTGCGCCGTACGAATTAACAGAATACAAAGATACTGTTTCTATTTTTGCGGGTGAAAGCATAAATTCAGATACTTTAGCTGGATCGATTCCATCTTCACCAAAAAGCTGCTCTAAAACACCAGAGCTTTGCAGAGCCGCCACATCGGTCGATAAGGTATCTAAATCCGAAGAAAACCCTCCCAAAAGCTGTGCGGTATCCGAAAGCGTTGAAGAGGATTCTGACAAAGCACTGCTGAGTTGGTCAATTTCTGCCATACCTTTATCAATTAACCCATTTTGCTTATCAAGCGCACGCGCTAAATCATTCGTTGTATTCGCAAGTGATGTAGTAGTGCTGTTGAGCGCAGGAAACGTTTCATTTGAAAGCACCTCTCGGTATTCACTACCAGCATCAAGGGTTGTTTGCAACGCGCCAGATAATCCTTCAGAAGCAGTTGCAATATCACCTGAAGCAGCATTGATGCTCTCATAACTTGTCTGAGCACCGTCAATAGCGCTTGAAAGCGAATCGTTTTGGGTTTGCAAGGTTACGATTGCTTGGTTCAAAGCATCTTTTTCTTCACCATCAGGAAGTGATTGAGCAATAGAGTTGAGTGATTCAATAAGCGTTTCGTTTAAAGAAATAAGTGCTTTTCCCTGCTCAACGGTACTCGTCAGGGTTCCTTCAGCCCCAGAAACTGCACCTGAAACTGCCCTCATAGAATCATTTGCCTGGGTAATTGATTGAGATGCCAATACAGAAGATTCATCCAAAACAGACATAAATGACACCATAAAAGACCCTAGTGCATTTTGAGTGGAAGTAAGCAATTCAGATGAGGTTTCCAATTCGTTTTGTACTGAAGAAGTAGCATCTTTTGCTTGTTGCAATAACTCTTTTGCATCCTGGGCTTTTGTCGAGGCTGCAGAAGCGCTCTCTTGCAGAGCGGTTATGCTTTCCTGTGCTCCATCAAGAGATGAACTCACTTGATCTAACTGCTTAACAACGCCACTTTGAGCTTGGTCTAGATCGCCTTCAATGTCTTTGAGCTTTTCATCAAACGAAGTCGCAAGTGTTTCGCTTACCACGGAAACAAACGTATCGTTGATTGTTTGATCAAGGGAAGTTGCCCCACTATCGGTAACCTTAGTGGACACACCACCCGACTTTTCATTAACGTAGTACTGCAAAGTTGGTTGGTGAAAATCACCCGTTAATAACGTTAAAGTGTTTGAAGAAAAGTCGCTCGGAATAATAAACGCAGCATAGGCCTCGCCCGAACGAACCTTTTCTAAAGCGGTATCACGATCGGTAAATTCCCAACCCAGTTGAGTATTATGCGAAAGCTCTTCTACCACCTGATCACCCATATTGAGCGATCCAGTCATATCTGAATACGAACCTTGATCTTCATTTACTACGCATACCCGCATGTTGCCAGTATTGCTGTAAGGATCCCAAAAACCCGCAACATTAAACCAGGTATACAGCGAAGGAAGGACAATAAGCACGAACACAACAACAAGCGCAGCAGGCGCCATAAATAGGCGCTTAAAATCACGTTTTAGCAGTGCAAAAACATTGCTCATTACGTATTCCTCCTTCCTGTACTAACCATAACACCACACCTTATCCAGACAACAAACATCTGTCAAAGTAAATACCCACATGTTGCGTAACTGTAAAGAATAGTAACGGAATACTCGTCCCCTTTCACAGGGTCGCCAGAAAACGGTATGATATTAAACCCCTTATTTGAAAGGATATAACATGACTGAAGATACCAATCAGATCGAAGAGTCTGCAGCTGAAGATCCAATTTTCTCAGCTGAACAGGCACACCTTTCTAAAACCTATGCAAAGCTTCTCTCCATGCAAGACGCCTTAATTGCTCGCATGAAAAATACCGCCGATGCTGCCGAAAACTACAAACGCTCTATAGCGGATGAGGCAACCTCTAACTTTGCTAGCGAAGGCGAAGCACAAGAAACCTATATTGAATATGCGAACTTAAATAGCGTAATTGACGCGCTCAATCAATCTCAGCAAGTAGATGCTGAAAAGCTTTCGAACATTGAACTTTTAAAGCCACAACCCTACTTTGCAAAAGTCGCTCTTCAATTTAAGCCAGGAGCAGAAGCAAAAGAGATATACATTGGTAATGCAGGAATCTCCGACGAATCCTATCACCGTCTCATTGTTGACTGGCGATCCCCTGTCGCAGAGGTTTACTACAACCAAGCTAATGGCAAAACATCCTATCAAGCTAATGGCCGCACTATTTCGTGCGATCTGAAATTACGTCGCCAGTTCGATATTACCGAAGATACCCTTAATGCCTACTTCGATACCACGGTAGCTATCCAAGATGAACTCTTGTTGCGTTCCTTATCGCAGCAACGCACCTCTCAAATGAGCGCAATCACAGCCACTATTCAAAAAGAACAAAATGAAGTTATCAGGCACGACGATGTTCCTGCATTGCTCGTAAACGGTATCGCAGGTAGCGGTAAAACATCAGTGTTACTTCAGCGTATTGCTTACTTGTTCTACCAAAAGCGCGAAAGCTTAAATCCTGAACAGGTTTACCTTATTACTCCTAATCCAGTATTTAGAACCTACATTGACAATGTTTTGCCCGATATGGGAGAAAAGAATCCTCCTATTCTTACCTGGGATGAGTTTGCAAGCTCCGTTGTTCCTGAAGGTCGCGTATTCGATCGCTTCCACACTTCTTTGGAGGTACTTCAGCGCATTGACGATGCAATTCCAAATCTGAAATTCACAGAAAAGGATTTCCGTGACATCAAAATGCAGGGCGTAACGCTTATCTCTGCAAATCAAATTAACAAAATTGCTTCTCAATATAAAAATGTTCCCGCTGGACCGCGTCTTATCACGCTTGTTCGAGAAGAACTTGAAGACCGCTTCGAAAGTCGTTTAGGACAAATGTCCAGCGTTGAAAAGTTCCAAGATGAAGTAAGCGCCCTAAGCTATAACCAGCAACTTGCCCTCTTTGGTGAGCCCGCAATTATGGATACCGAGGAACAAGCGAAGAAATACACGCTTATCTATTTAAATTTCCGCTTCGGAGAAGCACGTACCTCAATTCAACTCAACCACTGGGTGCGAGTAGACAGAATTGCTAAGCGATTGCTTGGAATAGAAGATTTATCTTTCCTTGAATGGTTCTACCTCAAGATTGCTTGCACAGGTTTGGTAAATGACGAAGCTCGCTTTGTCATGATTGACGAAGTACAGGATTATTCCCCTGCACAGCTTGCGGTAATGGCACGCTACTATCATCGCGCTCATTTCTTGTTGCTAGGAGACGAAAACCAAGCTATCGGTGATTCAACTTCAACGTTTAGTGAAGTTAGAGAGGTCTTTATGAAATACCGCGGAAGCATTGAGGAATGTTTCCTTATGACCAGCTATCGCTCTACTCCTGCAATTACCAAATTATTTGCTCAATTAGCCCAGAATAATACGGGTATGCAAATTTCTTCAGTTCAGCGAGATGACAAAGAACCCGAAATACTTATTTGTTCAACCGAAGAAGATATCAAAGCAGAGCTTCACCGTATTATTCCAGAGGTTCACGGAGAATCGGGACTGAGCGCAGTAATTGTTAATAATGAACAAGAATTAACTGAGATGTGGGACATTCTTAAAACGATCGTTCCAGCAGATCAACTTCATTTCATTGCTGAAGGAAGCACCCTACCCGATCACGGTATCGTGCTTATTGACCTTCAATTGGCAAAGGGTCTTGAATTTGACAATGTCATAATTCCCGACGCAACCCAAGAGGTATACCCAGATACCGATTTAGCCCGTCGCCAGTTGTATACAGCAATATCACGAGCAACTAATACCGTTTCTCTTCTTGCAAAAGGAAAGCTCACTTCGCTTTTAAAACAGTAGGCACTTCTAACGTTTACCAGCTACGATTCAAGACCTACTCTTGCAAGAATTACATACCTTCGAATGAAACATTAAATGGCGCTAGTTTCTTTGAAACAGCGCCATTTCCCTATGCTTTATCGCTAATGTAAAAACCAGGCGTTATTAAAAGAAGTTTATAAAGGCAAGCCCCATAGTAGTGGCAAGAACATGAGCGATAGACAGCACCCAAACAATCCACGCCACTATACGAACGATCAAAGGAACGTTTAAATTCTTGCTCGGAACCATAAACATAGCTATTAAGCCACCAAGTGCTCCGCCCAAATGACCACTAATGGAGATACTGGGCGAAAGGAAAGTATAAAGGATGTTAATAGCAATAACGCTTAACATGCCCTTACTATACGAAATTAAGAACTTGCGATTATATTTTGATAAGAAGCCCAATAAAGCAGCAGCAACAAAAAGTCCAAAAATACTGGTAGATGCGCCAGCACTTACGTAGTAACTTCCCGTGATCATATCAACCATATAGCACAACGCATTGCCGCTTATTCCTGCAACGAAATACAGCAACAGATAATTCCAGCGACCCAACACGCGTTCCAGTAAAACACCACAGCTATAAAGTGCCGCCATATTAAAGAGCAGATGCATTAAGCCAGCATGCAAAAACATAGGTGCAATGAAGCGATACCAATCGGTAAATGACGTAACCGCAGGCGCATACATGGCTCCCATATCAAAGAGAACCATAGAAGAAATAGAAGTGCTCAAACCAGATCGCAAAACTTCAATGCCATACACCACGATACAAATAGCCATAAGAGCAAATGTCACAATGCATGAACCATATTTTTCCATGAATGAAGGCTGGCTTTCCTTCATAAGACGTTTGAACTGCTCGTCATCTATAACTTGGCGATTTGCTCCTGAATTTTGTGGAGGCATTTGTTGGAATTGATCAGTCACGAAATACCCTTCTTATATATCGAATACCATAATGCGTTGTTCGCTAAAGATACATTCGCTAGGATACCATTATAAAGAAGGAGTTTTCATGGCATCGTATCTCACCATAGAAGGTCGCGCGCAAGCGGAAATCGAAGAAAAGAAGAGCCGTTTTATAGCTCAGCTTTGCCATGTTGAATCCGAAGAAGAAGCGCTGGCTTTCTTGGAAGAGATTAAAACCGCCCATCGTATGGCGCGCCACAATGTATATGCCTATATAGTACGTGGCAGCGGAGCTACTCCTCGAATTCGCTATTCCGATGATGGAGAACCGCAAAAAACCGCTGGACTTCCAACCTTGCAAGTATTACAACACGCTGAGCTAACCGATGTAATAGCGGTTGTTACCCGCTATTTTGGTGGTACTTTGTTAGGAACGGGTGGTCTGGTGCGTGCCTATACGCAAGCAACACAAGCCGCAATCGAGGCCGCTACAAAACTAACTATTTCTTCATGCGTAGACATCACCATAACAATTCCCTATGCACTCTATGACCAGCTCAATCACACAATAGGCCACTACCAAGCCAAAATTATGCATACCGACTACACCGACACTGTTACATTAGTCGTTCGCATGCTTGCAGGGACCGAAGAGGATCTTTTAAAAGCGCTGACCGAACTTTGCCATGGCAATGAAATAGTTAGCACGAGCGACCCTTTTGATGCCGCGTTCTAAAAACGAAATGGGTACCTAACCCATCATTAACGATTGTCAACCTTTTCTGGATACATATCATGATGCGCCAAGCGATCCCAAGCAACCTGCTCCCATTTCGTTCCTGGTCGACCATAATTGCAATAAGGATCGATGGAGATTCCACCACGAGGGGTAAACTTTCCCCAAACCTCAATATAACGAGGATCTATCAGCTCAATCAAATCTTTCATGATGATGTTCATGCAGTCCTCGTGAAAGTCGCCATGATTTCTAAAGCTAAACAGGTAAAGCTTCAAGCTCTTAGATTCCACCATACGGACATCAGGGACATAGGAAATATAAATTGTTGCAAAATCTGGCTGACCAGTAATAGGACAAAGACTCGTAAATTCAGGACAATTAAACTTTACAAAGTAATCGTTTTCCTGGTGTTTGTTTTCAAACGTTTCTAAAACTTCAGGCGCATAATCATCGGGATACGAATTCGTCTGAGAACCAAGTAAGGTAAGATCGGAAACCTGTTCGGGGCTGCGAGAAGTATTGTGCATAGCCATCTCTTTCTATAACTACTTATTTCAATAAAGGATCAACTGAACCATTAAGTTCAAAAGCACGCCTGCGATCTATACAGGTAGCGCAAACACCGCAGGGTTTATCTCCACCTTCATAGCAAGACCACGTAAGTTCATAGGGAACATTTAGTTCAAGACCCTTTTTAACAATGTCTGCTTTAGACCATTCAACAAAGGGCGCTTCCATATGAAGCTCTCCCCCTGTGCCTTCCTTAATGGCATTGTTCATAGCAAAAACAAATTCTCGAGAACAATCAGGATAGGCATTACCTGCCCAATCATCATGATGTGCACCATAGTACAGAACTGAACACTCAAGCGATAACGCCATTGATGCTGCCGAAGACAAGAAAAGGCCGTTGCGGAAAGGAACATAGGTGGGCACAAGCTTAGTGTCAGTTTCTTCTAATTGCTCAGCGTAACTTTCTTTTGGGATTTCTTTTTCAGAATGAGCAAGCAGTGAACAGGAACTATCAGCAAAAATTGCTGCTAAATCCAAAAAGCGCTGTTCGACGTGGTAATACCGCGCAACATCGCGAGCTGCTTTTAGCTCTTTTTCATGACGCTGACCGTAAGAAATACTCAACGCAACAACATTTTCACTACCATATTTATCTACCGCCATTGCTAGAAGCGTCGTTGAATCAACGCCACCAGAACACAAAACTAAAGCACGCAAGCGCTATACTCCTTTGTCTACATTAGGCCAAATAATCTTATGAAGTTGAAGTTGC
>URVA01000067.1 GCA_900551155.1 uncultured Eggerthella sp. | reverse complement strand
CCTGATGTGGTAAGTAAAACAAGCAATATGCTCAAAGACGTTATGAGTCATATATCGGCGATTTCCCGCGCATTACGACCTTTAGCGCTTGATGAATTGGGGCTATCTGCTGCCGTATATGCTTTGTGCGAATCTTCTGCGGAGGCTTTTGGGATTACTGTAGTGAAAAACATAAGAGAAAATATCACTCTAAATAGCAGTATTGAAATTGCGGTTTATCGAATTTTTCAAGAAGCCCTTAATAATGCTTGTAAGTATTCAGGGGGGAACAAAATTCGAGTACTGCTAGATTGGGACAAAGATGAACCGAATGTACTTGTCTTAATGGTCAGTGACAATGGAAGAGGTTTCGATGTTGAGAACCCTGAAGTTCAGGGTTCTGGTCTTGGCTTAGAAGGAATGAGAGAACGGGCTGCTTTAGTTAACGGTGCTCTTGCATTGCAGTCCCAGAAAAACCAGGGAAGTATTGTTTCTCTGCGAGTTGAGGTAAGTGAGCGATCATGATTCGAATCGTTCTTGCTGATGACCATTCTATGGTACGAATGGGCTTTAAAATGCTGATAATGCAGCAAAAGGATTTCGAAGTAGTTGGTGAAGCATCTGATCCAAATGAAGCTTTTGAGCTTGTGAAACAATTGTCTCCTGAGGTATTGCTTACCGACGTTTCTATGGGTACCGAGAAAAGTGGTCTTCTTTTAGTGAAGCGTCTTCATGATGTTGGTATTTCTACAAATTCCGTAGTTCTTACGATGCATAACGAGCAGGAATATCTTAGTCAGGCGCTAAAATCTGGAGCGGTAGGGTATTTACTAAAAAGCTCATCCGATGAAGAGCTTTTTAAAGCAATCCGTCAAGCGGCAGCTGGAGAAATTTTTATTTGCGATGAAATGCTGCAAGGATTTGTTCATAATGCACTATCTCACGTTGATCCTGCGGCAGAGTCTCTTACTCCCCGAGAATCAGAAATTGTTTCTTTGGCTGTAAAGGGGTATTCCAATCAAGAAATTGCACAAATGCTGGCTATTTCTGTAAAAACAGTCGAAGGACAAAAGTCGAAAATAATGCATAAGCTTGCTATTGAAACTAAGCCGGAACTATTTGACTATGCGGTTCGTCACGGTTTAGTAAAAATCTAGCTCGTTATTATTCTCAATCAAGAATAATAAACGCTCTATTTTATCTAGTTTTTCATATTAGAAAACGTTTATTTATGCGCTATAGGGTAAACCCCTATAGCGCATAGGGTGTTCCCCTATATCTCTTTAGTTCTCTGGGCTCCACAATAGTTATGGGCAAGATTTCGCATGGCGTACAACAAGGAATGCTATGCGAGCAGGAGATGGAGGATTATATGGCTAGAGAGGTAACGCGCAGGGGGTTTGTTAAGCTGACGTCTGCAGCAGCACTTGGTGTTGCAGGCATGGGCGCTGTTTCTATGAGCGTCCCCGCTGCTAAAGCGTTGGCAGAATCAGCGCCGCCTGAAGGCATGTGGGTGCGTACCACGTGTGCACCAAACTGTACGGGTTCTTGCGGTATGAAAGCTTTCGTGCAAGACGGACAGATAAAGATGATTTCGCAATCTGCAGATTATCCCTATGAACGTTACAACCCACGCGGTTGTTTAAAGGGTTTATCAATTAATACGATGATTCATGGACCAGAGCGATTAACCGCTCCTCTTGTTCGTAATGAACAAGGTCAGATGGAAGAAACGGATTGGGACACTGCTCTTAATACTGCAGCAACAAAGCTGCGTGATATAGCTGAAAAGTATGGTCCTGATTCCATTGGTGTTATTTGGCAGGTTCAGGGTACCGGTCATGTTCAAAAAGGATCGCTTGTTCGTTTGACTAATATGATGGGCTGGTCCGCTATTGGCGGGTATGAACTCAATGGCGATTTGCCTATGTTTTGGCCCGAGACTTTTGGCTGTCAAAGCGAAGAGCTGGAATCCTATGAATGGGAAGACTCGCGCTATACCATGATTTTTGGATCCAATCCTATGGTTACGCGCTTGCCTGATTCTCATTTTCTGAATTACTCACGTGAAGCCGGCGGGAAAGTTGTTTGTTTTGATCCGAATTACTCTGCTACAGCAGAAAAATCCGACGAATGGGTACAGATAAAGCCTGATACCGATGCAGCTTTTGCTTTAGCGGTTGCTAAGTATCTTATTGATGAGAATCTCTACGACAGACAGTTCGTTTCTAACTTTTCTGATTTACCCATTCTCATTGATGTCGCTACAGGAAAGCGCGTATTAGCGCGTGATGTTTCTGGATTACGTGCATTTGATGCGCCTGAATATCGTGAGACCTATGTGGTGCTGCAAAACGGTAATGCAATAGCACTTGATCCCGAACATATTGGAAATACCCCCGACTTGGATTTGGAGGCCACAACCACTCTTGAACTTAAGAATGGATCCATAATTCAGGCAAAAACGGCCTTTACGCTGCTCCGTGAAAGTCTTGAGGAATACACCCCTGAAAAAGCAAGTGAAATAACAGCAGTACCAGAAGAAACAATTACTCGAATTGCGCGGGAATGTGCAACCATTAAACCTATGCACATCATTTTTGGTGGTTCTGCTATGCAATGGCATCATGGGGATTTAAAGGGGCGTGCTTGCGCACTTCTAGCGGTATTAACAGGAAACGTTGGGCAGCTGGGCGGCGGCATTTCAACCTATGTTGGACAGTACAAAACACGTTTTAGTACAGCTTCTTGGTTTATTCCTGAAAAAGCAAAACGCGCTTCAGCTCCCTTTCACTATGCCGTGAATGGTCGTACTGAGACCATGAGTGCTACGTTCCCTAAAAATGGACTTAAAGCGCTCGTAGTTGGCTGGGGTAATCCTTTTGAACAGCATAATGTTGCTAACTGGCTACAGCAGGCGCGTGAATCTGGCGAGCTGGAATGCGTGATATGTTTCGAATTTCAGCATACTAAAACCGTTGACTGCAGCGATGTTACGTTTGCGTCTGCTAGTTGGTACGAAAAGACAGAACTAGTTATTACGCCGCTTCATCCATGGGTTCAAATCATGCAGCCTATGGTAGATCCTCCCGGAGAAGCTCGTCCTGAAATATGGACTTGCAAAGAGCTGGCATGTCGTATTGATCCTTCTTTGGCAGATCAGTGGCCTGAATTTGGCCCAGAGGAAGCAGAGCAAACTGCTGAAGAGGTGTTGCGCATGCTTCTTGAACAGGGTGGTTCGACTATTAATCATATTACGCTAGAAGATTTGAAAGCTGGTCCTTGCAAGCTTGCTCATACTAATCCGGGTGAAAAGAAAATACCTTTCTATGAGCAAATTCATGGTGGGCAACCTTTTCCGACGGTGTCGCGCCCTAACGATTTAGAGAAAACAGCACATTTTGTAAAGTCTGGTCGCATTGAGTTTTATAAGGATGAGGATATGTTTTTGCAAATGCATGAACAACTTCCTTGTTACAAACCTGCTTTCGAGGAAACTGAATATGCGCTAAATCCTGAAGCAAAGGAAAAGTATCCCTTCTCGTATATCACTCGTAATAGCTTGTTCCGCGTGCATGCAACCTATAGCAATAATCCTTTTATGTTGGAGTTGCAGAATAATACTCCGAAGGTGTTTATGAATCCAGACGATGCTTCTGCTAAAGGACTTACTCAAGGTGATGTTGTTGAGGTATTTAACTCCAGAGGAAAAATAAGTGGCGCATTAATTACTGATCCGGGAATGTACCCTGGACAGGTGGTTTTTGATCAAGGTTGGTGGAGTCGTTATACCAACAACGAAAGTTATAACTCTCTTATATATCCCTGGATTAACCCCATTCATGAAATTTACTACGTTTCAAGCGTTTGGTCTCCCAATATGGCATGGAACGAATGCGTTTGTGATGTTCGCCTTCTTGAAAAGGGTGGTGCACTTGAGGAGGTAATCTCATGAGATACGGCATGGTAGTTGATTTAGATAGGTGTATTGGGTGCAGAACCTGTGCGGTTATTTGTAAAGACCACAATGCGCTACCTAAAGGCATGTGGTGGAACCGTGTGTTTGTTCCTGGTGCTCCTGAGTATGGAACATCGGTAATGGTTGATGGTAAACCTCGTATGGAGTTTACTCCCGTTAGTTGCCAGCATTGCGAAAATGCTCCTTGCGAAAGTGTATGCCCTACGGGTGCTACCTACACTGATCCTGAAACAGGTGCGGTGCTTATTGATTACGAAAAATGTATCGGTTGTCGATATTGTATGACGGCATGTCCTTACAATGTTCGTCAATTTAACCTTGGAGCGGAAGAGGGTGTAGAGGGCATAGAAGGAAGATATTACTATGGTTACCCTTCCGAATATCGCAAAGATGGACACTTGGTATATAGCCCTAAGCCTCCAGAGGGGATAACTGAAAAATGTACGTTTTGTGTTCAGTATACAAGTCAAGGTATAGAGCCGGCATGCTGTGCGGGATGTCCTGGTAATGCAAGAATTTTTGGTGATCTGGACGACCCTGATTCTGAAATCTCTCAATATCTCAAAGGAAAGGAATCCTTTGTTTTAGGAGAAGAATACGGTACCAATCCTAAGGTTTTGTACATTTCTTCAAAGCGCGGAATAGCAGAGGGTGATTAACGTGAAAGAGATTTTGTTTTCCAAGAACACCAAACTCATTCTCCTTGCCGCTGTAATGGTAGTGGTTGGAGGGGTTGCTTGGCTATCTATGCTGGTTTTCGGCCTGTATGATACTGCCAATGTGGGCAATGCTATGAGCTGGGGATTGCTGATCGCGGTTTTCGCTTTCTTGGTAGGATTTGGCGCCGGTAGTCAATCTCTTGCGTCTTTGATAGTGCTTCTTAAAAAAGATCACTTGCTTCCTTGGGCTACGTTAGCTCAGGCAATTGCTCTTGCAGGTGGTTGTGGTGCAGGGGTAGCAATTATCGCCGATCTGGGTTCACCTTGGAATATGCTTGCTATGATTTTGTCCCCTAATCCAGCATCGCCTTTAACGTGGGATATGATTGCTCTAAGTGCGTTTGTGGTGGTGTCGCTAATTTGTCTGGTTGCTCTTATAAGAAACTGGAAGAGTATTCGTGTATGGATGGTTATTGGTCTTGTAGCTGCCGTGGCGCTACAAATCGTGGAAGGCTTATTGTTTGCTCAGCAAAGCGCACGCTTATGGTGGCATAGTCCCATTGTGGTAATTGACTTTTTGGCAGTTGCGTTCGTTTGCGGTCTTGCTATCATGACACTTCTTGTTGCATTGTCTCGCAAAGAAGTAGCTCCTGAAGCACTGCGTTCATTTTCTAGTTTGTTATGCATAGCGATAGCGGCGCATTTAATTCTTGCTTTAGCGGAGTTAGGTATTCTCGTATCTGAGACCACCCCAGCATCCCTTGCGGTAAAGAGCATCATTCTTCAGTATTTACCGCTCTACTTGATCGAACTGGTTTTACCATTGGGCGCTGCGGTAGTTTTATGGGTAAAGCGCAAAAATCTTACCTCAAAGATTTCGATTGGGTGCTCTGTTGTAGTAATAGTAGGCATGTTTGCTCACCGAATGATGCTGCTCTATCCTGCATTGGCGGGATCAACCTTATTTGTCTCGCTTTCCAATGCAGAATCTCCTTTCTGGGCGTATCCCGTTTCCACTGGTTTGTTCGACAAGCAAACAACGGCATTTGCTATTGTGCAGTCGTATTTTCCGTCACCAGCAGAATGGATTAGCGCGTTAATGCCAATAGGACTTGTGATATTGATCGTAGCAATAGGCATGAATGTGGCTCGTTCGTTGAAAAAATAACTGTAATTAGGAAGTTTTCAAGTGGCGTACTTTCGTGCGCCACTTTTTGTGCTGAGGTAATTATTCCTGCTTCTTGTGTCTTTGGTGCTTTTAAATAGCACTACGCATTAGGATCAGTAGTTCCTGCCAAAGGTTTCTCACCTGGGCGAGCAAGCGGTCCTGCTAATTCATGTGCGACGTAGGGCCCTTCTAGATAGGCGACTTCTTTAGCGGTTAATGTTACTTTGAGTGCCTGAATGCCATCTTCTACGCGAGCCGGTTTTGAACAACCAATAATGGGTGCTTCAATACCGCGTGTCCAATGCCAGGCAAGTGCAATTTGCGCCATAGGTACTTCATGTTTCTTCGCCAGTTCAGCAACACGAGCAACAATCGGCATATCGGTTTCGCGATCTCGATCATATTTGTTGCGCATTACGGAATCAGTGGTAGAACGTTTAGAATCAGAATCCCAGGTTGGACGAGTGAGATGGCCCGAGGCAAGCGGGCTATATGGGGTTATTGCCATATCAAATTGACGGCAGACGGGAATCATTTCTCGTTCATTTTCTCGGTAAAGCAAATTGTAATGACACTGCATACTGGTAAATTGAGTCCACCCGTTTTGTTCAGCGCAAATTTGCATATTGTGCAGTTGATACGCATACATTTCACTTGCACCAAGTGCACGCACTTTACCTGCTTTAACCAGCGAATCAAGTGCTTCAAGAGTTTCTTCGATAGGCGTGTTGTAGTCGAAACGATGAATGATATAGAGGTCCAAATAGTCTGTTCCTAAGCGATGTAGCGTACCTTCAATTTCACGGGTGATCGCCTTGCGACTTAAGCGTCCCTCATTGAAGTAAACCTTACTTGCTAGAACAAGCTGTTCGCGGGGGATGTGCAAATTCTTAATTGCTTTGCCAATATATTCTTCGCTGGTACCAAATGCGTATCCGTTTGCGGTATCAATAAAGTTGATGCCGTTGTCAAAGGCGTATCCGATTACTTCTTCAGTTTCTTTAGGGCCGATGGTCCACTGGTGAAACTTAGGTGAAGGCTCACCGAAGCTCATACCGCCCAGACAAAGAGAAGAAACCTCGATGCCAGAATGACCTAAACGTACGGGATGAAGGATTTCTGTCATGGTTAACTCCTAAGCTCTCATCGTGATTTTTAGTTGCTTTAATGGAAGAATCAAAACTTTTGCTTGGGTCTTTTCTAACGTTCTTTTCGAGATTAATCATAGGTTGGATGTGAAGCTCGTTAAAATGCTTATATTGAAAAGTGGTATGCGTATTCTGAATAGCACGAAGCTTCTGGGTACTGAGGTAAGGGCGAGATGAGGAGGGTCTTTATGGGTAGCAGAAAAGGATCGGCAAAAGCTAAACGCATTGCCGAATTCAAGGCTGGTCTTGGCGGCATGGATGACGTGTTTGCTCGTGAAGATGCTCGAAAATCGAAGAAGGCAGCAGAAAAAGATGCTGCGCTGCGAAGAAAAGCTTGTGAGTCTAAGAATCGCTATTCCTGTAAAAGCGATGCTGAAGCAGCTATTATCGCCTGCGCTGAACATGGCACTACGGGTCTTCATTGCTATAAGTGCCAGTATTGTAATGGTTGGCATTTAACT
>URVA01000066.1 GCA_900551155.1 uncultured Eggerthella sp. | reverse complement strand
GCTATTAAGGAAGCTTCGGGTAATTTAGAACAAGTCGCCGCAATCATCAAAGATGCTCCAGATGGTTTTGATGTATATTCTGGTGACGATTCTCTTACCTATGATTTAATGAAGTTAGGAGCAGCAGGGGTTATCTCTACTGCTGGTAATGTTGCACCTGCACGTATGAAGGAAATCACCGATTTATGTGCAGCTGGCAATTTTGAAAAGGCAAAAGAAGCTCATGATGCATTTTTGCCTTTGATGGACGAACTGTTTGTAACTGCTAATCCAATTATGGTTAAAGAAGCTCTTAACTTAATTGGATTCCCTGTTGGTGGCGTACGTTTACCTTTGGTAGATGCAACCCCAGAGCAATCAGCTCACTTAGCTCAAGTAATGAAAGAAGTAGGCGTTTTATAATTCACCTTACTTGCTAAGCTAGCTAACAGCATACGTTCGTCTATACGATTTGACCTGAACCCTTCGCATTCATGGAGTGCGAAGGGTATTTGACGTATAGGAATGAAGATAAAAGGATTTTTATGACAGAACAATCCCAAGAAGGGAATAATTCTCAAAACAAACCTCGCAGAAATAAAGAGGTTGTAAAACATGTTCATTTAGAGCGCTCTCGTCCTAAGCTCTCCAAATACGACGACCAGAACAACGTTCGTAAAGCTAAAAACGCTCAATCTCGTCGTACCCGTGCCCAAAGCGCTGCTCGCGGGAAGAAGGCAACAGGCAATCCTGCACGTAGGGATTCTCGCGCTAAACTGCGCATTATACCTTTGGGTGGTTTGGATGCAATTGGCAAAAATATGACCGCCTTTGAATGCGGTAATGACATGGTTCTTGATGATGCAGGTTTGATGTTTCCTGATGATAATCATCCAGGTATTGATCTTATTTTGCCAGATTATTCTTACGTGTTAGAAAATGCTGAAAAGCTCAAAGGCATTATTATCACGCACGGTCACGAAGACCATACTGGTGCTTTGCCGTATCTTTTAAAAGATCTTGATCGTAAAGTTCCCATCTATGCAACTAAATTAACGCTTGGTCTTATTGAAGGAAAATTAGCCGAACACAAAATCAAAAATGCAAAACTGTGTGAAATTAAACCTGGGCAATCAATAAAACTGGGTTCTATTACCGCAGAATTTTTCTCGGTAAATCATTCCATTCCTGATGCAGTAGGCGTATTTTTCACTTCTCCAGCAGGAAACGTTTTGCATACGGGTGACTACAAACTTGATCAAACGCCTATTGATGGCGTTCATACTGATTTTGGAGCACTCGCTCGATTTAGTAAAATAGGTGTTGACCTTATGATGTCGGACTCTACTAATGCGCTCAACCCAACATTTACCCCTTCTGAAGCGGAAGTTGGAAAAGCACTGGACGCTATTATTTCGCAAGCAACCGGTAGCGTTATTGTTGCTTCATTTGCATCTCACATTCATCGTATGCAGCAGATTTGTGATGCAGCAGTTCGAAATGGACGTAAGGTTGCGGTTACCGGCCGCTCGATGGTTCAAAATACCGATATTGCACGCAGACTAGGCTATCTCAATATTGCCGACAAAGATCTTATTGATGCCTACGATTTAAAGGGCTGTCCTTCTAATTCGTATGTCGTTATGTGTACCGGTTCACAGGGTGAGCCTTTAAGTGCTCTTGCACGTATTGCAAACGGTAACCACAAAACTATCTCCATCGAAGAAGGGGATACCGTTATTATTTCCGCGAGTCCTGTTCCTGGAAACGAAAAAGCGGTAACTAAAGTCATTAATGATTTAGCAAAAATTGGTGCTGACGTTTACGACAAATCTCGTGCTCGGGTTCATGTTTCTGGTCACGCATCTGCTGAAGAGTTGAAGTTAGTTCTTTCCATTGTTCAGCCAAAATATTTCATGCCTGTTCACGGAGAGGCAACTCATTTACGTGCTCATGCTCGCTTAGCTGAAGCTACTGGCGTCACTAAAGATCACATTTTCATCTGTGAAAATGGTGAATCTCTGGAGTTAACTCAGCGCGGGGTTAAACCTGGAAACCCCGTACCGAGTGGCATTATTCTTGTTGATGGCTTAAGTGTTGGAGATACTTCAGAGTTTATTCTTAACGAACGAACCAATCTTGGTTCGCAGGGTGTAGCGGTTATTGCGTGTGCTATCAGTAAGAAAACTAATGATTTACTTACTCCCGTCCATATTGAAATGCACGGTATTCCTGGTGGTGATGAGCCAACCTTTATTGATACGGTCACAGGTTCGGTTTCGAATGCTTTAAAGCGTGCTCTTGGAAAACACGAAGATCTTAAAGCAGTTCGAAAATCTGCTCGTAGTGCACTTCTTTCGATACTGTGGGAACGTACCAATCAGCGACCTTTAGTAGTAATTAACATACTTGAGATTTAGTCCTTTTGGCACTATCCTATATACATTTACGGACCAGATTCCTTACACCCTAAACACACTCCAATCACACCAAAGGGAAGAAGGCTAATGGCAAACAAGCAGTCTGCTCAAAGAAAACAACAAACTTCACGTTCCGTGGGCTCCCAAAAAGCGGCTCGCGGAACTTCTCATGCAAAGGCTAAACCAGGCTATCGTCAATCGCGTCCTGAAGTGCCTCAATCCACTATTCTTGATGATCGCACGAAGCGCGATATAGTTTCTGTTGTCATAATTATTATTGGTATTGCCCTTTTTGCTACCGTACTTGTTTCTCCAGATGGGGTAGTTACGGGGGCTTTAGCCCTTGCACTAAGATTTAGCCTTGGGATAGGGATGTATGTACTGCCCGTTCTCCTCATTATTTTGGGCGTAACGTTTCTTATCCGTTTTCAGAACGAAATGGTTCCTGCACGCGTGGGGATTGGTTTTGCGTTGCTCTTTATTGCGTTCTTAACCATTGTTGCTCTGTTTACTCCAGGTTCTGAATCAGACCCTAATGTATTGTTCGCGCAGGTATATTTAGTATCTCATGGCGGTTATCTTGGTGCCGGTATTGCATGGGCAGGACTAAGGCTCTTTGGATCAACCGTCTCAATCATTTTAATGGTTGGCCTGATTATCATCGCGTTAATTATCATTGGTTTTTCCTTATCTTCGCTCTACGAACGCATTAAGCATCATTACGAAGAGAGGGAATCGTTTGAAGACGAACCTTTATACAGTGAGCCAAATGAGCGAAATGCGCGCCCTTCGTTCGCACGTATCCGAAGGGGTCACCAGGCCCAAAACGATCAAGCGCTCGATCAAGGACATAATCGCGTCTTGCTTGCCCAAGAACAAACGCGTACCTTGCCTAATAAATCTGCGTCTCAAGCTAAAACTCAAATGCTTGAGCCTATTGATCCCTCAACACTCGAAGACATCAAAACCAATTCACGAAAGCGCCACAATCTAGATACCTTATTGCTTGCAGATGCCGATAATACTTCTCAGGAAGAAGCGAAACCTACTACTATAACTCGTAAGCTCCGTTCCAAATCGGATACGCAGCCCACAATAACGCTTGATAAAAAATCTGAAGCACCAAAGCCCGCGAAAAAGAAGGCTTCAGATACGGCAACTCCTCATCCTCAAGAGGGTTTTGAATTGCCTGACATGTCTTTATTGCATACCTCAAAAGAATCCGCCATTACTAAAGAAAGCGAAGCTTCACTTCGTTCTACAGGCATGCTTCTTCAAGAAACACTGGCTGATTTTGGCGTTAACGCCGACGTTGTGGGATGGGTACATGGTCCGACTGTTACCTTATTTAAGGTTGATTTACCCAGCGGTGTTCGCGTTAATCGCGTTTCAAACTTAACAGACGATATTGCTTTGGCGCTTGCAGCTCCAGGTGTTCGTATTTTTGCTCCAATCCCAGGAACTAATTATGTCGGTATTGAAGTACCTAACAAAAAACGAGAAACCGTCCTGTTAGGGGATGTTCTAAAAGATGCACCAAAAGGTCCTCTCCAAGTTGCAATCGGCAAGGATGTTGAAGGCAACTGCATTGTAAGTAATCTTGCCACCATGCCACACCTGTTAATTGGTGGTACAACAGGATCAGGTAAATCGGTCTCTATCAATGGCATGATTATGTCTATCCTTATGCGAGCTACCCCCTCGGAAGTTCGCATGATTATGATTGACCCGAAACGAGTTGAATTTACTCCTTACAATGGCATTCCGCATCTCTATGTACCGGTTGTAACGGAAGCTAAAGAAGCAGCAAGCGCACTGTCTTGGGCAGTGGCCGAAATGGAACGCAGGCTCAAGATATTTTCAGGTATTGGTGCGCGAAACATAGGTCAATACAACGCCAAAGTTCAACAAGGACTCGAGCTAAATGATGCCCCTGCCAAAGAGATGCCCTACATCGTCATTATTATCGACGAGCTAGCTGATCTTATGATGAATGTTGGCAAGGAAGTTGAATTTTCAATTTCGCGTTTGGCTCAGTTAGCTCGTGCTGCTGGCATTCATCTTATTGTTGCTACCCAGCGTCCTTCGACTAATGTAGTAACGGGTCTGATTAAAGCTAACATTACTAACAGAATTGCCTTTAACGTAGCTTCAGGCATTGATTCGCGTGTTATTTTAGATACCCCTGGGGCAGAAAACCTTATTGGCCTGGGCGATCTTTTGTTGTCCAAGCCCGAACTAGCTAAACCACAGCGTATTCAAGGTTGCTATGTGTCCGAGGACGAAATTGCTGCTGTCGTGGAGAAATTAAAGTCACAAGGCGAGCCTGACTATCACAATGATATTCTTAAAACAAACTTAATTACTTTGGGGGATTCTTCACCTGATGGGTCGGGAGGCACAGCTCATGGTTCTGACGATCCGTTAGTTTGGGATGCTGCAGAGATTGTTGTATCAGCAGGAGTAGGCTCTACTTCTAACTTACAACGTAGATTAAGCGTCGGTTATTCACGCGCTGGTCGTATTATGGACTTACTTGAGGCAAAGGGGATTGTTGGGCCTCAAAATGGCTCCAAGCCACGCGAAGTGCTTGTAGACGCTTTGGAATTAGAAACGATTAAAGCGTTTGAAGAAAACGATGATTAGATATTGCGAGGGTTAGTAGATGCATCAAATCAGCTTCGGTAACGTGCTCAAAGAAGCACGTTTAGCCAGAGGTCTTGATCTGGCAACTGTATCCCGAGAATTACGAATACGGCAAGATATTATTGTCGCTATCGAAAATAGCGACTTTTCTCGTATGCCTTCTCGTGGATATGCTCGCAATATGATTATTGCTTATGCGCGATTGCTAGGGCTCAATGCGCAAGATATATCTCGTATGTATCTTGATCAGGAGTATGCCTATCAAGTAGAGCAAGCTCATCGATCCGTGGGCGACACCATCCAGATGCATAACGAGCCTTATCGTTCTTCGTCGAGTTCTCGAAGTGGACAAACGGGCAGATTTTCCCGCACGAATCCCCAAGACGCTTCAAATAGAGGCTCCTCTATGGCTCAGCCTCGTTCATCGTCCCGCTATTCACAGCGCGAATTATATGATGGAAGCTCAAACAGTTTTGGAAGACGAATGTATTCCCAAAATGCCGATGAGCCACCTTATGCGCCTCGAAACAACGCTCCCGTTGCTCATCGTGCGCGCAGATCCGCTATGACTGACGGACGGTATACCAATTTATATTCTGCGCCTAAAAACATTCCTAATCCTAATAGGAATAAGACCATTATCCTTGGCGCAGTAGTTGCCATTGTATTGTTGATAATTCTTATTGTGGCGCTGTTTTTAACACACCGTTCTGAACCGCAAACTAACATTCCTGTAACGGGGGTAGATGTTACTGCTCAACAGCAATCAAGCGAAGCACAAGAAGAACAACCAACCGTAACAGAAACACCGCCTTCGGAATTTACGCTACGCTATGAAATTGCCGATGGTAGTGAAACGTATTTAGAGATATATGTTGATGGTGAAATCGAAGAAGCAGATACCATTACTGGTCCTGCTGAAAATTCGTTTACTTCATCAGATTCCATACGGTTTGTATCCACTGAAACCAGTGGGGTTACGGTTTATATCAACGATGAAAAAGTTAAATTGTCTACCAATGATTCAGGTGTCGTTAATACGGAATATACCTTAGATGACATTCTCGACCAGTGGTATGAAGATCATCCTGATGCAAAGAAAACTACTTCAAACACATCAGGGTCGTCCTCTACGTCTTCAAGTTCTGGTTCTGACTCTTCGCAGAATTCTAATGACACTAATTCGGATACCACTACTTCAGAAGACGATACCTCTAGCAGCGATTCTTCAAGCAGCACTGAATAATAAGTTAGAGAATCAAAATACTGTTACACTGGTGTATCGAAATACGAGATATTCCTAGTTGGCCTTACGTTGTTTTGAAAGGAACTTGCCATGGCTAAAGATTCAAGTTTTGATGTTGTTTCCCAGATTGATATACAAGAAGTTGATAATGCATACGGACAAGCAAAAAAAGAAATTGCCCAACGATATGATCTTAAAGACTCAGGATCTGATATTTCTCTCGATAAAGGCGGAAAAACCGTAACTGCACCAAGTGATTTTGTATGCAAGCAAGTAATTGATGTTTTGACCTCGAAGCTCATTAAACGTGGTATTGAACTCAATGCACTTAAATGGGGTAAGCTTGAATCTGCTAGTGGTGGCACGGTTCGTCAAACTGCTCAAATTCTTGAAGGTATTGATCGCGATACTGCAGGTAAGATCAATAAAGATATTAAAGCTACCAAGCTTAAAGTTAAGGTAACTATTGAGGGCGACAAGCTGCGTGTTTCTGGTCCTAAAATTGACACTTTGCAAGAAGTGATTGCTTTTCTTAAAGAGCAGGATTATGGACAGCCTTTACAGTTTGTTAACTATCGATAGAAAGCCTGTTGTGCACTATGCTTAACACTGTTGCTTTTCTTACTTTAGGTTGCGCAAAAAACGAAGTCGACACTGCTGATATGCAGGAAGCGTTAGTTTCTGCTGGCTTCGATATTGTTGATATTAATGATCCCGCAGATGCGATTGTTATAAATACGTGTGCCTTCATTCAGCCTGCAATTGAAGAAAGTATTGATACTATCCTCGAAATCGCGGGACTCGAAGAAGTTGCTTCAGGTTCTACGAAGCTAATTGTAGTTGGATGCATGCCTTCTCGTTTTGGAGAAGAGCTTATTCCTGAATTCCCAGAAGTAAGCCATTTTATTCCTTGCGCTAACGAAGATTCTCTTGTAGATGTGGTCTCTCAAGCACTTCAAAACCCTAACGTAGAATCAAGGACAGTAGAGTTTAGTTACAACCCAAGTGAATATGTGAAAATATCAGATGGCTGTAGCCGACATTGCGCTTTCTGCACCATTCCGTCAATCAGGGGGCCTTACCACAGTTTCACTTTTGATTCGATATATTCCGATATTGCTCAGAAAGTAAAAGGCGGAGCAAAAGAAATCGTATTAATAGCTCAAGATTCTGGCATGTGGGGCCTTGATTTAGAGC
>URVA01000065.1 GCA_900551155.1 uncultured Eggerthella sp. | reverse complement strand
GCAAAGATACTGAAAAAGGAGCTGCTTCATGGCAGATATTTTAGAAAAAGAGCAAAAATTGCTCCATACGCTCATGATGGAAATGATTTCATTTGATACCGCTGAACCAAACCGCATTCAGCATTTCATTGGAGTTCATAGCCTTGCTCGCACTATTGCTTATGCAGAAAACGCAAACAAAAAGGCTCAGATTATCATTGAGGCTGCAGCTATTCTTCACTCAATTGGCGCTCTTCCTGCCATGAGGAAGCACGACACATGCGACGAAAAGCTTGTCGATAAAGAAGGGGCAAAATACGCTCGCACTCTATTAAAGGAAGTTGGCTTTTCTGACGACACTACCGAACGCGTTGTTTGGCTGATTGAGCATTTTCATAATCTTGATCAGGTAAAAACATTCGACCATCAGGTACTTATTGAAGCTGAAATGCTTATTACTCTAGGCGAACAAAACGCCAATGAAGAACGTCTTCACAAAGCCTTAAATGAGGTTTTCAAAACCGAAACTGGCATAGAACTTCTCTACACTATGTTTGGACTGTAAGAACCTGCCGACTGTAACAAAACCAACTGACAGCACTAAGTCTATTCCAAATAAGCACCAGTTTGTCTACTCCAAAGATGAGCATACTCGCCGCCTTGTTTGATAAGGGTGGCGTGTGGCCCATCTTCTACTATGGCGCCATCGGAGAGAACCACTATCCTATCTAAGCTTGCAACCGTAGATAAACGATGCGCCACCACAATTGAAGTTCGACCATGCATCAGTTTTTCTAGCGCATCTTGCACAAGATGTTCGCTTTCTGAATCAAGAGCGCTCGTAGCTTCATCTAAAACTAAGACAGGACAGTCGGCTAGCATTGCACGAGCTATCGCAATACGCTGACGTTGACCACCCGATAGTTTCACACCACGCTCGCCTGTTATGGTATCGAAGCCTTGTGGAAGATTCTCAATGAATTCCAAAGCATTAGCTTGCCGCGCCGCTTCACGAATTTTATCCATTGTCGCATCAGGCTTTCCGTAAGAAATGTTTTCAGCAATACTCCTATGAAATAGCAGCGCCTCTTGTGGAACGTAAGCAATTTGGCGGCGAAGAGATTGTTGGGTGATATCGGCAACATTTTGCCCATCTACCAAAATACGACCCTCTTGAATATCCGATAAACGAAGCAATAACTTGGTAAGGGTTGTTTTTCCTGCACCACTCATCCCCACAAGACCAACACGTTGACCAGCAGGGATATGCAGATCGAAGTCTTTAAATACTTGAGTTTTAGTATTTCCATCGGTATATGAAAACCCGATGCCTTCAAAATCAATAGCGCCCTTGCTAACCACAAGGGGTTTTGCATCTGGCTTATCAGCTACAAGTCGAGGCTCATCTAAAATAATTGTCATCCCGCTTGCATCACCAAAGGCTCGGTTAAAACGCTGAAGACCATTATTAATAAAATTAAACTGGTTAGTAATAGTGTAGGTATAGGTAAACATAACTACTAACGTGCCAGGAGTAATTCCATACCACGCATTACCGCCCGCAATAAATACGGTAACCACCGACATAATTACGACTGTAATACAAGCCGTAATAATACCTCGAGTTAAAGATGCCCACATGCGCTTCGAATCGCGAGCAACAACTTCCCTATTTGCTTTATCGAACAAATTGCGTTCGTAGTCTTCGCGGCCATATGTTTTCACAGACAAAATGTTTGCTACAGAATCTGACAATTCACCCGAAAGCTGGTTTTGAGCACCTGCGGCTTTTTCATTTAAATGAAGAATACGCTTATACATGTAGTAAGAAACGCTGGCATACATTACCAATAGACACATCAGTATGACCACATAATGCGGCACACGCGGAGCCAAAATACTGCAAGTGAAAATAACCGAACAGATAACTGGAAGGAAGGGAAACGTAATAGTTTCCAATAGCTGCTGATACGCACTCATAAATTTTGAAGTTTGACTGACTAGCGTGCCACCAAACCTGTTGGAATGAAATGACATAGATTGGTTGCAGAGCGCATCAAACGACATCGTTGCTAAATCATAGGCAGCAGCAATTTCAAGCTTATACATCGTGTAATCCTGAAGCTTGCTTGCTGCCTGTCCAAATACATTGATAGCAATCAGTGCGGCAATATAGGGAGTAAATACCTCAAACACTTTATCCGCTGGTACGGGATCTGCGCTAACCCGATCTACCACCAAACTCATCACATAGGGATTGCCATACGTTAACAGCGCAACAAAAGCAAAGGTTGCCGCCATAAGACCAAAGAAATACCCCTTATGGCGCTTAGTTACCAACCAGTAGTAATGAAGCGTACGCCTTGTAGTTGAAGGAACGCCCGTCTTTGCAGCCATTACCATACCTTCTCAAACGCTATACGAAGTTGACCATCTTCAACACCACCAACAAGAGCAATAGAGCCACACTGAGTAAATCCTGCTTTTTCCAAAGAGCGAATCATCGGTTTATTGTCGGGATGCGTATCAATGCGCAGAGAAGCGATACCCTGTGCCTTTGCTAAATCAGACGCATACTGATACATACGTCCTACCACGCCTTGGCCTTTACACCTATCTGCCACACAAACACGGTGAAGCGAAGCATACCTTCCATCTTCAAAACAATCCCCCGTTAACCAAGACCCCTCAATTTCATCATAAGAGGCATCCCTCGTGGTGAAATAAGAAAAGGCACCCATCACCGCATCCGTTTCATCATCAAGAACAACGTAAGCATTCCCTTGTGCAATGTCTTGTTGCCAAACCTCTAAGGACGGGTACCCCTTTTGCCACTGATCGACACCCATGCGTTTTAATTGTGCTTTAGCCTCGTTAGTAATAGCCATTATTTGTTCTAAATGCTTTTCGCACGCTACTTGAAAACGCATGGTAACCTCTTCCATTAAAATACCTCGAAGAAATCCCTCGAGGTATTACCAGTTTACGTTGTATTACATTGTATGGTATTGAATCGTTCTAACTTAAGAAGTCATCTAGGATTTCAGCTTCTGCTTCCTCTTCGGTCAAACCAAGAGTCATAAGTTTTGTAATTTGATCCCCTGCAATTTTCCCAATAGCAGCTTCGTGTACAAGCTGCGCATCCTCGTGAGCCGCTTCAATACCAGGAATAGCTTTTACTACTGCATTTCCCATGATAATAGCATCGCACTGAACGTGACCATGACATGCTGCTTCGCCAGAAACCAAGGGGTTAAAGATCTGTACCGAATTATCCTGGGCAACACTACGAGAAATTACCTGAACATTAGAATCATCCCCGATAAGGCGAATATTCATGTTCGAAGTTGCCTTTTGGTCTCCGTCGGTAAGCAACTTTTCAGTAAGAATAAGCTTAGCTCCCGCTCCTAATTCAGCGTCGGTATCACGAACCGTGGAGGTAACACCGCGGATTTGAACCATTTCCATTTCGCAGAATGAGTTCTCATCCTGATACACCTTTGTTACTGGATTAAGAATGCGAGCACCATCGCCAGAACCTTCGCCGTAGTGGTTTTCTACATACTTAACACGAGAGTTCTTGCCAATATAGAAGGTGTGAATACCATCATGCTGAGAAGCCTTGTGGCTATCATTATGGATACCGCAGCCAGCAATAATTACCACATCACAGTTATCACCAATATGGAACGTGTTGTATACCACATCTTTTATTCCTGCCTTCGAAACAATAACGGGAATATATACACGTTCGCCTTTTGTTCCTTCTTTAACAAAGATATCAATTCCAGGATGATCCGTCTTAGTTGCAATTTCAATATTTGCAGAGCTATGACGAGTAAGCAGTTCACCATCTTTGCGAATGTTGTAAGCACCTTCAGGAATACCGTGAACATTCGTTAAAGTTTTAAGCAAATCTGCATCTATGGGAGAAAGATCTACAGCCATTATGATCTCCTAACACGTAACAGGAATCTCAGTAAGGTGAAGCTCAGGAGGCTCGGTAAAAGAGCAATAGCTGTTGTCTTTCTGAGAAAATCCGAGTTTTGGCATAATTTCGTCCACAGGACCTTGTGCTTCGATTTTGCCGTTGCGCAAACACACAATTTCGTCCGCCAAGGAAATAATTCGTTCCTGATGAGAAATGATGATGATGGAGTGACCGTTACCCTGCTTATAGATATCTTCAAACGTCTGTGTCAAGCGGTCGAAGCTCCACAAATCGATGCCTGCTTCAGGTTCATCGTAAATTGCAAGTTTTGGATCCGATGCCAAAATCGTAGCAATTTCAATACGCTTCAATTCGCCACCAGAGAGGTTTTTATCAACTTCACGAGTAAGATAATTTGCAGAACAAAGACCAACTTTGCCCAAATATTCATTACATGCAAGCATAGGAAGACGCTTGCCTGCTGCAATTTCCAAAAGCTTCTTTACCTTCATTCCCTTAAAACGAGATGGCTGCTGAAAACCATAGCCAATGCCAAGCTTTGCTCGTTCAGTGATAGACAGGTTTGTAATATCAGTTCCATCAAAAATAATGCTGCCCGATGTAGGCTGCTCAATGCCCATAATAATTTTAGCAAGCGTAGACTTGCCGCCACCATTAGGACCAGTAATTACAACAAACTTATTTTCATCAACGGTGAGCGAAATATCATCAATGATGCGTTTAGTTTTTGAAGAACCTTCTTCGACAGGCACGTCGAAAACAATGTTCTTAAGTTCTAACATACGTGCTCCTTTTCTTAAATGTCACCGCAATAATAGCATTTTAGAAATACCGATCAAAAACTTTCATTTAAACGGTAGTGTAATTGTCATTTTCGACTTGATGTTACTCAAACCTGGTGAATATATACCAAAAATCCGTGGTTTAACACCGACCAAACTAAAGCACCATGTCACAATGAGCCAATTTTATACTGATTTATAATTTCTTGTTACACATATGTAATAATCCAGAGGTGTAATAAAATTTGTGGCTCAAAACAACCGATAGTGTAACCACTATCACAAGACGATTAGTAAATACTAAACGAAAGGCATACGATGGGCGGATTTTTTGGTGCGGCATCGAAGCGTGATGTTGTCATTGATGTTTACTTTGGCGTTGATTATCACTCTCACCTTGGCACTCGCCGAGCAGGCATGATCATCCATGATGTTGAAGATGGTTTTCAGCGCGAAATTCATTCGATTGAAAACACTCCTTTCCGTACAAAATTCGAAGATGATCTTGATACCTTCCACGGTACCAGTGGTATTGGTTGCATTAGCGATACCGATCCTCAACCTCTTCTTGTACGCTCTCATTTAGGTACGTTTGCTCTTACTACGGTATGCGCTATTAACAACACCGACGAATTGGTTGATAAATTCCTTTCCGTTGGTGGTCGCCAATTTATGGCTATGAGTTCAGGTGCGGTTAATTCCACCGAACTTGTTGCTGCACTTATTAATCAAAAGGACGACTTTGTATCAGGCATCCAGTTTGCTCAAGAAGTAATTGATGGATCCCTCACCCTCCTTATTATGAAAGATGACGGATCGATCATTGCTGCACGAGACAAAATGGGACGTCTTCCTATTTTGATTGGCAAAGATGCTGATGGTCATTGCATTTCCTTTGAATCATTTGCCTATCATAAACTTGGCTACGACGATGAATACGAACTTGGCCCAGGCGAAATCGTTCAAGTAGATGCCGAAGGCTACAAAACCCTCGTTGAGCCCGGCACCGACATGAAGATTTGTGCATTCTTGTGGGTATATTACGGCTATCCAAATTCAAATTACGAAGGCGTCAATGTTGAAGTAATGCGCTACAACAATGGTGCAATCATGGCACGTGACGAAGCTGCTCGTGGTGTATTGCCTGACGTTGACTATGTAGGTGGCATTCCTGATTCTGGTACTCCTCATGCTATTGGATACGCAACCCAGAGTGGCAAGCAATTTGCTCGTCCTTTCATTAAATACACCCCAACCTGGGCTCGCTCCTTCATGCCAAGCAACCAAGAAGTACGCAATCATGTTGCTAAAATGAAGCAAATCCACATTCCTGAATTGATTAAGGATAAGAAGCTTCTCTTCGTTGATGACTCTATTGTGCGCGGTACCCAGTTGCGCGAAACTGTCGAGTTCTTATATGAAGCAGGCGCAAAAGAGGTTCATATGCGCTCCGCTTGCCCTCCTATTATGTTTAGCTGCAAATACCTCACGTTCTCGCGTGGTAAGTCCGATATGGACTTAATTGCTCGTCGTGTAGTACGTGAATTGGAAGGCGAAGAAGGCGACAAGTATCTGGAAGAATATGCTGACGCACATACCGAACGCGGCAAGTGCTTGCTGAAATCTATCTGCGAAAAGATGGGCTTTGATTCCCTCGAATTCCAGTCCTTGCCTGGCATGCTTGAGGCAATCGGAATTGACCCAACGAAGGTTTGCACGTACTGCTGGGACGGCAAAGAATAGTTCGTTACCATAATTGCTCTATTTAACGAGTTGTTCTTATAACCAACCTGTATTCACGCTACAATGGCTCCTGACTCATCTTGTTAGGAGCCATTTTTATCTTCTCACCTGCATCAACTTGCTCAAAAGGTTATCGTTGCGCCATAAAGAATAAGATTCTTTCCGTAGTACTTGGCGTTTTATTAGTTGTTTCTTTCGTACCTCTATCAGCTTCTCAACTTTATGCTGATGAGCCAACCTCTCCTTCAAAGGAATTGAGCGAAGAACAAACAAACGAAACTTCACTCAGCCAAAACAGCGAACAAGCCGATGATTCAGATTCATCGCAAACTCAAAGCAAAATCAGTGACACAGACAATAATGAGGAACTAGCTCAAAGTGTGTCGATTGTATTTACCAACGATGTGCACTGCAAAATTGATTTCGATAATGAGGAGCGAGATTCTCTAGGCTATGCAGGAGTTGCAGCCTATAAAGCTGCCACAGATAACACCTATGGCGAAGAGTATGTCACGCTTATCGATGAAGGTGATGCCGTACAAGGAGATGTCGCAGGCACCATTTCTAAGGGCGAAACAATAACCGATCTTATGAACTTTGTTGGTTATGACTACGCCATCCCTGGCAATCATGAATACGACTTTGGAATGGATCAATTCGGATGGTTTGTAAACAATTTTGAGGGCAGTTATCTCTTGTGCAATTTCACTGACATAGATGGAAACCTTCAGCTGGCTCCTTACGCCCTTGAAACCTATGAAAATATCGATGACGGTGATCCTACCGATAACGATGATTCGCTCACCATTGCCTACGTTGGTATTACTACTCCCGAAACACTAACCTCTTCAAATCCCACGGTATTTCAAGATGGATCTGGAAACTACCTGTATGACTTTTGCAACGACGAAACAGGTCAAGCGCTTTATAACGCTGTCCAAAACGCCGTAGATAAAGCCACTGAAGAAGGTGCCGATTACGTAATTGCGGTAGGTCATTTAGGAGAAGCAGGCGTCTCAGACAAATGGACTAGTGATGCCGTAATTAAAAA
>URVA01000064.1 GCA_900551155.1 uncultured Eggerthella sp. | reverse complement strand
CTTAATTGGCTCCTGATTTTGCAGGCGCAAAAAGAGCACCCGTAGGTGCTCTAGAGCCTTGTCTGTAATACTCCACTAACGTATGCAGTTGTGTTTCGCTAGCCGATTTTCACAATAGGCGCATAATCCTTCAGGAGTTTTTTGGTTTGACCCGTACGAGAGAAGCGAACATGAAGCGTGTCGCCATCAACTTTCATCACGGTACCTCTACCAAATACCTTATGGTCAACCGTATCACCCTGAGCAAACGACATACTTGCGGCAGCTTTCTTTGCTGCCTTCGGATTCACCGTAGCACTTGGACGCTGGCGAGGACGAGAGCCAGACGCGCTCGACTGGCCGAATACACGACCGCCTCCTGCTTCCACACCCGATCCGGCAATTCCGCGGCGGCTGCCACGCTTTTCCCAACCAGAACCAGAAAAACCAGCAGACCCCATGCCAATGCTGCGACGCAATTCGGCAGGAATTTCAGAAATAAAACGAGAAGGTGGATTCGCGCTTGATTGGCCAAAAATCTGACGCGTAAAAGCATTCGTCAAATACAGACGCTTTCGCGCACGCGTGATAGCTACATAGCAAAGGCGACGCTCTTCTTCTAATCCTTGCGCATCCTGAGAAGAATTGCCATGCGGGAACAAGGATTCTTCCATGCCCGCCACAAAGACACAATCAAATTCCAGGCCTTTTGCAGAATGGATAGTCATAAGTGTAATAGCGGCACCGTCGTCACTCATGGTATCCATGTCAGTGCGCAAAGTTACCCATTCCGTAAAGTCAGCCAAAGAATTCGCCTGGAATGTGCGTACGGGTGGCTCGGCATTTGAAGCATCGGTTGCATCCTGGTTTTCGCCATTAGCCAGATCCTCAACCGAAGGAGGCTCGAAAAGAGCATCGGCATCATCGTGCGTTTGCGCATATTCATCTACTACGCCAAAGAATTCCTGAATGTTTTCTATACGTCCTTGCGCCTCATCGGAGCCTACTGCGCGATACGCTTCAATGAGACCCGCTTTATCGACGATCATTTCCACTACCTTGCGTAAATCACCCTCGTAGGTTTGCGCCTCATGAATAAGCGAAACAAATTCCCCAATAGCGCGACGCGTATTAGGACGAATAGCCTCATCGGCAACGCAAAGTTCAGCAGCCTGCAAAAACGTGCATTCGGTTTCGCGCGCTACGTACTCAATATGCTCGATAGTAGTAGATCCAATACCGCGCTTTGGTGTATTGATAACTCGACGCGCCGCCATATCGTTGGCAGGATTTACCACCAAGCTGAGATAGGCCATAACATCGCGAATTTCCGCACGGTCGAAGAATCGAGTCCCTCCCACCAAACGATATGGCACACCAGCGCGAAGCAGCATATCTTCCAACATACGGCTCTGAGCGTTTGTGCGGTAGAACACAGCAATTTGGTTATAAGGAGTACCCGATCCATGTTGCTTTTCTATCTCTGAAGCAATCCAACGCCCTTCATCGCGTTCGTCGGTTGCCATGTAGACCGAAATCTTTTCTCCTGCTGGCTGCGAAGTAAACAACTTCTTGGGCTTGCGCGTTATGTTGTTGGCAATTACCGCATTAGCGGCATCCAGAATATTACCCATGGAACGGTAGTTTTCTTCCAGTTTCACCACATGGGCGTTGGGATAATCTTTCTCGAAATCCAAGATGTTGCGCAAATCAGCACCACGCCAGGAATAAATTGACTGGTCGTCGTCGCCTACTACCATAATGTTTTGATTAGCGGCGGCCAAGAGCTGGGTCAAGGCGTACTGCGCATGGTTAGTATCCTGGTATTCGTCTACCAAAATATAAAGAAAACGCTGCTGATAGGCCGCTAGAACATCGGGATGGTTCTTCAAAAGAAGCCAGGTGTAGAGCAACAGATCATCGAAATCGAAAGCATTAAGCTGACGCAATCTTTCTTGAAGGCGGGTATATACACGCGCCGCAACCTTCGCTACAGGATCGCTACCCTTTTCTACCTCTTCGGCGTACACCTCTGCAACCTGCAAATCGTTTTTCGCCTTTGAAATGCGGTTGCGAATAGCTGCTACGGGATAGCGCTTTTCGTCCAAATTTAGCTCGCCATAGATATGCTTTACCAAACGCTTGGAATCATCGTCGTCATAGATAGTAAAGCCCTGCGAAAAACCTAAACGTTCGCAGTCAGCACGCAAAATGCGAACACACATACTATGAAACGTAGATACCCACATGCCGCGCGAATACGGACCGATGAGTCCGCCTAAACGTTCGCGCATTTCAGCTGCCGCCTTATTGGTAAAGGTGATAGCCATTATCTGCCAGGGAGCTACCCCAAGATCTTCTACTAAATGAGCAATGCGATGCGTAAGCACACGCGTCTTGCCACTGCCCGCACCTGCCAACACAAGAAGCGGTCCTTCCGTGCAAAGAACCGCTTCTTTTTGAGGGCCATTTAAACCTGTTAGATCGATAGGCATATAGGAATTCCTTCCACCTACACTACGAATACCTTGCTTAAAAACGTACGTAATAAACTATTGGGAAACCTAGAAACCTGAGGAACCCTTTAGAGAAAAGTTCGTCGCGAAAATCACGAATCAGTATTGTAGCGCTTTACCTATGCGAACTTATCGGGGTTAAACAATCTTCTTGCCGAATACCGCAGCAATTTCACGCAGCTGCCCAACCAGCTCGGTGAACTGAGCGGGTGTTAACTGCTGAGGACCATCGGAGAGTGCTTTTGTTGGATCGGGATGAACCTCGATCATCAAGCTATCACACCCTGCCGCAACCGCCGCATACGCAAGAGAAGGAACCAAATCGCGCACACCAGCTGGATGCGAAACATCCACGCAAATGGGGAAAATTGACTGCTTATGAATTACCGGCACTGCAGAAATATCTAACGTAAAACGGGTTGTTGTTTCAAACGTACGCAGACCACGTTCACATAAGACAATATTGTCGTTGCCATTCATCGTGAGATATTCGGTAGCAGAAAGCCATTCGGAAATGCTGCCCGCTAAACCACGTTTAAGCAAAACCATCTTGTGAGATTCAGCCGTAACTGCACCCACATTCTTAAGCAAGCTGAAGTTTTGCATGTTACGTGCACCAATCTGCATGCCGTCCACATAAGAATGGACCATTTCGCAATGAGCGGAATCCATAACCTCAGTCAGTGTTTTGAGACCATACTTTTCGCCGCCCGCCTTCATAATTTTAAGGCCTTCTTCACCAAGACCCTGAAATGAATGAGGATTCGTACGCGGCTTGAATGCGCCACCTCGAATCCAAGTTAGCCCAAGGCTGGCAATGCATTCAGCTACTTCATTAAATTGTTCTTCTGATTCTACAGAGCAAGGACCTGCATAAATCGTGATCTCATCAGTTCTAGCGCCATAATCTGGCAAGGAAGATAGCTTATTGATCACGCGAAGGCACCTCTTTCATAACCTTGAGGATGCCGCGATAGATTTCTACCAGGTTTTCGTTATACAAAGGACCCTCGTTATAGGTGCATATGCGCTCAAAAATCTCTTCTTCACGCTTAGGATCATACAAGCCCATATGAGCATCTGGCTTTAATGCGCGAATATCAAGCGAATAGCCAGCACGTTCGTTTAATAGAGCAACAAGCTTTTGATCTACTTCGTCGATCTTGGCGCGATACTGTTCGATTTGTTTGAATGCTTCATTTTGCTCGGGCATCCTTCGTTCCTTTCGTAGAATCGTTTGCATAGTCCAACATTTTTGGTCGCTTTATCATAGCAAAGTAACGTTTCCACTTAAGGACAGAGCGATTACTGGTTGTTAATTATCTTGTTCAGAATCTGTTAACTGGTTTGTTTGGGATTTGTCCTCTGGGTGTTTTGCGCCACGCTTATCAGCGTTTAATTGCTCCAGATAGGCAATGTCGATTTTATCTGGATCGTTTCGATCGGGGTCATTAATGACCGAAATTGCCAGCAACGCAATGGATGCCATAATGCCGCACTGTGAATAAAAGCCGTTTGCTTCACCCAGAATGAAGGCTGCAAAGGTAATAAGAATAATGACTAAAGCAGCAAACCCGCAGTACCGAGAAATAAACGAATTCGTTTTTTTGCGCAGTTTTCTTTTTTCCTCTTCAGGAATTTCAGAAGGCTTCTTTTGTTCGTACTTGTTAGTCATACCAACAGAATACCACGCTAAGCGCGATTGTTACATTAAGCCCAGTGCCTTTGTACCGAAATAGCCCAATACGATAAGACCAATAATGATGCGGTATACACCGAATACGGTAAAGTCATTTTGCTTGATGTAGCCCATCAAGAAGCGGATAGCAATCATACCCATAACAAAGGCAGACAAAATACCCACAACCAAAACAACAATTTCGGTTTGAGTCATAGCGATGCCATCTAAGAAAAATTTCACCGCTTTAACCAAGCCCCAACCAAACATAACAGGGATTGCCAAAAAGAAGGTGAATTCAGCAGCCGCCGTACGCGAACAGCCGCACAACATACCACCAATAATGGTTGCACCAGAACGACTTGTACCAGGAATAATAGCAAGGACTTCAAAGCAGCCAATTTTGATAGCGGTCTTCCAATCCATTTCATAAGGATCGACAATTTTGAAGAGCGCCTTATCCACTGCTTCAGGATCGTTAGGATCAATTGCCTCTACACGACCATGTTTTCCAATAGGCTTTTCTACCGCGCCTAATACCCGTTCCTTACGACGGCGATTATAGCGTTCAATCACGATAAAGATAATGCCGTACAAGATAAGCATCGCGGCGACCGTAAAGGCGCTATAAAAATTATCGTGAGCCCAGTCGTCCAAAAGAAGACCAAAGAATGCAGCGGGAATACTGCCAATTACAACCATGCCCCACATGCGCCACGTTTTACGACGTTCTACTTCATCTTTTGTACGCGAAACAGGATTGAGCTTATGACGAAACGTGATAATAACCGCCATAATGGAGCCGATTTGAATTACCACCAAGAAAAGTTCCAGAAAACCTGGTGAAACATTGAGCTGAACAAATTCATCAACCAAGATCATATGACCTGTCGATGAAATAGGAAGCCATTCAGTAATACCCTCAACAACACCAAGGAGTAGTGCTTTAAGAGCTTCTATCAACATGTCTGGCGACATAACAAATCCTCCATTACCTGGCCTTGTTCCTTTTTTATTTAGAACAGTATTCTCTTACTTCGAAGAGCGCTGATTTTTTACCGTACTAGCATTTTCAAAGCTTCAAATAAAACCATCGGCGAACAAGACCCTTGAATAAACAGCGCTGACTATCCTAAGAGAAGACGCCTTACTTTGCGCTATTTCCACAAAAAGTCCCACAGGTTGCAGCAAAACTACATAGCAAATGTAATGAAATGTAGAATTTTTTCCAAAAATAATCTTGACGAATCGTTATTGGGACACTAATATAACTACTCGCGCCTAAGCTATATGGCGTATTCTCAATTGCATAGTTATTGGGGTGTCGTCTAATGGTAGGACAGCGGTTTCTGGTACCGTATGTGAGGGTTCGACTCCTTCCACCCCAGCCACTACGCATCTTATGGCCTCGTCGTCTAGCGGTTTAGGACGCCGCCCTCTCAAGGCGGAGATCGCCGGTTCGAATCCGGTCGAGGCTACCAAATTTCCAGCCTGCACACTGTGCAGGCTTTTTTTATTGTCTTAGCCCTCCCCACAAGCGCAGTCCAAAGCCACAACAAAAAGGTGCAGCAGGTTTCCCTACTGCACCTTTAATCAGGCACTTATACAGAACGTTATTTCCTACTTAGCAGCTTTCTTATCTTGTTCTGCTTCTTCTTTTTCAATCTCGCCTGATTCGATCTTGTTTTCCAAATCAGCTTTCGCAACCGAATCGTCGCCTGCAGAACGAGCGAGAATGTTTGCATAAATTGCACCAGAAATGTTGTGCCATACGCTAAATACTGCGCCAGGAACTGCCGCGAGAGGCATGGTAGCAAAATGAACCGTAGCCAAAGAAGTTGCCAAACCAGAATTCTGCATGCCAACCTCGATGGAAAGGGTACGACGCTGTGCCTTGGTAAGACCCAGCAAACGACCCGCAAGATAACCCAAAGCATAGCCACATACGTTGTGGAGCATTACAACAACGATAATGAGTAAACCAACGCTCATCAAGCTCTTAGCATTTGCAGCCACAACAGCCATGATGATAAGCGAAATGCCGATTACAGAAATAAGAGGAAGTACGCGTGCAAATTCCTTTGCAAACTTTTCGAAAATCCTGTTAATCAAAAAGCCTGCAGCAATTGGAACCAATACAACCTGAACGATAGAAATAAACATATCCCAAACAGCAACATCAACGGTTTGACCTGCGATAAGCAAAACCAAAAGAGGGGTCACAACAGGAGCCATAATGGTAGTACAAGCCGTCATGCCAACCGAAAGCGCTACGTCACCTTTAGCCAAATACGTCATAACGTTAGAGCTGGTACCACCTGGGCAACAACCAACCAAGATAACACCAACAGCCAACTCGGGCGGAAGCTGGAAAATGGTTACCAAAATAAATGCCAAGCCAGGCATGATAATAAACTGAGCAAAAATGCCCGTAATTACCGCTTTTGGCTTAGTGAATACAACTTTGAAGTCGCCTAAGGTCAAAGTCATACCCATGCCAAACATAACGATACCAAGAAGAATATTTACATAGCTTGTCTTAATAACTGAAGACACAGGACCAGGAAAGACCAAGGCAATAATTGCTACAAGAAGGGCAATGATTGCCATGTACTTTCCGGCATAGTCGCTTATTTTTTCTAATACCTTCATGAATCATCCTTTCAAAACTCGCCGAACACGTTATTCCAAAGATTCGAGAGTCGCCATAAACTCAGCAAGAACTCTGGAATTGTCCAAAAATATTCCTAACTTTTTTGTTATTCAAGTTTTTGGAGTGTCTTTTTTGGCACCGTCGTGTTTTTAGCGGTTTTTGGATAAAACGTTTGTTACAGTAAGCGACAATTGTTAAAAGCTCGAAGATAAACCGAGCAGCTATCTAGCAATCAATTGCTGAATGCTCGCTAGTCAACCATCAACCAACCAACGGAGTATCAATGACCCCTTCTTCGTTTTTCTCTCGATTCAAGGCTCTTGTTATAAAGCAAAAACGAGTCGTTATTATTTGCGCATGCATCATTTTGTTTGTTGAATTGCTCGACGACGTTCTTGAAGGCGATCTTATGACGCTCGACCGTCTTGCCCGCGCATTCTTCGTAGAAAACTTACGCGCCGACTGGCTTACCCCCATCATGGAAAGTATTTCCGCACTTGCAACGCCGCTTTCTCTATTAGTGCTTCTTCTCGTTATAGTTGCATTTGCTCCAGGAAAACGTCCTGGTATGTTTTGCGCTGTTAACTTGGTGCTTGTCGCCGTTCTTAATGTGGTACTAAAGGAGCTCGTTCAGCGTCCAAGGCCTGAAGATATTGGCCTCGTTGTAGAAACAGGATTCAGCTTCCCCTCGGGTCATTCCATGGTTGCCATGGCATTCTT
>URVA01000063.1 GCA_900551155.1 uncultured Eggerthella sp. | reverse complement strand
ATTGGTAGTAAGGTTGAGCAACTTAGAATGAGCATTCGCACGAATGATTCCCATGCTGGTTGCGAAGGTAAAAGCAATGGTTAAGAAAGTGCCACTTCCAGGTCCATAAAAACCGTCGTAGGCACCAATAACAAATGCCGCTACCACACACAGCACGCGTTGTTTCACGGTAATAGGATCATCATTTTCCGCTGCAACCCGCTTGAAGTGTTTACTTAACGTGATGTAGGCAACAATAGGCAGAATGATCATGATGAGCCAAGAAAGCAGCTCGGCATCCACCAAGACTACCAAGCTGGTTCCACAGGCTGAGCCCACAAGCGCTGCAGGAATTGCAGGCAGAATAACTTTCCAGTAAATGAGGCCGTTTTTTATGAAACGAAAACTTGCCGTAGCCATTCCGAAAAATGACTGAATTTTATCGGTGCTGAGCGCATAATGCGCAGGCAATCCCGCTAGAAGAAGAGCGGGAACCGTAATGAATCCCCCACCGCCACTGATAGCATTAAGAAGCCCACCTAAAAAGCAGGCAGGCAACGCAATTAAAAAGGTAACTATGCTAACCGTTGGATCCATAGTCTAGAACTCCAATGCCCCACTCTTTAAGCGCCTTGACCGCCCGTGGCAACTATAATCACAACGACAACAATAAGAGCAATGAGCGTTAACAAGACAAAAGACTTTGGATCTTTGCTAAACATGCTAGTTCCTTTCAAGTGTCTGAGCAGAGTCTGTCTTATTAACTTTGCGCTTGTTTTGCATCACTTCTCAATATCGACAAACATACACCACAACACAGAAACACAAAAGACTCTAGGTCTACCAAAGACTAATTTGTTTAAAACGCACTGACTAATATCTACAAACTCTCACATTCACCATCAAAGAAAACCAAAAGCAAGCAAAGAAATTCTGATAATAAGGTGGAGGAAAAACTAGGCGGAGCCACTTCCGTGCCTCCGCCTAACAAACCAAAGAATTTTTATCTATCAGCAATTAAGAACTAAAACATTTGTCGATTAGCATCAATAAAAGCTCAAAATGAAAGCCAAGCTATGATCATATTTATTTTCAATCTAATTCGAATAAACATATTGCATTACGCTTCTGCACAATATTGATATTCTAATGGCCTGGCTATTATGATTTCTTTTCTCTTACAAAAAGACTAGTAAAATTAGACAACCACCATCGCATTCCGTTTAACAGTACCTTTGGATAAGTTAAGCCAACTCGATCCAATACATACTTTGGCCAACGCCAATTGTTGTATAAAAGCTGCGGAAGCGCTTGACCTAAAACAAGTCCCCAAACTCCTATTTTTAAAGCACCACAAAGAATAGAGCTTAAACATATCCCTGCAGCAGCAGAAACTAAATATGCCTTAAAGTAGGGAATCTTATTCATGCTTACAATGATATTGCAAAAAAGCGAGTGTTGATTAAGAAGAAAGAAGTACGTTGCAATTCCAAGAAAAAGGAATTCATCACACACAAAATTATCTTTAATAAGCACAAGAATCGGAAGTGCAATAAACACTACTGCAACTACTCCAAATAAATACAGAACAACATAACTTGAAATACCCCGTTCGAGAGTAAACTTCTGCGCCTCCTGATCCCCCGTCACATACGCTGACTGAAACATTGGAAGACAAGATCGAAGATAGGTACTCGAAAGATTGTATAAGGCACTTGCCAACTGAAGCATGACGGAGTAAGTTGCCGTCTCAGCTAAACCAAGAAACACAGAACTCAAAAGAGAAGTCGCTTGTGTGGAGCCATACCAAGCAAAAGAAACCATACCATCACGCCATGCTATAAAAGAGATCGTCGCAAGAACAGATTTTATTTCACTTTTAGTAACAACAACACTATCGGTCTTGATGCCCAATTGAATGCTATCATGCCTCTTAAAAAGTCTATCCGCCACTACCCTCATAACAATACTGTATGCAAGATATCCAATAGCAGCCCCTAAAAGACCAAATCCAATAAGAAGGAAAATGGCAGTGATCGCCAGCTGCGCAAATCTTGCGATAGTTTTTGCCTTGTTCTCACCCGCAATATCACCAATACCCCTTAGAAACGTAAGGCAATAGAGAAAATATAAATTTGAGAAAATAGCTATTACAAAAACACACCATGACTCTAATGACCACTCGACCACAAACCCTGCAGTAATCAAGCCAATATAAAGAGATCCCAATACGCCAGAAACACAAAGCGCCGCAACCCCTACAACAGCATAAACCGCTCTCGACGCCTTAAGGACCACACGAAAGAGATGCCAGTCTACTCCAGGTGCAACAGACGAGTAATCACATCCTTGCTTAGATAGCCTCCTTGCTCCACTTAATACGAACAGAATATTGCGCGAAAATGTCGCAGTAAATCCAAACTCAAGAAGCTGAGCAAAGCCCGTCAAAGCAATAAAGACATACCAAAGTCCTACTTGCTCGATCGACAGGAAATATACAAGCAGAGGTATGAGTAGGAAATTGCTTCCCATTGACATAATAGTGCCAATATAATTCCAGATAACATCCCTACGATTAACAACAACACGAGATCCAGAAGTCCTTGTAATTTCTTCCTCTTTAAAATTACGAGACATCATTTCTCAATAACTTCACTTTTTGGACAAAATAACTTCTCACCCATAATCAACATCGGCAATGCAACCGAAAAGTCGATCATATGAATTTCCGCAAGGCCGTAAAGCATGCAGCAAAATATCGCTATCGCAACTCCCCAATCTCTTTTTCGAAAAGAAAAGTTTCCTATACGAATATAAAGAGCGTAGAATACGACAAGTGACCAAGAGCCAAGAGATAACAACGCCGCAGCATAAAAACAATCAATCGTAACATTATAATATGTCCAGCCATCTACCATGATCGTCCCAGATAAAGCATGCTGACCTAACAGGGTAAAACCTCCGAGTTGTTGATATTGAAATTCCCAAAACGCAGGACGTCCAGTCAACGCTGTCTGAAGCGCGTTATATAAACTGTCAGGAACTAGTGCCATAGAAACTAAAACAACAAGGACAACTAGGAGAAAAGGCACTCCAACATAAACTAGTTTCAATATCGAGCCAAAACGCGTCCATACATGAACTGATAAGCGCAGAATGATATATAAAACCATAATCAGCCCAGCTGTTCGTGAGTCAGTTACCCACATAGAAACAACCGCGAGAGCAATGCCTAGCAGTGCCATTCCTGCTTTAAAATCTTTATTACTCAACGACAACCCAATGTATGCCATAGAGATATAGGCTGCAAGCATATTAGGATGCTGAAAGAAAAAAGACAAACGAAGCCTTCCATCTTCTCTAGAAGTAACTCCTGGAAGATCCCCAGTAAAAACAAATTGAAACAGCTGCAATAAACCAAGAAATGAAACCAACAGAAGAATCGTTGCAGAAACGACCTTTAATAAATTTCTGATAGGCAAATTACCTATTCCTAAAAGCAGAAATGTTGCAACAAAGAGATAGTTCTGCCCAGACAACAACCACGATCCAATAGAAAGCGCAATGATTACCGAGGACATTAAAACTTGTTTGACTTGACAATATAAAGCTATGCAAAAAACCCTCAATACAAGCAAAAACAATCCCACTGCCACAAAGAAAAATGTAGGTAAAGGCTCAATCCCAATATTGCTCGAAACTTGATCAATAATATGATTCGCAATAATGAGCGTCAAAGCAGATGTATACAGCCATCTTGTTTTTAATTCGATGTCTATTTTTTCAGTATCTTTCCTTTTAACTTTCTGGTTTTCTTTAAAAGAAGTCGGGGTGATCGGCGATAATCCCTCATGAGCGGCCATGAAGTACCTCCTTTATCTTGGATACCCTTTCACTCCCAATTAACCTGATAAATCTTCTTCTAAGAATATCCTTTTTAGTACCCCAAGAATTGCTGTAGTGGTGTATTGAATAAGTTTTATCACAAAGCAGGTTCTTCCCTTTAGAACCTGGTGAGATTGGATCGAAATAGAGCGGAGGATATATATTTGCGCCGCACACAGCTTGTGGACTATCGCAATACGAATAGCCCAGACTCACAAGCACTTCAGTATTGAGAATCGGACAAGCAAGGTCTTTTTTTGATGAAGCATTATATTCAATCTCGTCGTATTTCTTAAGCATCTCATAGATCACGGGATGACCTGCTACTGCACCAAAACCGAGCCCCGTAGCACAAACATGCCCCTCCTGCTGTACCCCCAAAAAACAATCGTGAGCTAGGAGAGGATCAAAACATTTGAGTACTTCTACATCTGTATCAAGATATATTCCGCCAAAATCGTATATTATTTTTAACCGTGCATAATCCGACACAAACGCCCATGCATTATCCTCATATGCTTTCTTACAAAACGAATGGAGTGAGATATCAAAATTTGTTTCATCCCAGCGTACAATGCGATAGTCTTCACAATGTTTTTCCCAGCTTCGAATGCACTCTTTTACTTCAGGCGGTAATGCTTTGCCGCCAAACCAGCAATAATGTATTGTTTTTGGAATCATCTTCTTATTTAAGCCAGACCATGGAAAGCAGACAAATAGCTAAAAGAGTAAATTAAATGCTATTATGGTTTTGTTTTTCGCCTATATCATATGTAGACATTAAATTAAGGTATAAAGAACGAACACCATCAACAGTATTTTGTTTATCAAATCCAGCGCACATTATCTTGACAGCAAATTCCTCGCGATAATAGATTCTTGCCTTTTTCACTAACTCTACAATGCAATGAGCCCATACCTCATCAGATTCATTGATATCTAGCATTTTTACTATCGGAGTAAGAGCAACTTCGTCGGTTATTCGACTAGATGCGATCACAGGAAGACCATTTGCCTGCGCTTCAACCATAGTAAGCGGAAAACCTTCAAAATATGACGGCATAAGAAGGCAGTCCATGGAAGCATAGTAGTTTTCTGGATCAGGTACAGATCCAACCCATACTATCTTGTCATCAATCGAAAGAGCTTGTGCCTCTTTTTTAAGAGATTCCTCATCCTCTCCCGAGCCTACGATAAGTAAACGCACACATGGATCCCTTCTGGAAAGAACAGCAAATACATTCAAACATTTATAAACATTCTTCTCAGGAGAGAGGTTGCCACAGAAACCAAGAGTTACCGTATCGGTTAAACTAAGTTTTTTACGCATTTTCCTACGCATTTCAGAATCGAAGGAGAAACGAGTAGTGTCAACACCATTATTAATAACGGTAAATGCTCTATCTCCAAAAAGAAATACTCCCGCTTCCTTGGAACACGCCAAACAATGGGTTGGTGCATAGCGCAAGATGCCTTTAATAGCAGCATCGACAATATATTTTACTTTTGAGCTTCCTTTTCCAAGACTCGTGTTATGCGAGTGAACAATCCTATATTTCACGCCAGCAAGCTTTGCGGCTTCAGCATAAGCAAACCCCGCAGCGTTATTTGTATGGATATGAACAATGTCGTAAGAATGACGAACAAGAAAGGCCCGAAGCCGAATAGCGCCAAAAAGCGATGCTATAAACCCACGTCCACCCACGAACGGCCCAAACTTTTCACAGGGCATATCATAATAAACTGAACGACAAATCGAAAGAACATCTTGCTGGATATCTTTGTCACAGATGTTTTTAACAAGTTCAAAGATAAACCTACCGACTCCGCCCTTCCCAACAATTGACGCTACGTGGAGAATTCTCATTAGCTCACAATACCTTTCGGTAAAACAAGCATGCTGCCCATTTCCTCTTGAAACCTTTCAGTGAATCCAGGATCCATACCAGGCATAAAAGTCATCTCACCGAATCTTGTAACGTTATTTACTGCATAAAGATCAATTCGAACAAACGGAATATCTCCAGAAAGAGTAGCAGAAATCTCCTGCATCTCACCAAAACAAACAGGCTCTGATAAGCAACAAAGCTCCTTACCAGAGACGAATACCTCTGACAATGGATTCCAGTTCATGTCATACATCATGCGAGAATGCGTGTGCTTAGAATCGAATTGCCTATCTGACACAACATAACAGTACCTAGGCTCACCATCAAAGCAGTAAAACTTGTAATCCACGAGCGTCGTATCTGGATCTTCTTCCTGAAATAGCAACTCCTCCGCAAGAATTCGTGGAACTATCTTTGCATAGTGGAGTTGACCGGTCAGTTGCCCATAAGGGAATCTAAGCCAACAAGCAAGACCTGACCGAATTGCCTCCAGGTCAGCATCAGCTTTAGAGCGAACTAAATAGTTAGATGCACATCCATTGTTTGTTTTAATAGCAAAGGAATCTGGCAATGCGCCAAAGTCAATAATGTCAGCAGACTCGTAGATTGCATACAGCTTCGGCAGAATATCTTCGCCACAACGTTCCTTTACAAATTTACGGACTTCAATTTTGTCTGCCAATCTTGTCCACAAAGAGGTATCAGTATGAGCACTCATCCAGAAAACCTTGTCGTAGAACGACTTCGGTGGATCTTGCCTCTTTCTGCCAAGGGCTTTCTCAAATCGCAAAGAAAGAACACGATCCTGATTCTTGGCAAAAATAGGAGCGAGCACAGGAGCAGCGACTTCAATAATATGATTCACTTATAATCAGCTCCTGACAAAATATTCGCAATCCGTTCACTAGCATTTCCGTCCCCATAGGGATTTGAAGCATGCGACATAGATTCGTACTCTTGTTCATTATCAAGCAAGTTAGTAAATGCTTGATAGATTGTTTTTTCATTAGTGCCAACGAGCTTTAAAGTTCCTGCTTCTACCCCTTCTGGACGCTCGGTAGTATCACGCATAACAAGTACAGGTTTACCAAGAGAAGGAGCCTCTTCTTGAATACCGCCAGAATCGGTAAGAATGAGATATGACTTTGCCATAAAGTTATGAAAATCAAGCACTTCTAAAGGATCAATAATATGAAGTCTATCGAACCCGTCCAATTCTTCATGTGCTGCCTTTCTTACCTTTGGATTCATGTGAATAGGATAGATTGCTTTGGTATCGGGATGTTCCTCCATAACACGACGAATGGCCCTAAACATATGATGCATAGGCTCACCAAGGTTTTCTCTGCGATGAGCCGTAATAAGAATAAGTCTTGAGTCTTTTGCCCATTCAAGTTCAGGATGCGTGTAATCTTCTCGAACTGTTGTTTTTAGGGCATCAATTCCGGTGTTGCCCGTAACAAAGATCTGCTCTTCGGGCTTTCCTTCATCAAGCAGGTTTTGTTTACTTTTCTCGGTAGGTGCAAAGTAATACTGAGTAATAAGATCTACTGCCAGCCTGTTAAATTCTTCAGGCCAAGGAGAATACATGTTATGAGTACGAAGTCCTGCTTCTACATGCCCTATTGGAATTTGTAAGTAGAAAGCAGCAAGAGCCGCCGCAAATGAAGTAGTAGTGTCTCCATGAACAAGTACCACATCAGGATTTTCTTTTTCGAGCACTGCTTTGATTTTCAAAAGCACGTCACTTGTTACATCAAAAAGCGTTTGCCCTGGCTTCATAATAGATAAGTCATAATCAGGCACTACATTAAAGACATTTAGTACCTGATCAAGCATTTCTCGATGCTGACCTGTTACGCACACAACCGTGTCGAAGTCTTTCGGGCGAGCCTTTAGCTCATTTACCAAAGGACACATCTTGATAGCCTCAGGACGAGTACCAAATACAACTACTATTCTTTTTTTTA
>URVA01000062.1 GCA_900551155.1 uncultured Eggerthella sp. | reverse complement strand
CTCCAGCTCAATCTCCTTTGCAATGGTAACGCCGTCATTGGTGATCAGCGGAGCTCCAAAGGATTTATCAAGAACTACGTTTCTTCCTTTCGGTCCCAGGGTTACACGAACAGTATCTGCCAGCTGATTTACACCGCTCTCCAGTGCGGCTCTTGCTTCTGCGCCAAACTTAATTTCCTTTGCCATAAAAACAATTCCTTTCAAAGAAGTGTTACTAAAGTGAGTGGTCTTTATTCAGCAAATACTGCGTAGATGTCGTCAGCACGAAGAATCATTACCTTTTCGCCATCTACATCAACTTCGGTTCCGCCATACTTACCATAGAGAACGCGGTCGCCCTCTTTAACTGGCATGGGAAGATGATTGCCTTCGTTGTTGATCTTGCCCTCGCCTACAGCCAGAACAACACCTGTTTGAGGCTTTTCTTTAGAATCAGCTGCGATATACAGACCGCCTGCAGTGGTTTCCTGTGCTTCGTCCTGCTTAACGACGATGCGATCACCAACTGGCTTAAGATTCATAACGTACTTCCTTTCTTAAGTTCTAAATCGCGCAAGAGAAAGCTCGTGCCGAGTTAATCGCAAACTTTTACTCGCGCGCCTTATTACCAAAGTTCCAACCCAGAAAGACCGCTCTGCTTTGTTTGCGCTAGCTTTGCTTTTGTGAAGCATTATGTGCTTTTGCGCCCAAACGTATGTTGCAGACAATTAGCAGTCAAACTGTAAGTGGCTAGCACTCAAACCTTATGAGTGCTAACGCCTATACATATTAGCAACTTACTCAAGGAATGCAACCCATCATGAAGAAAATATGAGTGTATGACACTTAGATTTCTATGTGAGGTTAAACGACTGATATCTTTATTACATTCTTTGGTTTGACCAGGCGTTTTTTGGTGAATATCTGGCTCCACTGTGTCAGAAAGAGCTCATATTGTTCCAAGATTTTTAGATAAGTTTTATAAATTGTTACTTTATATTTTGGCTTCTGCCAGCCGCCGTGCGCATAAAGCCAAGACCACACAACATGAGAGTTTTGCGTGTCACTTTATAGTTCCACTTCTACAACCGCATTAAGACCCATGTCTTCACAGAGCGAAACAAGTTTTTTATCAAGAGAAAACAGCGTGCCTGAAGTGCGACGAACCAACGTGAGATAAAACATGTCGTACACCGAATGATTTTGCCGCACTGCTTCAGCAAACGCTTCATCGGCATTATCTCTTATGGGCACAAAGACATCCACGAGTCCTATTGCTTCTTTAATTTTCTCCCGAGCTTCCTCTTCGGTCAGCTTACCCGTTCGTACAAATTTCCAAAATACATTTCTTATTTCAACTAAATAAAACTCTGAGGAAACTACCGATTCCCCTTCAATCATTAAAGCTTTAAGTGCTTCGCCTTCAGCGGTTTTACGAAGCATTGCAACCGCAGCACAGCAATCCAAGACTATCATTGCTTACCACCTAACGCTGCAAAGATTTGCGCATCTCTTTCTTCTCTCATTCCATGAACCAATTCCGCTTCGCTGGAATATTCTTCAGGGAGATCAAAAGAAGAAGCTTTCTCTATTTTTTCAAAAATCTTTTTGCGTTTTTCGATGCGCGCTTGACGCTCTGCCTCTTCGGATTCGCGTCTACTCATAGTACGTGCATGATAAGGGTGGTAAGCTTCCGAAGACTTCGGCACTACTTCCCAGTCGCTTCGATTTGACCACTGGCGATACGCGCGCAAGTAATCGCGCAAAATGTGTACTGTCTGCTGAGAAATACTACGGTCTTCCTTTGCTGCGCACGCCTTCAATTCGTCATATAAATCTTGAGGAAAGTCTTTTACTTGCAACGCTGGCATGAAACTCCCGCCCTTCTTTTTTATGGAGAATTACCAACCAGAGCACGCTTAAAATTTATATTCATGCACTATGCCTATTTTAGCATGCATAATACATCCACAAAAGAGCGCAAAAAAGAAACGCCCTGATGGACGCCTCTTTTGGTTTTCTTTAAGCCCTATTGAGATTAACAAGCTTCAGAGCAATTATCGCTATCGATTTACTCTTGTTGCAGCACTCTTAAGGTTTCCTAATAGCCCGCCAGCTACAGCGCGCGAATTTGTTCTGCCAGCCAATTCGCCCAAGCATCTACCCCTTCCCCATTTGTTGCTGATATAGGGAAAATAGGTGCTGTGGGGTTCAAGTTCTTAATATGGTCGTAGAACAGTTCTTTGTCGAAACTGAACACAGGCAACGTATCAATCTTGTTCAAAACAATTGCCTTCGAAGCCTGGAAAACGCCAGGGTATTTGAGCGGTTTATCATCACCTTCTGGCACACTCAAAATCATGGCCTTCATGTTTTCACCCAAATCAAAGTCGGTCGGGCAAACCAAATTGCCTACATTTTCAACAATGATAAGGTCAAGATTATCCAAATCAAGTACATCAACCGCACGGCGAATCATATCGCTTTCAAGATGGCAAGCTCCGCCCGTGTTAATCTGCACCGCAGCAATACCTTGTTCTTTAATCTTTTCCGAATCAACTGAAGAAGCAATATCGCCTTCGATTACTGCGATATTAAATTCATCGCGCAACGCTTCAATCGTTGCCAAGATAGTTGACGTTTTGCCAGAGCCAGGAGATGCCAACAAGTCCAGCACAAATACCTTCTTTTCTTTAAAGAGTTCGCGATTAGATTGAGCGAGCTTATCGTTTTTATCAAGAATAGGTTGCTTTAAATCAATCTGCATAAGATGCCTCCTGAACACAATGTTCACGTTTTCTTTGGTGTTCGCTTTTTGAAGAACACGCGCAGTAAAACCTTTTAGTGTCTATGCCTTATAGCGAGCAGTGTTACAAATACACAATAACGTATCATTGCCTACGCATCGGCAGAAGTTTGCTCTTCGTCAGGAATATCTACTTCAATGGAATCAATTCGTAATTCCTTGCCCTGTAAGAGCTCTGAAAATGCACTGCCACATTCGGGACACAGCATATGGAATCTATCGTGCTCGTATTCAAGACCGCACTCAAGACAAATACTCTTGGGCGGGATCATAGTGATTTCCAATTCAGCACCTTCACACATAGTGCCTTCTGCAAGGGCCTCAAAAGCGAACCGAAGCGCATCTTCGATTGCCTCAGTCATTTCTCCTACCGAAAGGCTGATTTTTAAGACACGATCCGCACCAGCATCATTTGCTGCTTGCTGAACCGAATCCATAACGCCACTCATAATTCCCAATTCATGCACGGCGTTTACCTCTTTTCGTCTTCGCTTCCCCACAAATGTTCTTTGAACTTGGTTTTAGCGTATTTCAATTCAGCCTTTGCTTCTTCAGCTTCCAGTTGCTCTTGTTTTCGTGCTTCCTCTTGACGCTTAATGCGCTTCGCTAAACCAACACGCGCTGCCAATAAGCTTATTTCATACAGAACAACCATAGCTGCAAACATTAAGCCCATGGTTACCGGCGAAGCGTCGGGAGTGACCATAGCGGAAAATATCAACAAGCCAACATACATACCGCGCCAACTTGCGCGAAGCTTTTTATAGGGAATAATGCCAAACATTACCAGGTAGAACACAACCAAAGGCATTTCAAAGCCAATGCCAAAACCTAATTCGAACTTAATAATGATATCTACCCACTGTGCCGCTTCAGGCATGATAGTGGCAAAGCCTGTTGCTTGATCAGTTAACCACTGAAAAGCAGGATTCAAAATAATGCAGTAGCAAAATACGGTGCCACCAATGAATAAGCAAAGCGCCGCAATAAAGGTTGGCACGAACCATTTACGCTCTTTTGGTTTTAGTGCTGGCAAGAAAAATGCCAGAATCTGCCACAAGGTAATGGGAGCCGTTGCCACAAGAGCAGTCCAAAGCGCTACAGTGATACGAACGGAAAACGCATCAAACGCGCCGAAAACATTAAGCTGTACCTGCCCCGATTCATCGAGAGGCATATACTGCGCAACAGGAGCAAGTAAGAACTGCACTACCGTATCGGTTCCCAAATAGAACACCAACGTTGCCACAATAAGACAAACAACAATGCGTACCAAACGCATACGTAATTCGCCTAAATGCTCCATAAGCGACATACGAGCCGGTCCGATTGGCATGATTACTCACTCCTTTCGGACGAAGCTGCCTGAACCGCTTTTGGTTCAGGTTTATTCTGAATTGGCTTAGCGCCAAAAAGCTCTTCTGGAGTAAGAACAGGCTTTTGCGATGCTTGCGTTTGGGTTTGCTGATTTGGATCGTCGGATGCCTGAGCGTTTGCCGCACGAGCATTTTTTGCAGCTTGCTCTTTCATAGCGCTGCGATTAGCTTCAATAGTTTGGCGCTCTTCTGCTGCTTTGCGTTCTGCACGTTCCTTATCGAAGCGTGCCTTACGCTGTGCAAAGCTTTCCTGAGTAACCGTAGGAGCAGGCTTCGCTTTTTCTGAAGACGAGCTGGCTGAAGCAGCCTTTTTACCCTGATCGCCTTCTACGTTTAATACTTCGCCTTTAATAACCGATTCCATTTCGGCTTGGGCTTGCTTGAATTTGCGCAAAGCAGCACCAAGGGTCTTTGCCATTTCTGGCAACTTATCAGGCCCAAATATCAGAAAGCCGAACAGTAAAATTATGAACAGCTCGAATCCGCCGATACCGAACAAGTTACACTTCTTTCTCTCTGTTAGCAGCTCTACCTAGTAACAACTAGCCCAAAAAGCGAACAGCTCATCGCCCTTGGCTGCTTATTGCCCAGACAAGCACTGCGACATCGAAATATTAATTTCCTCCCAAGAACATAAGTCCCATAGTAGGAAGTGACAAAGCGAGAATCAAAATGACGCAGACAGCAATGACGAAAATGCGCCACAATAATGCCTTACGTGCTGCTTTTTCTTCTGCCTTACGCTTACGCTCCAAAGCGCGCTCTTCGCGTTCTTTGAGCTGTTTTGCTGTCATTTTTTGTTTCTTGTTGGCCATAAACCAAAACTTCTTTCTCGTTGTGGGAAACCTTAACGCAGAATATCTCTGCCAAGCGGCGCGAATCGACCAGAGGCTAAGAACGCAAGCGTCCGCGAACCTCTAGTACATGCGCAATAACCTTAGTTGCGCCCTCTCCCACATGAAGCCTTCCTGCTTCATACAAAATATTGCCATTAACCATAGTCATAACTACATCGCTATTGCTTGCCGAACCCAGCAACGCCGTAACAGGATCTGTTGTTGGAGTTTGATGAGAACCAGACAAATCAATAGCAATAATGTCTGCCAGTTTACCAATTTCCAGCGAACCAATTTTGTCATCAAGGCGTAAAACTTCCGCAGCACGAAGCGTTGCCATTTCGAGCAGCGTCTGTGGATTGAGGAATTCGCGACTTAATGCACGCTGAATCATAAGTTCAAAGCGCATTTCAGCAAACATGTCCAGATAGTTCACTGAACCAGGAGCGCCGGTGCCCAGACCGATACGCAGACCAGAACGTAAATACTCACTTACAGGAGCAACACCCATACCAAGCTGAGCATTAAGGCTTGGACACGTTGCCACCGCAACATCGTAATCACGCAAATGACGAATATCGTCTTCGGAGACATTTACGCCATAAACAATCATTACGTTTTCGGCTTCGAACAAGCCCCAGTTCAAAACGTAATTTACGGGAGTTACCGCCGTTGGCAACCAAGGGGGAACTTCCACGAATCCACGATGATCAACCGTGCTATCAAGACCCGCCGTTGCGCCGTCTTTTACGAAGCGAAGTTCCTCGTTGCTACCTGCAAGCTTCATAGCAATAGGCAAGTTATTATGCTCTGCTGCATATTTAGCGGCACTGCGATACAACTCAGGATGGCATTCATATACGGGATCGGGCGCAATACCTAATACGATTCGGTCTTCGTCTACACTTTGAGACCACTTTTCCAAATCGCTATCTACTTTTTTCATAGCGTAATTGACCAAGCGTTTATCAATAGCACCCGCTTCGCGATACACCACTGCACGCAAACCGCAATCCTGAGCAGCAAACACTGCAGCGCCTGTTGAAGTGATATCACCAATAGTGGTAACACCCGCGGAAAGTTCTTCTAAACAGCCCAGATAAGCTGAGTCATATGCTTCCTTAGAAGAAATACGACTGCGCAAATCGCCAATATTCTTGCGCCATTCAACAAAAGGCAAGTCGCGAATAAGGCCGCGCAATACACCATCTTCTACACGTGCGTGCAAATCGATAAAACCAGGAGTGAGCGCCGCCATTCCAAAGTCTTTAACTTCTTCATCTGGATAGCGAAGACGCATCATTTCTGCCGTGCCAATATCGGCAATAACGCCATCACGAACAAGTACCGCACCGTTTTCCATAGGTTCAGATGAAACGGGCACAATATATTTCGCGCACAATAACATGCTTTTCCTCCTGACCCAATAATTCTTAGTCATGATAGCATTGAAGCGTTTTATTCTAAGTTAATTCATCGTGATTCACAGTACATGGATATGCGAATACGGCAAAGGGCGCTAAAATATGCGCATTACAAAAACAGAAGAGGAACCCATACCTTATGACTATAGATTCGAACGAAGCCCGCGAAACCACGCACTCCATTGACACCGCCACAGGTAAAGATGCTCCTGCTGAACTTTCTTCGAAACGCGTAAAGCAGATTTTTACCGACATTGCCTGGAAATACGAGCGCTTTAACGCGCTTTCCAGTTTTGGTCGCTATCGTAGTTGGCTGCGTACGTTAATCGATAAATCGCCCATCACTCCTCAATCGCGCCTGCTTGATATAGCGGGCGGTACGGGAGATGTTGCTTTTACCGCATGCGCCCAAAAGCCACCTGCTTCTATTGTGCTTTCCGACTACACTCCCGCCATGCTGGAAGTGGCGCAGGCTCGTCTTGACGCAGGCGAAGCCAAAGGGGTTCCTGTTGAACTTGCAGTAGTAGATGGACAAGATATTCCCTACGAAGATGAATCCTTCGATATTCTTACTATGTCCTACGGCATTCGCAATATGCCTGAACGTGAACGCGCATTATCGGAAATGTATCGCGTATTAAAACCAGGTGGCGCACTGTGTGTGTTGGAGTTCTCCACTCCGCCCAACCCTCTTATGCGCTTGGGTTACCGTATTTATTTGCGCTGGGGCATTCCTGCCTGGGGAAAAATCGTAACGGGTGATGCATCGGGTTTTGTATACCTGGCGAAATCAATTAAAGCCTTCCCGAACCAGGAAGGCTTTACAAAAATGCTTAAAGATGCTGGCTTTTCACGCGTGGAATACACCAATGTTACCTTTGGCGTTGCTGCGGTACATATTGCGTATAAGGATTAATCTACAGTCCTTACAGCCCGCCACCGCTCATAAGAACAAATAACGCAATAGCAAGAATAACCGCGCATGAAAGCAATCCTGCGATAGTTCCCTGCTTGTCGTCCATGATTATCGCCCCGCTTTCATCTAGCTACCCAATAATTCCTCTCGACTACTTGTGTCTCACCTGCGCCCTACCCGCGCTATTACCTAATCAACTAACGAGCTCGGGTCGTTTAGACGCTTTCGCGCTACGAGCTTTCGCGCGACGTCGCTCAGGAAGCAGCCCCTCCAGAAATACCAAAGCAACCGATAGGGCAAAAATTCCGAGCAGTTTCATAATGCTTGTGTTCATGGCTGCACCCCTTTTATTTGTTGCCACGTCTCTTTTCTCTGACATCTAAGACAATACGCGTGCAACCTAACAGCAACCTTAAGCGTGCCTTACCGTTTCATGGAAGTTTGCGCTACACTCTGTTTTGAAAATTAACCCGAAGAAACGAGGAACCAATGAAGCGCGCAATTGATCCTATTGAACATGCATCCGAGATTATGCAGGGCATTAAGAATGGTGTTTTGCTTACCACGAAAAATGGTGATCGCGTAAACGCCATGACCATTAGTTGGGGTACGCTTGGCATCGAATGGCACAAGCCTCTGTTTACCGCTTTCATCCGCCAAAACCGTTTCACCAAGGGATTCTTAGATGC
>URVA01000061.1 GCA_900551155.1 uncultured Eggerthella sp. | reverse complement strand
GAACCTGGTCAGGTCCGGGAGGAAGCAGCCATAAGGGACCGCTGACGAGCGCCCAGGCCTTTTCGAGATACTTGATTGTTGTTTCGCCGGTCACCTTTTGATCGGCGAAATTTGTTTTGACCGTTTTTGTCGGAAAACCGCAGGAGTCTAATGGAATTCATCGACTTTATTCTGGGCCTTCTTCAAGATCCGCGAGGCGCTATTGCAGGTTGGATTATTACCCTCGGACCAATTTGGGTATATACTCCGCTTTTCCTTATTGTTTTTATTGAAACCGGCTTGGTATTTTTTCCTTTCTTGCCAGGTGATTCGCTTCTCTTCGCTGCAGGGGTTTTTTCTGCTGATGGCGGTGGATTAAGCCTTGCTGCTACGCTCATCGTTTTTTATGCTGCAGCAATTTTGGGTAATACTTCAAATTATTGGATTGCTCGCTTATTCGGCTCTCGCATTATTGACTCAGGTAAAGTCAAAGCACTTACGCCAGAGCGTATGGCAAAGCTTGACCATTTCTTTGAAAAGTATGGCGGTCTTACCATTGTAATTACGCGTTTCATGCCCTTTTTCCGTACTTTTGCTCCCTTTATTGCAGGTACAGGACATATGAACTTTGCGAAGTTTACATTCTTTAACTGCTTGGGTGGTCTTTCTTGGGTATCGCTTTTTGTGTTAGTTGGTTACTTCTTCGGGGGCGTTCCTTTCGTGCAGGAGCATTTCGAAGTAATTGTTCTAGGTATTGTTGCTGTTTCGGTAGCGCCTGCGGTTATAGGTGCAGTTAAAGCAGCGCTTTCTGCTCGCAAAAGTGGCGCTCGTGATTTTCAGGTAGAAACTGCTGTAGAAGCAGAGCGCCTTGCTCGTGCTAAGCATGCAAGAAATGATGAGGATAACTAAATCATGGAGGCACTCTATCGCAAATATCGTCCCACCACTTTTTCTGACGTAGTAGGACAGGAACATATTGAACGCACTTTAAAGAACGCCATCGAGCAGGATAAAGTTTCTCATGCGTATTTGTTCTGCGGGCCACGAGGCACGGGCAAAACCACCATGGCACGTATTCTTGCCAAAGCACTTTTGTGCGAAAAAGGTCCCACCACTGATCCTGATGGCACATGCTCAGAATGTGAAGCAATAGCTCAAGGAACGCATCCTGACGTGTATGAACTGGACGCGGCAAGCCGTACGGGCGTTGATAATGTTCGTGAAGAAATTATTTCTCGTGTAAACTACGCACCAACACGCGGTGCTTGGAAAGTCTACATTATCGACGAGGCTCATATGCTTTCGATGCAGGCTTTTAATGCTTTGCTTAAAACATTAGAGGAACCTCCTGCTCATGTAATGTTTATTCTTTGTACCACCGATCCTCAGCAGGTACCTGGTACTATTCAGTCGCGTTGCCAGCGTTTTGATTTTCATCGCATTTCCAATGAGGCTATCGTGTCTCGTTTGGGCGCAATTTGTGTTGAGGAAGGCGTGGATTTTGAAGGCGAAGCACTTGATCTAATCGCTTATCGCGCCGAAGGTGGAATGCGTAACGCGCTAACCTCACTTGAGCAGCTTATAGCGTTTGGCGATGGCCATGTAACTTTAGCAGGTGCCCAGAATTTATTGGGTTCTCTTGACGAGACTGATCTTTCAGAAATCGTATTGGCCATTGGTAGGCGCGATGCTGCTGCCTGTTTTAACTGGGTTGCACGCTATGTAGAAACGGGTGCAGACCTTGCTCAATTTGTTCGCGATTTGGCGGAATACATTCGTAATATGTATCTGCTTTCCATTGCTGGCATTGAAGTGGAAATTCATGTAAATGAAGCAGTCCGCAAAGCCATGGTGGATCAGTTAAAGCTGTTTGGTGAAGATCGCTTAAGCCGCCTGCTTTTGGTCTTAGGAGATCTTTCTAAGGAATTGTGTACGTCAAGCAATCCACGTTTGAGTTTTGAAATTGCTCTTACGCGTATGATTAGGCCTGATTCCGATTTGACTATTGAGGCTTTAGCAGAACGAGTAGAAGAGCTAGAGCGCAAGTTAGAATCGGGACAGATTAGTGTTTCGGCTGCAGTAGCTCAGGAAGCAGCACTATCTCAGCCAGCAGCACCAACCCAGGCAGTGGCAACACAACAAGTAACAGTAGAACCACCTACGGCATCACGGGTGGCATCCTCTGTGCCAGTTGTCTTGCCAGCGACGCAGGCGCAGGCATCGCCCGCAGTAACGCCAGCAGTTTCGGCGGCGTCGCAAGGGGTAGCGCCAGCAACACCTGCAGCACCAGCACCTTCAGTGCCAGCATCTGCTACACCAGCAGCGTCTCAGGCCACAATTGATTTAACCAACCCTGCTGCCGTACAGCGTTTCTGGCATGCAGTAACCACTTCTTTGCGTAAATCGAATCCTGCACGTGGTGTGTTGTTTATGAACGCTAAAGTTGCAGGCGAGGCTAATGGAAGCGGTCTTGTGGTTACCTTTGCTAAAGACAACGGGTTTGCCTATACTGCCGCTCAAAAGCCAGAAGTTCAGCAACTTTTGGCTCAGACTATTGAATCAGTAGCGGGAGGCCAAGTTCCGTATCGCCTGGTGCTTGAAGCAGGGGGTCAAGGTGATGGTCCTGCGGCAACGGCAACAGTTTCTTCTTCCTTTAATTCGCCCCAGGCAGGTTCTCAACCTGGTGGTGCTCAATCGGGCGCTTCGAATAATTCGGGTGTTGCGGCGCAAGCTGATCGAGTTCGTGCTGCAGTGCAGGCTGCGCAAGAAGCGGCGCGTGCAGCTCAGGCAAGAAAAGAAGCAGAACCAATTCAGGCTCCAAGCATGCATCCTGAAGTAAGTCCCCTCGGTGGAAATGAGCCTATAGCAGCTCCTTATAACGACGACGATCGCGTTCCTCTAGAGGCTTACGAAGATGCCTTTTATTCAGAAGATGATGGTGTTGATGCGGATGTAGCTGAAGTAGGTTCTGCGGTATCTGTTTCGACGGCGGATGCATCCCTACCTCAAGCTGCCCCGTCAGTAGATGCACCTGCACCTCAAACCGCTTCATCAACAGATGAACCCGCGTCTCAGACCACTTCATCGACAGATACACCTGCACCTCAAGCTGGCTCATCAGCAGATGATGAAGCTAGTCGTATTAAGTCAATTTTGTCGAATAGCTTTGGCGAAGGTATTAAGTTTGAAGAACTTTAAATCTAAGGCGTAACCTTTCGATACAATGCTTACAGCACAAATATGAAGAAGAATAAAGGAGACAACCTTATGAATATGCAGCAGATGATGCGTCAAGCTCAGAAGATGCAAAAAGAACTTGCGAAAGCGCAAGAAGAAGTAGCTACTATGACCGCAGAAGGAACCGCTGGTGGCGGCATGGTAACGGCAGTTGTTCGTGGTGATATGACGGTTGAATCAGTCACGATTGATCCTGAAGCAGTGGATCCTGAAGATGTAGAAATGCTGCAGGATATGGTTTGTGCTGCGGTAAATGAAGCAATTCGTAACATCAATGAAGAAAGCAATGCGCGTCTAAGCGCCGTAACTGGAGGTATGGGCTTGCCTGGTATGGGTGGCGGTATGCCTGGAATTCCCGGCTTGCGTTAATTTGTGAGGTTACGTAAGTGAACGCAAGCTCTGCCATTCAAAAATTACTTGATGAATTAGAGCGTCTTCCAGGAATCGGACCTAAATCTGCGCAGCGAATTGCGTACTGGATCTTAAATGAAGATCGCATTGACGCTACCCGTTTGGCGCAGGCGATTATCGAAGTGAAAGACACCGTGCATTTTTGTGCGCGGTGTTTTAACTACGCCCAAGATGATTTATGTGATATCTGTGCTTCACCTAAGCGTGATCAAAATACTATCTGCGTAGTATCGGAACCGCGCGATATTCCTCCTATTGAGCGTACCGGCACCTTTTCTGGGGTATACCATGTGTTGGGTGGCGCCTTGTCTCCTCTTGAAGGTATCGGGCCTGATGATTTACATATAGCAGAATTATTGGCACGCTTGAACGACCCTAATATCTCAGAGGTAATCCTTGCCACTAACCCCAATATCGAAGGTGAAACAACTGCAAGTTACCTTGCGCGCTTGATTAAGCCACTCGGTGTTAAAGTATCGCGTCTTGCAAGTGGTTTGCCCGTGGGCGGCGATTTGGAGTTTGCCGACGAAGTAACATTAGGTCGTGCCATCGAAGCGCGTAGAGAGTTGTAGAATTTAAGCCGATTTTATACCTGTTCGCAGAACTTACGTTGAACGTATAGCCACCTCAAAGGAGCCTTGATGATGCGTACTCTTGATGAAGATATTGAACGTGCAATTAATTTCCATGGACATCTTTGTGGAGGTCAGCTAACGGGAGTGCGTATGGCTCGCTATGCATTTAACTACTTCGGTATCGACGATCCTGACACCTATCGCGATCTTATTGTGTATGTGGAATGCGACCGCTGTCTAACTGACGCCATCATGATTACTACGAATTGCCATCCAGGTAAGCGCCGCATGAAGTGCTTAGATTTCGGCAAACAAGCAGCCACGTTCTACGATATTCAAAGCGGCAAAGCTATTCGTATGACCAACATTAGCGAAAAGGCCCCTAAGGGCTGTGATCTGCGTGAATGGTTCGCGCAGCGTTCCGATGAGGATCTTTTTAAAGTAGAACAGGTGCGTGTGAATATTACTGAAAATGATCTTCCAGGTAGACCACGTCAGATTGCGGTTTGCAGTCGTTGCGGCGAACAGGTAACAGATGGGCGTGAAGTTCAGGGCGAACAAGGCGAAATACTTTGTCGTAACTGTGCACAGGGCTCGTATTATGAAGTGCTCGGTACTATCTAAAAAACTTAATTTTGCGCCGCTTTTAACAAAAATCAAACCTGTCATTTACTTTGTCACGAAAGACCTCTTTATTCTTGTTCTAGAATAAAGAGGTCTTTTTGATGCCGATATTTCTCGGTAGCAGTCTTTTTTGATACTCATACTGTTCTTTGCGTGATGAGGTGCCAGATGATAAAAGCGCAAAACTTAATCCCTGTTGAACAAGCCCGTTCAATCGTACTTGATGCAATTTCGCTGCTGGATACCGAAATGGTTCCTTTGCTTGATGCGATAGGTAGAGTTTCTGCAAAGGACCAAAAAAGCGATATAGATATTTCTCCTTTTGATCATTCTGCTATGGATGGTTTTGCTCTTGTTGCTTCGGATATCGAACATGCATCAGTGGATAACCCTGTAGAACTTCCTGTTGTTGCAGAAATCCCTGCAGGTGATTACTACGATGAGGAAGTAAAGCCTGGTACCTGCGTGCGTATTATGACGGGAGCTCCCGTTCCTGCTGGGGCGGATACCGTAGTCAAATTTGAGATTGTGGATAATCTCGAAAACGGGGGACGTGCTCCTGGCAAAGTTGCTTTTAGGGCTCCTTCTGCAGTGGGTGCTAATATCCGAGGAAAAGGTGAAGAAATTCATGCTGGCGAAATAGCCATTAAAGCGGGAGAACCTATCAGTGCTGCAGGTGCGGGCCTTCTTGCAAGTTGTGGCATGGCGTATGTTGAGGTATATCGTCGTCCTCGCGTTGCGGTAATTCCAATTGGAAGTGAATTGGTTGGCCCAGATACTGTTCCGCAAAAAGGTGAAATCCGTGATGGCAATTCTTACGCAATTGGTGCTTCTATAATTCGCGCAGGAGGCATTCCAGTTTTGCAGCCCATTGTTGAAGACGACAAAGAGACGCTTACTGAAGCAGTTTTGAATGCCGTTAAAGATTGCGATTTTGTGGTAACAAGCGGTGGAGCATCTACGGGTGATTTTGATTTCATTGAAGAAGTTGTTTCAGAAAACGGCGAATTGCTTATGGATTTTGTTAATATGCGCCCCGGAAAAGCACAAACATTTGGGTTTATAGAAGACACACCCGTGTTTGGTTTATCGGGTAATCCTGCGGCGGCATATTGTGGTTTTGAGCTCTTGGTGCGCCCTGCTCTTCGAAAGATGCAGGGGTATTCAACGTTCGACAGACCCCATATTTGGGCTCGTTTAACAAATGACGCAAAGAAGAAGGATGCGCGTCGAATTTATTTGCGCTCAACGTTAGAGCGAAAAGAAGATGGTAGCGTGCAAGTTCGTCCTGCTAAAAGTCAAAGCTCTGGTCTGTTCAGTCCTTTCCAGAGTGGAAACTGTCTTGCGGTATTGCCCGAGGGCGTTCCTGAAAGCAAGAAGGTAGAAGCAGGTACTTTGGTTGAGTGTTTACTCCTTGATGTTGACGAAGGTGTTGTGATTTAAAAATTGCTTCGGGCTACTTCAAGGGAAGCAGAATAGGCTGAATGTAAGAAAACAGAAGGGGAGGAGTTTCGGTGAGTGATTCACTTTCTACTGGAGAGTTTTGCGGGCGAGCTGAAACCAAAGAGCCTGTTTTGACTTTTGCGGTAATTACCTGTTCGGACACGCGTGATGAATCTCAAGATACGGCAGGCGCGGCTTTGAAGGAGCGCATTGCTGCTCGTGGCTGGAAGTGCGCTTCATATGTATTGGTAAAAGACGATCGTGCAGAAATATCTGCTGCCATTGTAGCGGCGGCGGATTTGCCTGAAGTAGATGTAGTGTTAACCTGCGGTGGAACAGGACTTTCGCTTCGCGATGTAACGCCAGAAGCCACCCGCGATGTATGCGATAGGGAAGTGCCTGGTATTGCTGAGGGCATGCGTGCGTATAGTTTGCAAATAACCCCTCGCGCTATGCTTTCTCGGGCTTTATGTATGCAGCGAGGAACCACCTTGGTGCTCAATTTGCCTGGTAGCAAAAAAGCTGCCTGTGAAAATTGGGATGGAGTAGTAGCAGTATTGCCGCATGCAGTATCTATGATGGCAGGATGCGGGCATTAACATTACCTTGACTTTGCCGATCAGGGTAATGTTCGTATGAGGCGTAATGACGCTACGAGCTTATCTGAATAGCTACTAAACCCTCCGAGCTTCAGTCATTGCCCTTAGGCAATTCCTTTCGCCTGTCGGGTTTATTAGCTATTCAGATAAGCTCTCGCTGTTTTGCAAAGAGGGGAACACCGTTTCATCGGAAAAAGTCCTCTATTCTGTTGAAGGCTCTCTGAATACTATTCCTGTTCATGCGTTCGAAGAACGCAGATTAATAAAACATGAAGCAGGGCAGCGCACGAAAAAGTCCCGTTTAACGGGAATTTTGAGTAGCGGAACGGGAATCCTTAAACGGAATAGAGGACTTTGTTAATCTATTAGAAATGAGTTACGCCCTATCCCAAGTACCGCTTTTGCCACCTTCTTTATGAAGCAGGCGAATGGGTCCAATTTCCATACCGCGATCTACCGCTTTGCACATATCGTATACGGTAAGGCATGCAGTGCTTGCTGCGGTTAAAGCTTCCATTTCTACGCCCGTTTTGCCTACTAAACTACACGTAGTTTCAACGCGTATTCCGCAGCGACCTTCAAATGGTTCAGGTACTTGGTCGCTCTTAAAAGGCGTGCAGGTAACTTCCACTTTGGTAAGCATAAGTGGATGACAAAGGGGAATTAAATCGCTGGTCTTTTTTGCCGCCATGATGCCAGCAATACGTGCAGCGGCAAGTACATCGCCTTTTTTCGCTTCGCCCGACTCAATCAGTGCGAGAGTTTCGGGTTTCATAAAGATAAAACCTTCAGCGACAGCTGTGCGCTTTGTTTCGTCTTTGGGAGAAACATCGACCATATGAGCTTCGCCTTTAGTGTTAATGTGAGTAAGCTTCTGTTCTGCCATAAGAAATCCTTCAGGTATTTCTGGGTTGCTTTAGTCGCATAGTACGTACTTTACACCTCTTGACTTTAGCCACCTACTTGGCTCATGCTGCGTTCGGTGCCGTGACGGTGATGATGACCTTCGGGTTTAATGCGAAGTGCTTCGTTGAATATCTTCTTCAGATCCATTTCGAAGTGTACTACGAATATCAAGTTCTTCGTCGCTAAACAAGCAGGGGCGCAGTTTGCCATCAGCTGTTAAACGCAGCCGATTGCAGGTTGCGCAAAAATGGTTTGATATTGCAGAAATAAAGCCAATAGTTCCTTTTGCTCCTGGAATTTTGTAATAGGTTGCTGGCCCCCATCCTATTGGGGCGCTCG
>URVA01000060.1 GCA_900551155.1 uncultured Eggerthella sp. | reverse complement strand
ACACAGGAACGCCTCAATGTTGCCGACATGCGCATGAATGGTAGCTGCGCAGGCGGAACGGGCGCTTTTATTGATGAGATAGCCACCTTGCTTAAAGTTCCCACAGAAAAGTTTAATGACCTCGCCGCCAAAGGTACGTCTGTCCATAACATTTCTGGCCGCTGTGGCGTATATGCCAAAACAGATATTCAGCCACTGTTAAACCAAGGGGTTTCTCGAGAAGAAATCGCTCTTTCTTCATTCCACGCCATCGCTAAGCAAACCATTGGCGGCTTAGCACAAGGTTTGGATATTGTTGCCCCTGTTGTATTTGAGGGTGGTCCCTTAACGTTTAATCCACGCCTTATTAAAGTTTTTGCAGAACGCCTGGATTTAGGTCGCGAAGACATCATTATCCCCGAACATCCCGAAACGATTGTTGCTGTTGGTGCGGCACTTTCACTAACCGATCTCTTCCGCGATGTTCCCGCAAAACTGGATTTAGACGAGGCAATCCACACCTTAGAAACAAAACGCATTGTAGTAATCGATGGCGCTACCGCAATGTGCTCATGTGAAGATGACAGCAGTAATGCCACTCAATCTTTGGAATTGTCGCTTCCCCTGTTCGAAAGCGCCGAAGAGCGCAAAGCCTTTGAACAGCGCCACCCTCTAGGAGATGTCTCTTCAACTTATTCCACTATTCTTACAGAAGGCACTCCTAATAACGAGCATTCCGATGAGTCCTCATCGCCCACCACTCCTCTTCCTGTTTATTTGGGAATTGATTCTGGCTCAACGACGACAAAACTTGTTTTACTCGACACCGAAGGTAACCTCATAGATTCCTTCTACGCCCCTAACGAAGGCGAGCCGCTCAAAGTTGCCCAGAATGCTCTCTTGCATCTACACGATTCTTACGCCCATCGAGGCTTTGAATTGGAGGTTCTCGGAGTAGGTACTACAGGATATGGCGAATATATGTTCGCCCAAGCATTTGGCGCAGATAGCCACACTGTAGAAACGGTTGCCCATGCCCATGCAGCCCAGCGCTATGTTCCCGATGTTACGTTCATTCTTGATATCGGCGGACAGGATATGAAGGCCCTTTGGATAGATGAAGGCATTATCACCAACGTTGTAGTTAATGAAGCCTGCTCAAGTGGATGCGGCTCCTTCCTGGAAAATTTTGCTTCCACCTTAGGTATCGAAACTAAAGATATTGCAGAATCAGCATTTCGTTCCGAATCCCCCGCAGTACTGGGTAGCCGTTGCACGGTATTTATGAACTCCAGCATTGTGACCGAACAGAAAAATGGCAAAACGCCCGACGATATTATGGCGGGCTTGTGCCGATCGATCATCGAAAACGTTTTCACGAAAGTTATTCGTGTTTCTAACCTTGATAGCTTAGGCAGCAAAATTGTTGTCCAAGGAGGCACCTTCTTAAACGATGCCGTACTGCGTGCCTTCGAACAATACGTTGGACATGAAGTGGTACGCGCTCCCTACCCAGGCCTTATGGGAGCTATTGGAGCTGCGCTTATCGCACAAGAACAGCTTGAAGCAAAAGAAGCGTATCAAAACCAAAAGAGCGCCCATGAGGACACTTCATCACCCTCTTCGCAGGTAAGCTCCACCGCAGCCGACCTTGAGACATCATCCTTTATCGGTTGGGATGCTCTGCGCGATTTTAGCTACGAGCAAGAAACCAATCTGATTTGTCCCTTCTGCGCAAATCGCTGCAATCGCACGCGCATCACCTTCTCGAACGGTTCTTCCTGGATAACAGGAAATCGCTGTCCACGCGGTGAAGTGGTAGGTGACCCCAAAGATTCAAGCGTACGTGATGCCGTACGTGCCGCTAAACAGGCTATGGATAGCGTACCGAATTTATATGCCGAGCGCGAAAAGCTCCTCTTCCAAGATTGGCCTCATAGCACCTTGCTGCCCGATCAAAACATTACCATCGGACTTCCCCGTGTGTTGTTCTATTGGGACACCATGCCTTTCTGGAAAACTCTTTTGCAGGCACTTGGCTTTACGGTAAAACTGTCCCACTTAAGCACGCGTGCCATATACGAAGACGGCCTACAAGCAGTGGCGTCCGATACCGTCTGCTTCCCTGCAAAGCTTGTGCATGGCCATTTGCGTGATCTTCATAAGCAGGGTGTTGATCGTATTTTTATGCCGATCGTAACCACCGTTCCTTCAGAAAACCAAGCAGACACCAGTCAATCGATGTGTGCTGTAGTAAAAGGATATCCTCTAGTAATTAAAAATTCGGATAATCCTGAACGCCGCTGGGACACACCCTTTGATAGCCCTCTTTTCCATTGGTTCACCGAAAAGGATCGTACAAACCAGTTAGCAAAGTACTTCCACGACACCTTTGCAATTCCCGAAAAGGCCACCCAAGAAGCGCTCAAGCAAGCCGACGCAGCTCAAAAGGCATTTCAAGAAACCTTACAAAAGCGCGGTGCAGAAGTATTGGCGCAAGTTCGCAAGGAAGGCCGCTATGCCATTGTGTTAGCAGGTCGTCCTTACCATAATGACACCTTGGTAAACCACGAACTTCCCAACTTCTTTACTGATATGGGTATTCCAGTAATCACCGCCGATTCGGTACCTGGCGTAAACGACGTAGTACTCGACAACAGTTTGATCGATATCGTCAATAATTTCCATGCGCGCATGCTTTCATCTGCTGTTATAGCAGCACAAAGCTCCCATATGGAATATGTCCAAATCGTAAGCTTCGGTTGCGGACATGATGCATATCTCTCCGATGAAATCATCCGCCTCATGAAAGAAATGGGACCAAAAATTCCTCTTGTTCTTAAGGTAGACGAAAGCGATATTCACGGACCTTTAGGCATTCGTACGCGCTCATTTGTCGAAACCATTGAGCGTCGCCGCGCACAATCAAATGCGGCTGAACTTGGTGTTTCAGGGACGAACCTAAAGCAAGCCTTGGAATCATCCGAAGCGTCTGAGGCTAGCTTTAGCAATGCCGATTCGGAAAACTTAGCCGCCCTAGAGCAGGCAAACGATGAACAAGTTGCACGCGAAACGGGAGCAAGGCTATCGGACCCCTATCCGCAAAAGTTCGATAAGAAAGCCGTTGAAGAGCGTGTTGTTCTTGTTCCTAATACCTCGCATGCCTTCAGTCGTATTATGTCTGCCGTTTTCGCAAAACAAGGCTTGCGAACCGTTTCGCTTCCTATTGGCCGCGAACGCGCAATCTATTTGGGCAAAAAGTACGTTCATAACGATATATGTTTCCCAGCACAAATCGTCATTGGCGAAGCGCTTGAAGCCCTTGAATCAGGCGAATACGACTTGGATCACGTTGCCGTTGCTACCGGTAAATACATTGGTGACTGTCGCCTGACCCATTACGCTGCATTGTTGCGCAAAGCACTCGATGACGCTGGATATGAACAGGTGCCTATCATTACTAACGACGATGTTGATTTCCACAACATACATCCAGGCTTTAAGTTGAACTTGATATCAGCAATTCGCACAGCGTATACCCTACCCATGATAGATGCCCTTGAAGAACTCCTTCGCAAAATGCGCCCCTATGAATTAGTTGAAGGAAGCGCAAACGAGGCATTTGATCGCGCTCTTGATTGCTTGGTCGAAGGTCTTGAATCAGGTGGTGTCCATGGCGCTAAAAAAGCTTTTGCGCAATCTATAGAGATCATGAAGCAGGTTCCTTACGATAGAAGTAACCCACGTCCAACCGTCTTGATTGTTGGCGAATACCTGTTGAATTTCCATCCTGGTGCAAACCACGACATCGAAGACTATCTGGAAAAGAACGGTCTTGAAGTTATAGAAGCTCGTATGACCGATGTCATTCGCAAAACCTATTTTTATCAGGATTCGCAGGTAAAAGAATACAAGGTGGATAGACCGTTCCCGCTAAAGGCTACGTATGCCATCGATAACCGTGTGTTTGATTTAGCCCACGATATGACTGACAAAATTGCTAAAGCACATCCCTTATATACGCCGCCAACTCGCATGCCTGAATTGGTAAAAGCAAGCGATCCTATCATCCACCACACCTTTGATGCAGGTGAAGGCGTTTTGATTCCTGCCGAAATACTGCACCATGCAGAACATGGCTGTCGGGCGTTTGTGATCTTGCAGCCGTTTGGTTGCTTGCCTAACCATGTTGTGGGTAGAGGCATAGCAAAACGCCTGAAAGAGCTCTATCCCGACGCACAGATTCTTCCTTTGGACTTCGATCCCGATGTAAGTTTCGCAAACATTGAGAATAGGTTACAGATGCTTATCATGAACGCGAGAGCGTCTCACTCAAAGTAAGCTAATCAAAACGCTTTATTATCAGGAGATCCTCACATGGCTCGACCAAGAAAAGACCAAGGCGATTCCGCTGAACAACGCATTAAAGATTCGTTTTGGGGTTTATTGCAACAACATAATCTAAATGACATCACCGTAAGCATGATTACCGCACAGGCGAAATGTAACCGCGGTACGTTTTATTATCATTACAACTCGCTAGAAGAGCTTATTGAGGCGGTTATCCAAGATGAACTCTTCATCGCAAACAGCGTTCCTCGTGCCTTGTTTTATCTGTTCTGCTTTAAGGCAGACCCCTTCGAAGAAGAGGGTTTTGCGCTGCACATCAAGCGCTTCGGACTTATGATGAATCGTGGCGACAAGAATGGCATTGACATCAAAGTTAAAGAAGCGGTAGTTGGCATATGGGAGAATCTCCTTTGCGAACCCGACGAAGAACTCACCCTGGATACCCGCCTTGTCATTGAATATGTTACGAGCGGTCTTATTGGCCTTATTGCATACCTGCATCGTGAAGGCTTGCTAGAAGACTGTGATCATATGCCCGACGAATCCAAATTCAGTTTTAAGACAAACGCTCAATATTTGGTCTCTAGCGTAAGCAACGCTCAAAATATTCCCGTTCAGGAATTAGAAAAGCGAATTTGTAGACAACTCCAAACAACGCATATTGCTTCGTGCGAATCCTGTTCACGAGCGTTACTGCTTTAGCTAGCGCTTGCTTAATGCATGGATGGTATGAGCGGCACCTAACCGACATCGCTAAACATACTCCTGCAGACATTAGACTTTATTCTTTGACCAGCTTTTGAAGTCAGCTAAATACGTGCACTCTTCTGCGCAGTCCATACGCTGCAGTGCTTCTTGAGCAACTTTAAACAAGAGCTCTAGCCAGTCTTCTAATCTCATTTCACAAATAGTTGCCTGCAAACCATTTTCTCGAATGGTCTCTGCTGCAGATTCGGTGTAATCGGAAGAAAGTGGCCACAAACCCTCTACCACACCAAAAGCTTCTTCGATACGGTCGAGAGCTTCCGAGGAATAAAAGATGCCTTTAATAAGAGCAGCGTATCCTGCAACAGCATCAATGGGCAGTGCATCAGCAGGACGAATTTCCACAAAATGCTTAAGGCGCACATCGGGCCAAAACATCGATAGTAAATGTTCAATATCCTCAGTTGACATGGGAGCATCTGCATATGCCTCAGCAGCGGTAAGCCCGTTTACTTCCCGCAGAGCAGGGCCCTGAGGGTCAGCTACTGAAGCACGCGTTACAAAAATAGGACACGTCGACAATAGCCAATCGGCATAGGAAGCAAAACCAAAACCTTCATCAAATAAGCCAGGAATTTGACCGCAACGATCGTTATCTACATCGCGCCACATTTGTAACCGAGACAAGGTTTTTTCTGGCACTTCCCCTTCAAAACGCTCAACGTTATCCGTCAAAAAAGCAAACATAGGAACCAAAGCCTGCGCCACTCTTAACTTTCGAACAGCGTCAGCCTCATCGGAATAATCAACTGAAACCTGAGTTGAAGCAGAGGCGCGCATCATTCGCTCTCCATGAGTTCCTAGCGCACGGAAATACTCATTCATGAAGCGATAGCGCTGCTTAGGAATAAGAGGCAGATCGAGGGCTTTCTCTGTAGGGTGATACCCCAAAGTAATCAACCTACACTGATGCTGTTCCAAAAAAGGATCCACCAAAGAACGAAAGCGCTTGTATACGCGAACAATTTCGCGAATATTCTCGAAGGGGGCAATACTGATTTCTAACTGAGCGGCAGGCTCCAACGTAAGTGATGCCTCATCATCGGCAAGACCTATCAAATCACCTTCTACACCTTGCATCTTTCGAGGATAGAAATCAGAGAGGTACGCAAGAATATCACGCACGCCAAAATGCGCATCGCCTTCATAGAAAAGCGCTTTGCGCGAATGCTCATGCACTACAAAATGTTCTACCTCAACGCCAAGCTTTTTACTGCTCGCATTGCCTCTTGCACCCTGCTCGAAGTAAGCAATAATTGCTTGACGATTTTCCTTTTCGAAAGACATGGTTTTACTCCGCTTCGCCCAAATGAGCAAATAATGCTGACGAAAGATAACGCTCACCCGTATCTGGCAGAACAACTACGATAGTCTTTCCTTCGTTTTCGGGACGCTTGGCAACACGTGCTGCCGCAGAAAGTGCAGCGCCCGAAGAGATACCAACAAGAAGGCCTTCTTTTGCAGCCAATTCACGCGCTGCTGCAAAGGCATCCTCTTCAGTTACGGTAAGTACTTCGTTATAAATTGCCGTATCCAAAGTATCGGGTACAAAGCCCGCACCAATTCCCTGCAATCCATGGGCTCCCGCATGGCCTTCTGAAAGCACAGGAGAACCCGCTGGCTCAACAGCAATAACCTTTATTGTGGGATTTTGAGACTTCAGGTATTTGCCAGAACCAGACAACGTACCACCAGTACCCACGCCAGCAACCAAAATATCCACCTTGCCTTCAGTTGCCTGCCATATTTCTGGACCAGTAGTTGCTTCATGAGCGGCAGGGTTTGCGGGATTCACAAATTGCCCTGCAATAATAGAATTAGGGATTTCTTTTGCAATCTCATCCGCTTTAGCAATGGCGCCCGCCATTCCTTTAGCGCCTTCAGTCAGCACAACTTCTGCACCATATGCTCTCATAAGAATTCGGCGCTCAATACTCATAGTGTCAGGCATAACAATAATCGTGCGATTACCGCGCGCTGCCGCAAGTGCCGCTAACGCAATACCAGTATTTCCTGAAGTTGGCTCTATTATTACTGTATCAGCATCAAGCTTCCCCTCGCGCTCTGCCCTATCGAGCATTTCTTTAGCAATGCGATCTTTAGCAGATCCCGCAGGATTAAAAGCTTCGATTTTTGCAACTACCTTTGCTTTTAGCTGGTGATTCTTTTCATAATTTACAAGTTCTAATAAAGGAGTGTTTCCGATTAATTCTGCGACATTTGAATAAATCATGTGGTAAGCCTTCCTCTATGCTAAGCGTTATTACGCAAATTTACTTATCTCTTTGTTATTAGCCTAGCTAAACGGTGCGCGTTGCCCTAGCTAAACTACATACATTAGCTCAATCGTTTAAACAAACTAAATGTGGTTTATATCATTATCAGGGTTGATCGAGACTTTACTCCACCTCTACACAAAACGCACCTTCAATTATTTCAAGGAGCAAAACCGTTACGCAAAAGATAAATTAACTCCCCCTCACAATGCGTTTGATGTATTGACGTTATGTGAGTGCATTGTGCACTTTACGTGCACTTTCTTTTTCTTTTTTGTGCAAAAAGTATGCCTCAAACTTCTCTTTTATGTGAATTTCACCTTTCACAATTAAAGGTATCTCAGTTCCCTCCATACGACAGGAGAAGCTATGAATACCGCTATTTGTAACCATTCCCTCAAACGGCATGCAAACAATAGGATTGGCAAATCGTATCAACCTGCCTTTCTAAATTCGGGAAGCATTCTCTTTCCAAAGAACGCTATCCTTCCAGGGAGCGCTCTTTTGTTCATTCTTGGAGGTTTGGTATTCGCTCTTGTCTTGGGATTAATCTATCCCCAAAGCACCCAGGCACTTGAAGATACGCTTTCTAGCGCAAACGACACTCCTGTAAACGATACCCCTATCACTATCACCATCCAAGTTGAAGGATTTTCAGAAAGCATTCCTGTCCTTGAAGCGGGAAAGGATTTTACCGCAGGTCAGCCCGTTAAAAGCGACCCTCGTTTTATGGTCGACGATCAAGGAAATCAAATACTGGCAGGCCTG
>URVA01000059.1 GCA_900551155.1 uncultured Eggerthella sp. | reverse complement strand
CTCCATTCATGATTGAAGCAGGACTTACCAGCGCTGAAGAAATTCAAGCGAACCATTCTTGGTTTGAAAAGCTCTACCCTCTGGTTGCTGAACGCATGAAGCGCCTTACCGAAGCACCAGAAAAACTATCATTTATATTTGATGGACCTAAGGTTACTTTGGATGAAAAGTCGGTCCAAAAGAACCTGCTTAAAGAAGGATGCCGTGCTGAAGAAGTTCTTCGCGAAGTACGCGCTATTTTGGCAGATGAATCCATCCCTTGGGAATGCGATCCGCTGCAAGATACCTGCCGAGAACTGGTAGAAAAACTTGATCTTAAAGCCAAGTTAGTATTCCAGCCTATTCGCGTTGCCGTAACGGGATCTCAGGTGTCCCCACCACTGTTTGAGTCCATTGAACTAATGAAGCGCGAAGATGTGGTAGCGCGTCTCGACTTCACCTTATCTGAGGTATTCGGTGCCTAGCTCCTCCAACATAAACAACCTTGATACACCCTCTTCGCTTGACCCAACGAACGAAGAGGGTGTTTATGCAAACGAGCGCGAAGAAATTGTCGTGCTTTCTTCTTGGTGCAGTGCGCCTCTTGGATCGGAATGTAGTCGCTGCTTAGCCGTCTGTCCGCACAACGCACTCACCATGCAAGAAGATGGCCCTGCTATTAATCCTGAACTCTGCACTCGTTGTGGATTATGTGCCGGAGTATGTGATGCGTTTGTATGGAAGCGTATCACCCTAGAAGACCTTGCGCTTCGAGCACAGCGCGAAGCAGATTCGGAAGGAAGTGTCATCTTCACCTGCAATGAACACATCTTTCCTGGTCTTGCACCACGAAGCAATGTAATAGTCCTGCCGTGTCTGGCAGCTCTTCCTCCTGAGTTTTGGAGTAATCTTTTAGCAAAACAGATATCGGTATCAATCTTTCTCGATCGTGACTACTGCAGCGAATGTAGTGTGGCAGGGCCAATGGCACCAATGCTGTTCGATTACGCCATGGACCAGGCGCAAGACTGGACAGGACAAGCCATTCAGCAAGCTAAACTTATTCCTGAACGCGAATCAGTGCTTTCCCTCTACGCCAATATTGACGAAGGAAGCAGACGAGATATGCTCTCTGTTCTTGCCAATGAAGGCATCGATATTGCAACGGGAAAACACCGCCAACGCAACGCTGGTACTATCGATTCATTCCATGAAAAACAGGAGCGATTTCGTGCGGAAGGACGCATAAAAAGCGCTCAGCAAAACAAAACCCTTCCCGCTATTTTTCAGCGAAAAGAAACCCGACCAAGGCAAGATCTTATCGTTGAAGCTGCTCGTGCCCTTCCAAACCGAGCAGGCCTACATACCCGATATACCTCAACCACTTCACATACCGCATGTAAACAAACTCATGAATGTGTTAACGCTTGTCCTACAGGTGCAAGGAGAATTGATGAAGAGGGTTATCCTAGTGTCGATATAACACGCTGCATTACGTGCGGAATTTGCAATCATGTATGCCCACAACAAGCATGTGATTTAGTTGCAATTTCTGCTCAAGAATATTGCGAAAGGACCTCTCATGGCGAAGAATCCTGATCCTTCTTATTGGGGCAATCCTCCTCAAACGCCTACTAAAACAACTACTCCCCATCACAACACAACACCCCAAAACCCTTACCAACCCTATAACCAGCAGAGCTACCAAGCACCTGGATCTATTCCTAACCAAGCTCCGCAGCCAAACGCTCCAAAATCACCACGAAAGCATCAAGGATGCCTTATCGCGGTTATTATTGGTATTATTCTTGTCTTTATACTCGGCATTGCTGGCTGCGTTGCCTGTACCAGTTTTATTGCTTCAGAGGAACAAAACTCAACTGCAATAACGCCTCACTACTTTGAAATACCTAACCCTGAACACAATTCGGACAGCACCTATCCTGACAACTCCATCGACGCTTCACTTAACAACGAATACTTCCGCGATGCCTTTGGTCTACCAGGAGAATCTTCACTCACCACAGAAGAACTAAGCGCTCTTCAAGATTCATTCTTCTCGGATCAATCCAAAGAGCCGAATGATGAAGGCGTCTACCAAGACGGCGTCTACTACGTAGGAAACGATATTCCTGCAGGAGACTATTGGTTTTCTGGAGATGATGACGAACTTTCGTTTTTCTTCATCCTAAAACCTACCGCGGACAAGAACGGATACGATGTTACTCACATTAATAATTACTACGGTCATAATTTGATGGATCTAGAAGAAGATGAAGTTCTTGTTCTTATTAATGATGGAACAATGACTCCTCTTGCTTCTATGGATGAAACCTTTTCCGAACCTTATACCAGCGGCACCTATCGAGTAGGTACTGACATCCCTGCAGGAACCTATCAGCTCCAATTAGGGGAAGCAGACGACTATAGCGCTTGCTATGTTATGAAAGATTTGGAATTTAGTGATTCTAGCTACTTGCTTGAAACGTACTACATTGAAGGCGATCAACCCGATGAGGTAACCCTTCAAGAGGGAACCTATATCGAGCTTTATAACATGACTATGACGAAAATCGTTGCTTAGCCAATTGCTTAGTCAAGCTATCGATTGCTTCTGGGTTTTCTAAATGCTGCCAAAAGACAACAGCCACCTTAACGTTTTAAGACCCTTCACCTTTTCCTCAGGATAACCTTCGCGCTTTATCGCTTACTTATTAAGGCTAAGGGCGTAGCGTAATAATGCGACGAGAGATTAGCAACTCCCGCAATCTTTCCTCGCAAACCAGGGGCTATCGCCTTAATGGCCTTAAAAAGTAAGCTGCGCTTCGCAATTATCCTTCGTAAAAGGTGAAGGGTCTTATTCCGAAAAGATGAGCTTACTTTTCTTCAAATAAGCTGCGAATATAGTTAAACACATGAGAAAGCATACCAGCATCATCGGGGTTTTCTTCAGTTTGCTTTGGTACAAAAACTCGCAACGGAACCGTCATCTTTTTCTTGTCCGCCAAATACCTTCCCGCTTTTCGGCGAAGCGCTGAAGCCTGCGTCTTAGTAAGCGTAATAGGCTCAATAACAAGCTTTCCGCCCGTAACCGAAATTAAGTGGATGCCATGTTCGTTTGCAAATGCCTTTAGACGCGCTTTTTCTATTTGATTGATTGCTGCTTGAGGCATTTCGGGATGCTTCGAGATTAATTCCTGATAAATATCTTCAACCGCATCAAGCGTATCTGCACTTGCAATTTTGCGATAGTACAGCACGCGCTCATCAGCATCGGGCAAATACTCTTCAGGAAAATAGGTATGATCAGGAACGTTGACCACAATATCCGACAAAGCTGGCGGAAGATATTCGTTACTTGAAGTATTACCCTCACGCGTCATGCTAACATCTGGGCGAACAAGTCAAAACCAACCGCAGACATATTGCCACTTTGCTCCGCACCCAACAAACTACCCGCACCACGAATCTCTAAATCGCGCATGGCAACACGCATACCGCTTCCTAACTCGGTATGCTCATTGAGTGCCGTCAAACGCGCCATTGCTTCTTCAGTCATGGTGATGTTATCGGGGAACAAGAAATATGCGTAGGCCTGAGTAGACGATCTACCCACACGTCCTTTCAACTGATACATTTGCGCCAAGCCAAGACGTTGCGAATCTTCAATGATCAAGGTATTGGTGTGAGGATTGTCGATACCGCTTTCAATAATGGTTGTTGCGACCAATACATCCAATTCTCCAGCAGCAAAATCTTCCATAACATGCTCGAGCTGCTCTTTGGTCATCTGACCATGAGCAACACCAACACGCGCCTCGCCTGCTGCTGCATGTACGCGCTGAACTGCCTCTTCAATAGAACGTACGCGATTGCTTACGTAGTACACCTGACCCTTTCGCGCAAGTTCGCGCCTAATAGCATCACTGACCAGATCGGGATCCCATTCTCCAACATGGACCTTTACTGGCCTGCGATCATCAGGTGGTGTCAAAATGAGACTCATATCGCGCACGCCCGATAAGCCCATTTGCATGGTTCGAGGAATAGGTGTCGCCGATAAGGTAAGTACATCAATAGATTCGCGCATATTCTTAAGTTGCTCTTTATGACCCACGCCAAAACGTTGCTCTTCGTCGATAATGACTAAACCTAAATCGTGCGGGTTAACATCTCGTGAAAGAAGACGATGAGTTCCTACAAGCACTGCCACTTTTCCGCTGGCAAAATCTTCTAATGCCTGCTTTTGTTGCGCGGGAGTACGAAAACGAGAAAGTACTTCAACGCGAACATTGAAAGGAGCAAAACGCTCAGAAAACGTTGAGTAGTGCTGCTGCGCCAAAATAGTGGTAGGACATAAAACCATTACTTGTTTGTTGTCCTGCGTTGCCTTAAATGCCGCACGAAGCGCTACTTCTGTTTTGCCAAAGCCAACATCACCACACACGAGCCTGTCCATAGGATGAGGCGACTGCATATCAGCCTTAACATCAGCAATAGCTGCCAACTGGTCAGGTGTTTCCTGGTAGGGGAAGCTCTCTTCCATCTCTCGCTGGGCAAGCGTATCTTCTCCATAGCGATACCCCTGCGTTGCCGCACGACGGGTATAGACATCCACCAAGTCGAACGCGAGTTTCTTAGTGGCCTTACGCGCTTTAGTGAGCGCACGAGACCAATCTGAAGTATTCAATCGAGTAAGACGAGGTGACGATCCCTCAGGACCCACATAGCGCGTAACTCTATCGAGCTGTTCAACGGGAACGTAGAGCTTATCCCCCTGGGCGTATTCGAGCAAAAGATAGTCTCGTTCCGAACCACCAACATCTTGGCGCACAATATCACGAAAAAATGCCACACCATGCGCCGCGTGGACAACGTAGTCTCCTGGTTTATACGGGAAGGTAATCTCGGTTACATCTATTCTTGAGCGCTTTCGCGTTGCCATAGAACCTTGTGTATCCGTCAAAGAAACGAGTGCCATTTTCGCTGCGGGGAAAATCATGCCTAAAGGAATATCTACGTCAACAATATTGACCTGACCGCGACGCAATTTCGCAGAATCATCCCCCACGACATCGAGCACCTCATTAATAGGAATACCCAAATCAACCAACGAAAGCTTGATTTCTTGGCGTGCACGAAAATGAGGAACGGAAAAAACTACCGTAAAGCCAGCCTCTGCCAAAGAGCGTAGGCGTCCATACAGCTTTTCGGGATCGCCCGCCACCTCAACGCGCTTTACCACCAGTTCACTATCTAGTTCTACTCCCACACGCATAATAGAGACATACGTTGCTCGTGGATTGCTGCCAAAGTTAAGCTCTGCAGCAGAAACATATAAATCAGATACGGGAATTGAAGTGCCCTGTGCCAGTTTCCCATATTCATCAAGAGCATGTTGTGCATCATCAAACAGTGATCGAGGCTCAATTATCACGGTAAGGGCGCTAGAGGGTAGATATGCTCCAACAGTCGTGGTTTCCCCTAGCATATAGGAAGCCAAGACATCGGGAATTTCTTTCGAATCATCCTGCAAGCGCTCCAGCAAGCTGCGCAGCTCTTTGTTAGTGTCCGCTTGCTTTGCCAAAAGGCGCTGCGCGCTACGAAGCGACTTCTGGTCGTTTTTAAATTCACGAACAGGGTATATCTCTACTTCAGAAAGCGATGAAATAGTTTGACCCGTAGAGGGAAGGAATCGACGAATTTCATCCAACTCGTCACCAAAAAAGTCGCAGCGCACAGGATATGCCAAGTTTCCAGGAAAAATATCAATGGCACCGCCCTGCAAACAAAACGTTCCTGGACCAGCCAATTCACCCGCATTGTCATAGCCCATACATACGAGTTCTTCTGCTAAATCCTCGAAACTTTCCACGTTACCTTGAGGTGATTCGGATAAATCAACACCTTGTTTAAGAACCAAAGGTTTTGCTATTTCTGTCTGAGGAAGCGCCACTTTACGCAACAAAGCACGAGCTGAAGCAACTACAATAACGGGCTTTGTTGACTGAAGTGCCCAAAGCGCTTTAAGACGCATTCCATGCAGTTGTGGCCGCATAGGAGCATCTACCGAAAAGGGGTTGCCTTCATAATCTGCGTAACGAAGTACGCGTTCTTCACCCACAAAAGCACCAACGGTACGAGCAAACGTATCAGCCGCATCTTCTCCCGCCGTTATCACTAACGTAGTACGAGGATCAGCAACAAAGCGTGCCGCCACCAAAAAGGGACGCGCTGAAGAAGCGACACCGATCACGGCATCTTCTTTGTTGTCCATCTTTTTCCAAGCCGCATCAAGTGCTTTAGATTTTTGCAAGGTCGCAGAAAGAAGATCAATCAACATTGTGACAATTCCCCAATAAACAATCAATTTCACTTTGCAGCATACTACCCCTTGTATTAGGCTACCAACTAGCACCAAACAAGGAAGTAATATGGCTCGAGAAACAATTACAGAAAAACGCGCTCGCGCATTGCAGGTCGCTCAACGTATGAACGACTACTATGGACAAGCGGAATGCGCCCTTCACTATAGTAGTCCTTTTACCCTTACTATTGCTGTGCTCCTATCAGCTCAAACAACTGATGCTGGAGTAAATAAAGTAACTCCACGTCTTTTTGAGCGCTATGGAACGCCTGAAAAGATGGCTCAAGCAAATGTTGAAGAGGTAATGGATATTATTCACTCCATTGGGTTTTATCGCAATAAGGCAAAAAACTGCATTGCGTGCGCCCAAATGATTATGAGTGATTTTGGCGGAGAAGTCCCTCGAACTATGGAAGAACTTCAAAAACTCCCCGGTGTCGGACGAAAGACGGCCAATATTGTATTAAATGAGGCTTTTGGAATCGTTGAAGGTATTGCAGTAGACACCCATGTGTTTCGCATAGCTCATAAATTGAAGTTCGCAGGCCCCTCTGCCGACACTCCCGCCAAAACCGAACAAGCCCTGCTGAAACTCTACCCTAAGGAATACTGGAAGCCCATCAATCATCAATGGGTTCTTTTTGGACGGGAATATTGCATTGCTAGACGCCCAAAATGTTCTGAGTGTTTCATTTCTGACCTCTGTCCAAATGCTCCAAAATAGGCGCTCACATAGGCGCTCGCTGCCTTAGGGCAATCCATCAATAAGCACATTATTTATATGCTTTTGTGACAAGCTTTAGCAGATACCCTAAGCTTTGTTGTAGTATTTCATGTGCTTTACCTGCGGTAATACTATTCAAGCACGGAGATAGTTATGAATCTAGCACACCTACATTATTTTGTTACCCTAGCCGATAAAGAACACTTTGCCAGCACCGCGCGCTCTTTAGGCATTGCTCGCTCTACCTTATCGCTTGCTATATCCCGTCTTGAAGATGATCTTCGTGCACCTCTTTTTACGAAAAATGGAAGCAATTTCGTACTCACTCCCTACGGCAAAGAGTTTTATCGCTACGCGTCTCTTGCGCTAAAAAACATCGAAATCGGAATGGACAAAGTTCAATCACTGCTCGAAGACCGAACCGAAACATTATGTATTGGCGTTCCCTTCACCATCCAAAGCGAAGATTGGTCCCGTGTTGTTCGCGCATTTCGTGCTGAAGCGGATCCCGATCTTTCAGTGAAAATCATTCAGGGATTTAGCGGAAGCTTACTTAATGATTTGGCTGCAGGTGTTTTAGATGTTGTATTTGCAGCAAAACTTCCCGATGCGCCAACGGGACTAACTTTTATTCCGTATTGGTCTCAGCAATTAGTTGTCGCCGTTAACAAAGACAATCCTTTAGCGCAACGAAAAAGCATCTCTTTAAAAGAACTGAAAGGCTATCATATCCAGTCTTACGCAAAAGGCTGGCCTCCTCATGACGACATTGCGGCATGCGTTGAAGGATATGATCTGGATATTGAAGAACAATTCAAAGAAGAAATTACTATCTGTTCTATGGTTTCCGCAGATGAAAATGCTATTGCATTTGTGGATTACTCATTTATTGTTGGTGCTTTTAAAGATATTGTCTGCATTCCTATCGATGAGGTGCCCCAAGATTTCCATAAGCTTTATTTAATTCATCGCTCTGGAGAAACCATGAGTGAAGGTCAGGCTCATTTTGTTGAATACATGAATGAGCATCCTATCCCTCCCGCGCGTCTGTAATTGGCAACGTAGTTACCAATTACAACAACACGATTCCAGAATACCTGTAATCGGCAAATCGCTAGCACTTACAACATTACGCCCCAGCATACCTGTAATCGGCTGATAAGTATTTTGGTCAATTTATTTAATCAATGCCCGTTCTTCCAGGTCCAGAATCT
>URVA01000058.1 GCA_900551155.1 uncultured Eggerthella sp. | reverse complement strand
GCGGGTGGAGAGAACAATAAGGCTCTCGTTATTCCTTATGTGGAAAAATCTGCCGCAGAACGCATTCGTCGTGAAGTGTTTATGCGTAAAAGTCTTATGGCTTCAGGTTTAACTCCACAAGAAGCAGATGAACGCATGCAGGCACTGGTAGATCATGAGCGCATGCAGACAGAGGGTTCTTTTGGCGTTGCGAATGCTTCAGTTGGCTCGAATGGTTTTTCGGGTGCGGTAGGAACTCCTGGCGCGCCTATTCCTCCATGGGAATTGCAGGCGCAACAGCAAGCCGCGCTTCAACAGGCACAACAGGCTTCGCAGGCGATGCCCCAACAGGTGCCTCTGACAGCACCCCAGCAAGCGCAACAGACGCAACAGATGTCACAGGGAGTGCCCCAGCAGATTCAACAAGGAGCGTTTTCGCAACCTCAGCAAGCAGTATCACCTGCCACTAACGTGCTTGATATGCCTGCTGATGTTATGGATGACATGCGCGGAATATTCGCGCATGCAGAAGTTGACACGGGCAAGGTTACCTGCGAATTCGGTTTGTCGAATAAAGAACTGCTGCTCTCGGCGCTTTCGAGCAAAACTTCTTTTGCCTTTGTGCTGCTTGGTGTGATATCAGCGCTTGCCACTCTTTTGGGCGGGCTGGTAGATGCGCGCATTATTTCGAGTAGCGAAGCGGTGTATTCCGCGGCATGGCAAGCCATGGGCAGTTCTTTTGGCTTGTTCTTTTTGCTGTTTGTTCTTGGTATTTTGCTGGTGCTCTGGCTGATCAGTGTGGGTTCTTCTTGTTTGACCTATGCTGGTTTTCGATCGCGCAGGCGTGGCAATCGCATCGAAGTAGAGCGAGGGTTAATTACCCATGTGTTCAGCGGCATGGATGTGGAAAGAATTCAGTCCATTCATATTCACCAATCATTTTTCCAGCGCTTGCTAAAATGTTGTTCGGTTGCCTATGGACGTGTTGGTGCAATGGAGGAAGATGGCAGTTCTAATGGAACGAATTCGTCTGAGGCGGATAGACTTGTCGTTCATCCTTTCTTGCCGCTTTCGCGTGTTCAGGAAGTCATAGAAGGATTAACGCCTGAATATCGAACTTTGCCACAGCCTACCAGACACGTAGACAAGAAGGCGCTTCGTCGCGCGTTAACTCGTCGAGTCATTTGGCAAGGGCTTGGCTTCTGGCTGCTCGTAGTTTTGGTGTGTACGTGGGCAGAGCTTGGGGTTTTTGTTTCTTCGGAATTATCACAGGAATTCTTTCCTGGTATGACGCTCTTGCAGGTGATGCTTCTTATTACGGGAATTGTAGGAGCGCTTATTGTAGTAATCGCGGTATTTGAAGCAATAAATGCCGTGCTGTGGTATCGCTTGGCCGCAATGGGCTGGGATCGGTTTGGATTTACTATCGTAAATGGTGGTTTTTCTACCGATTCGGTTACCATTCCTCGTACAAAGATTCAAGCCGCGCTTATTCGCACTAATCCGCTACAAAGACATGCTAAGGTTGCTAGTGTGGTAGTAAATACTGCAGCAGGTGTTGGAAGCACGCGCCATCGTCTTATTGATGTTTCTCGGGGCGATGCAGAAGAATGGCTTACCTGGGCGTGCCCACGAGGTGGTAATTCGGGAGGTAGTGTGCGTGTCGAATCATGATTGGACACCCTATCCTTATCAAAATTCAACTCACGACCGCATAACGCAGTTGAAAAAGTCTGTGCGTGAATACACGCTTGGAGAAGAAATTGCCAACTCTATCACGCATGGCATAGGCGCACTTCTTGCTATCGCGGCAATTCCTCTTTGCGTTATTAAGGCGGTTGGTTCAGGGGAGCCACTGCATCTGGTTGCTGCTTTGATTTACAGCATTTTCATGCTGCTTGAATATGTGATGTCAACGTTGTACCACGCCATTAGCGCCGAACGTGCCAAGCGAGTATTCAAGGTGTTGGATCATAGCTTCATCTACTTATTTATAGCGGCAAGCTATACACCTTATTGCCTGATCACCTTAGTAGATGGCGTTGGGGTTGGCTTGTGTATATTCGTTTGGGCGGTTGCTCTTGCGGGAGTGGCTGCGGAATCGTTTTGGGTATTTCGTCCACGGTGGTTGTCTGCGCTGCTCTATCTTTGCTTGGGTTGGGCGGTAGTTGCGTTCATTCCTCAACTGTATGCCCTGCTGGCGCCACCAGCATTTTGGCTTTTGCTTGCAGGTGGTTTGTGTTATTCGGTTGGGTGTATCTTCTATGTTCTTAAGAAGGTTCCCTACATGCATTCCATATTTCATGTATGGATTGTGGCGGGGTCTGTTTGCCAGTTTTTATCCATCGTTCTCTTTGTTTTGTAGCGCTTCAATTTGTAGAGCAACGGTTTATTAACGAATTTTGTTTTTATTCAAAAGGGGGCGTATCAAAAGAGAGTAAAAGAGTGCTTGGGTAACAGCTTAGGCAGCACGCAGGGTAGTTTAGATTGCGCGCGAGGAAATTACTTAGGCAGCACGTAAGGCATTTAATTGTGCGCCAGACAGCACGCAAAGTAAGCCCAGCAAACAACGGGCGTGAGTGAATAGGAAAGGTATCGGTGGCTACTTCGAAACATATCCAAACAAATGCCACCAAGGCCCCTACGCTCTATCGCGGCAACGATAAAGTTCTTGCAGGCGTATGTGACGGAATTGCTCAGCGTCTTGATATTGATACCGTTGTTGCTCGGGTAACCTGTGTAGTTTTGTTCTTGTGCACCGCAGGAATTATTACCATTCCGTATTTGGTGTTGGCATTTGTTTTGCCTAAGCAGCCAAACGACAACGAATTGCTTGAGGTACATCCCGTATCGGTTGTGTCTGACCGCTATGAAGAAGTGGTTGAAGTGCAGAAATCAACGGCTGCAAAAACACCTGAGCGCTATGGTGTGCATGCAGATGCAGGGCATGTTCCCCCTGCTCCTCCTCAAGGTGATGGGGTCAACATTGATCAACAAAGCACCTATATTCCCTATCTTCATAACGAAAAACAAGACGATACGTCGGAGAGCAATTCGAACCGCATACTCATTGTAATTTCGGTGGCAGTTGCCATGACGGCCCTCTTCATTGCAATGGCGAATTCAACTATTGCACGCCATCCTGGATTAGAAGTCATCTATTTCTGGCCCGAGTTGCTTATTGTTGCAGGCACAACATTGTTGGTGTGCTTTTACGATCGTCTCTCGTTTGTTGTTCGATTAACAGGACTTATATTCTGTGTCGAGTTAACGCTTGCGCTTTTGCCCTTTACGCTAGGAATTTGCCCTCCTCATTCGCTTGAGCGCATCAGCTTTATTCCTGTGCTGTTATGTCTTTTAGGGGTAGGCTGTTTTGTCTACTTCTTGCTGAAAAAACAGGCAACTGCCTTAGTTATTATGGTGCTGCTTTTTGGTGTTGCGCTAGTGTGGATGCTTGGTGAAGTTGGTTTAGTGGAGCGCTTGTTTGCTGCAGCCTCATATAGTCGACACAATATTACATCGCCCCTGTTCAGAGCTGCACCCATTCATTATTAAGGGCGAATTTGTAGTGCCTGAAAGCCTTCGTTCCTACCGTTTACCGTGGCTAAAATTTGGTCGAAAATACCTCTCGCGGTATAATAGTCCGTGCGCATTGCGCTTCTCTACCAAGTATTTTGCTTTTTGGAAGTACGCCACAAGGGCTTGCCGCTAAAGCATTTTGGTAAAGAAATAAGGCCTGTGTATTTTTGCTTGAACTTTAATTGCAGTATCAAAAATGCTAAGGCGAAGCCACGGCATTGGAGTTTTTTGGCTAAAGCCAGATCACATAACGGAAATCGAATTGCCCCGATTATTGGCGTTCTTGTAGCCATGATCGCGCTGGTGGCAGTACTGGTATTTGCTGGTGCTACGCAAGCGCAAGGTTCGGGTCAAGAAGATTCTTCAACGCTCGGTATTGGTTCGTCCCAAGCAAGTTCTGATGGTGCTCAGCTTTCTGCAGCTGATCGTGCTTCTGGTGCTTCCGAAAACCAAAATGACACGATGAGCGTTTCTGAAACGGTTGATTTAACCGATAGTTCTCAGCGTTCTATTACGGTAAAAGATCCTGATCCTGTCGTTGTTCCCATTGCGATAGACGAATCTAATCCTGAAGCAGTTGCTAAAGCTTCTGAAGTATGCACGCTCGACCCCTTGCCTACGGCTCCTCGGGTTGCACCTGATGTAAATGATGGAACCTGGTCAAGTGGTAAAGCTACGGCTTATAACATCACCACCAACGATGACGGTCAGGGTAACTTTGGTGTTACCGATACCGCTTCTGGTAGAGCTCTTAGTGAAAACGGTATTACCGTTGCTGTTCCTGTATCGCAGTCTCACCTGATCGGTAGAATCGTAGAAATTTGCTACGACGGCAAAGTAGTAATTGCCACGGTTACCGACACTGGTGGATTTGAAAAGTATGGTCGTTCCCTCGACCTGGCACCAGGTGTGTATAAAGCCTTTGGCGCTTCGGTTCCCGACGAATGGGGCGTACGTACGGTTTACTATCGCTTCCTGTAGTATTTCGTGTATACCAAATTAAGTAATCCAAAGACGTCCCGTACAGGTGCGTCTTTTCTTTTTATAATGACGTACTAGACAAGAAAGTTGTACTGAAGTGCAGTACCAAGCAGACTGCCAGATACTGCTAGATATATGACCTTCGTAAAGGATTGGTATGAGCAACGTAATTATTGTTGGATGCGGACGCGTTGGATCGCGTTTGGCTTTAATGCTGTCAGACCATGATGATAATGTGTGTGTAATCGATCGTAATCCACGCGCTTTTGCAGCACTTGGACGCGACTTTAACGGTTCAACCTTCCCTGGTGTTGGCTATGACGAAGAAGTGCTTGTTGCGGCAGGTATTGAAGACTGTGATTTTATTGCTGCGGTAACTCAAAGCGACAATGCCAACCTTATGGTAGTAGAAATTGCGCGTCGTCTGTATGACGTGCCTCATGCTGTTGCTCGTCTTTACGACAGCTCACATGAACGCACCTATATGCAATTGGGCATCGACTATGTATGTGGCACAACACTCGTAGCTGAAGAGCTGTTTTCTAAAGCAACGTCTGGCATTGGAGACCATATTGCAACGTTTGCGGATTATGAGGTGTTGCAGTTTGCGCTTGACCTTAGCTCAACAGGGCAGACTTCTATTAAGGTCTCCGAACTAGAATCTCGTCATGCACTTCGAATTTGCGCCTTTGAACGAGCTGATGGCAGCATTAGCTCCATTCCGTCTTCTTCAAGCATTCTGTATCAAGGTGATGCGGTATTGGCGGTTGTGGCGCAAAGTGCTATTCCAACTATTGCAAAGTTTGCTCAGGACTAACGGAGGAGCACATGTATATCGTTATTGTGGGCGGCGGCAAATTAGGTGCATATCTGGCAAGTACGCTTCTTCGTGGAGATAATCAGGTTGCCATTATTGAAGAAGAGGAAAGCGCCGCTATTGAACTTTCCGAAAAGCTTGATGGTTCTTGCTTGGTAATACATGGCGATGGTTGTTCAGCAAGCATTCAGGAAGATGCGGGTGCCTATCAGGCCGATGTATTCGTGGCAGCAACGGGCCAGGACGAAGACAATTTGGCAGCATGCGAAATTGCAACGCGTGTTTTCGATGTTCCTCGTAGTATCGCTCGTGTTAATAGTCCTAAAAACTTACGAATTTTCCGCCGCTTAGGAATTGAAAGTATTTCTTCGACAGCGCTGATTGCTCACATGATCGAAGAAGAAGCAATGATGGGATCCATGAGTGCGGCAGTAACGCTGACCAGTGATCAGATTGCGCTGACAGAAATTAAGGTCCCGAATATGCGTTTTCACGATAACTACCATGGCATACGTGCCTTGGATTTGGAATTTGGCGAAGGTGTTCGTCTTGTTGCAGTGTCTCACGCCGATGAAGTGGAAGTAGTAGGCTCTGAAACGCGAATTCTTCCCGGCGATCAAGTTATCGTTGCGGCAGACACTGACCGCGTGGATGAAGCCATCGATTTAGTACGTTCGTTATAGTTGTATGATTTGTCTCAAAACGGCACAATAAATACGCCAAACAATAACAGGAAGGAACGCGCATGATTGGTCGTTATACCCGTCCCGAAATGGGAGCAATTTGGGAACTCCAGAATAAGTTTGAAATCTGGAAAGAAATCGAAGTATTGGCATGCGAAGCTCAGGCTGAGTTGGGTAAGTCTGGTATTACCAAAGAAGAGGCAGCTTGGATTCGCGAGCATGCTAACTTCACGGTAGAGCGCATTGATGAAATTGAAAAAGTTACCAACCATGACGTAATCGCGTTTACTACCAACATGGCAGAATATATCGATGCTGATTTACCTGAAGGTATGGAGCCACCAAGCCGTTGGGTTCACTACGGCATGACTTCTTCCGACTTGGGCGATACCGCACTTTCGTATCAGATCACCCAGGCAATTGACATTATTTTGGCTGACGTAAAGCAGCTAGGCGAAACCTGCAAGCGTCGTGCTTTCGAATTCCAGGAAACGCTCTGCGTTGGTCGTACTCATGGGATTCATGCTGAACCAATGACTTTCGGTATGAAGTTCGGTTCTTGGGCTTGGGCACTCAAGCGCGCACAGACTCGCTTGGAAGAAGCTCGTCGCGTTGCAGCAACCGGTGCTATTTCTGGTGCAGTAGGCACCTATTCCAGCATCGATCCTTTTGTAGAGCAGTATGTTTGCGAAAAGCTTGGTTTGATGCCTGATCCTCTTTCAACTCAGGTTTTGGCACGCGATCGCCATGCACAGGTTATGACCGCGCTTGCAGTAACCGCTTCTACGTTGGAATCCATTGCTATGCAGGTTCGCTTGTTGCAGCAATCCGATGTTATTGAAGCGGAAGAGCCATTCGCTAAGGGCCAGAAGGGTTCCTCCGCTATGCCTCATAAGCGCAATCCTATTACTGCAGAGCGCGTATGCGGTTTGTCTCGTGTAGTAAAAGCAAATGCTCAGGTAGCATTGGACGATGTTGCTCTGTGGTATGAACGTGACATTTCTCACTCTGGTGCAGAACGTGTTGCGCTGGCCGATAGCTTCATTGCTCTTGATTACATGTTCGGCAAGATGCAGTGGATGCTTGACGGCCTGCAAACCTACCCGGCCAAGATGGAGCACAACCTGTGGCGCACGAAGGGCCTCATCTTCAGCTCGAAGGTGCTGCTGGCCCTGGTGGACACCGGCATCAGCCGCGAGGACGCCTACGTCATCGTGCAGCGCAACGCCATGAAGGTGTGGGAGGATATCCAGAACGCCGTGGACGGCCCCACCTATCGCGAAAACCTCGAAGCCGATCCCGAGGCGAACCTCAGCGCCGAGGTGCTGGACGAGATCTTCGACCCCTGGGACTTCCTCACCCGCAAAGACGTGGTATTCGACCGCCTCAAGGAGCTGGAGTTTTAAAAGCTGTCGCCTGCCTTACGTAGAAGCATGAGGAAGCCCCGTCCTGCGGGGCTTCCTGTTTTTGATGGGTGTGATATCTTTGTGCCGGCTTACGCAGATGGTCTGGACGGAGAAGGCGTTTAAGCTGGTGTCCATACCCTTACGAGGCAGTATTTCCTGGCCTCGCCGTCGAGGGGCTTGTCGTCGATGTTCGTGTACGTGACCACGGCATCGCGCGAGCCGGTGGACGCCAGGTACTCGCCGTAATCGTCAGCGCCGCTTTTCACGTCGAAGGCGAACCAGTCGTTCGTGTCGAAGTTGATGCCCACGACTTGCGTGCGCGACTTCACCATGAGGTACGACCCGCACCAGGCAGGCGGCGCGGTAGGGTTGCGGCTGAAACGAAACCACGGCGCGTTGCTGTAGTCGCCGTTCGTCACGGCGCTGGCCGGGGTGTACGTGCCGATGCTGGCGATACCTCCGCCGTACTGGTAGCCGGCATCGAACGAGAACATGAACCCGGTGTTGCCGTAGCCGGCTTCCAGCGGCTTCATGGACGTGGGCAGCGCCATGGTGTCCAGCGCTTCGCCCGTGTTGGCATCCACGCGCACGAGCTGGTAGTGGATGGACGAGGTGTCCGTGCGCGGCGTGATGACCACGGAGTCGCCGGTGGCGTAGGGAGCCGTCGCCATGCGGCCGATCGAGGTCCACAGCGTCTCGATGTCGTTCGCTCCCATGGTGGCGCGCTTGAACAGCGACGGCTCGGTTTTCTTCGGACCGCTCGCTTTCGGCAACACCTGCCAGAATGCGCGGTTTCCCACGGCGGCGATGGTGGGCATCTCCCAATCGCCGTCGCCTTCTTCCACCA
>URVA01000057.1 GCA_900551155.1 uncultured Eggerthella sp. | reverse complement strand
TGATAGGTGTTTTTCTTCCATAAACGCAACAATATCGGCTGGTTCTATACAGCTAAATACTGGACTAAACAAAACTTCACACATCGAGCATAATGAATAGGTTTTAATACGACCGTATGCAGCTTCCATATCTTCTTTTGAAGCTACTACAAACTTAACTGCATCTTCGGATTCTAAGAGATCATAATTACTTTCAAGCATTTCAGAAAACATGCCACTAGAAGGAAGCTTGCAGTCAACGGTAAAAGCAATAGTAGTAGGCACTGAAACAGTATTCTTTAAAGTACAGCGCAATTCGTGAAGTGCCGCTAGGTCCACAGAACCATTGGTTTCTATCTCTATAACGCGCTTAGTATCGTTGCCCCACGTATCACTTTGAGCTAGGGCTTCAATCAAAGCACCCAAGCCTGGTTGAAGCGCAGGCTCTCCGCCCGTTAAGGTTACGCACGAAACGCACGTGCCCGACACCCAAGCAACCAATTGCTGCGCAGATAAATTCTCGTGAGCGCATGATTCATCATTTGCCCACGCGGTATCGCACCATGAACAGGCCAGATTACAACCCGTCATTCGGATGAAGGCAGCAAGCCTACCTGCCCTAAGACCTTCACCATTTACAGAAACGAAGCGCTCAGCAACAGGAAACAAAATTTCTTGATTCATCTGATGCAATCTCCATTACTCGCCACAATAAATGGCACAGTTATTGGGCGTTTCATATACTTCGATTTCTGATACCGGTAAACCCTTTTCTGCTAATCGGTCATAAAAATAATGAGCAAGATTTTCTGCCGTTGTTCTGAAAGGCAAGATAGTAAGCGTAAAACCTTCATTTTCCAGACAAGACAACGTTTCTGCCTGAAGTGATCCTTCTTCGACAATAAAAGAATGATCAAATTCTTCTGTTAAAGCACGAACTTCTTTCTTGAACTCACCAAAATCAAGAACCATATCTTTATGTGTGCCTTCTTTACATAATTCTGCTTGCGCAATATAGGCAACCACACGCCAACGATGGCCATGTAAGTTTTCACATTTGCCGTGATAATCGGTTAGAAAATGAGCAGCATCAAAACTGCTTTCAGTTTTTAACTTATACATAGCTTCCTTTACAGATCAATTATTTGATTATTGGTTACCGCCACATTTACGGTAGCCTTAACCGCTAATTCCCCATCGGGACGACGAACTTCAACTTCAGATATTACCGTGCGTCTGCCTGATTTCAACACCGTTCCAATGACATCAATATATTCATCATCAACATGAACAGGACGTAAATAATTTGCATTGACCGACATCGTTGCGTTTTCTCGTCCAAGGGTATCAACAGCCCCTGTACCTGCTATATCAACAAGGGCAAGAAGAAATCCACCATGAATAGTACCAATATTGTTTCCGCAGTCAGGTCCAGGATATGCACGAAGAACAAAGCGGCCTTCCTCAGCTTCATGCAATTCGCAGCGATCAAATCCGCGAATATCCACCACGTCTTCTTCGCAATATGCCAAAATTTTTGGATGAAGCATACCGCCCTCCTTTCCTCTTTTGATTCATAATATCGTATAGCATAGTCCCCAAGCAGAAAGGTTTACATGAGAGCACTGATTCAACGCGTAAGCTCTGCCTCTGTTTCTGCAGAACATAACGTTACTCAACATATTGATAAAGGCTACGTTATTTTTCTCGGCGTAGGTCCTGAAGACAACGAAGAAATCGCCAAATCGTTATGGGCAAAAATCTCTAAACTTCGCATATTTGAAGACGAACAAGGTAAAACTAATCTATCGATTCATGATGTTGAGGGAAGCATTCTTCTTGTTTCTCAATTTACGTTGTACGCCGATTGTCGTAAGGGAAATAGACCATCGTTTACTAAGGCAGCAAAACCCGAACAAGCAGAAGCACTGTATACCTATTTCGGAAACCTTATACAGCAAGACAGCATCGAACTTAAAACAGGCTGGTTTGGTGCCATGATGGAAGTTTCCTTGGTAAATAATGGGCCTTTTACCATCTGGCTTGATACCGATAACTAGATATTTATGATACAAACCACCAACAATTCTTCACCTGCACCATCCAAAGCGGCTTTAAAATACCAGCGGGCACTTTGGTGTGCTCGCATTGTGTTTGGACTTGTATTCATTATCAATGTTCAGTGTGCTTTGCAGTTTATTTTCACGCCCGATGTATATGTAGGTGCCTACGAACTTAATGGCATCGCAGGAACCATTGCTCTACAAGGGATGGGCATTGCCTTTCTTATGTGGAATACCACCTATCCATTCTTTATTGCGCGCCCTATCAAGTGGCGCGTAGTAGGCGTTATTATTCTTGCCCAGCAAGCTATAGGCCTTATCGGAGAATCGCTCCTTTTAACATGCTTACCAAGTGGACACGAAATTCTTACAACCAGCATCCAACGTTTTATCCTTTTCGATGGAATAGGACTTCTTGCAATGACTGCAGCATTTTTGTTTTTACCAAAAAAGCTCTAAGGTAGCTGAATCGCCAACAGGTTTTCCAGCTTTACCTTTAGAGCTTTTACGTCGTATTACTAATTATGTAACGCAACCCTTACTTGGTTTTCTTATGATAGGCGACCCAATAGGCCATACCTACAAACAGTGCTCCACCTACAATATTGCCTGGCACAGTTGCGCTCCAATTCCATAGAGCACCACCCCACGTAAGCACCGAAGGATCAATACCAGCAGGTACGATACCTACCGAAGTAAGCAAGATACCCATGGGTAAAAAGAACATATTCGCGACACAGTGTTCAAAACCGCAAGCAACAAACGCTGCAATAGGAAGTAAAATGCCAAGCATTTTATCGGCAACCGTTTTTCCTGCATAAGCAATCCAGACTGCCAAGCAAACTAAGAAGTTACACATAATTCCCTTAGCAAAAAGGGTAATCCAATCAGGAGTCATTTTACCTGATGCAACACTAACCATAGTGGATCCAACGATGCCGCCATTCATTGTATGCATGCCACTTAAGTAAACAAGGCCAACAATAATAAGGGCCCCCACAAAATTGCCCACAAAAACAATGATCCAGTTTTTGATAACGGCACCCCAAGAAATCTTTTTACTTGCCGCCGTCATAACAATCATAGTGTTGCCCGTAAACAGTTCAGCACCACAAACAACAACAAGCAAAAGGCCCAATGAAAACAGTGCGCCACCCAACACTCGCTGTACCGCAAAAGGCAAATCAGGATCCCCTGAAACAAGGAGGAAGAACATCGCACCCATAGCGATGAATGCACCAGCCATCATAGAGAGCACAAAAGACTGGGTAAAACTCATAGACGTTTTAGTGACACCTAAACCTTCTGCCTTCGCTTCAATTTCCGCAGGAGATAACGAATCGCTTTTTGGTAATTTTGGCAAAACATCTTTGAGTTCATCTAACGACATACCATCACCCGTCCTTTTGGTATTGCGTAGGCAATCGCATACCAACAACTAGAAATGTCTACATCCCTCTGCTCCCACGACGAAACCATAGCACAGATACGTTTTCGGACTCAGTAAAGGAGCGTCAATGGCTATGGAAAGATATGCCGTTGGCGCTTCGGTGCGTTGATTTCTATACACATCAATTTCTATGTATTTATTGAACATGATAGAAGAGAGTTGTATTTGTCTCACAAAAATAGTTAGACTGTCTAATAATTTGTCAATCAAAATATAATCTAGATTAGGAGAACCATTGCTTGAAGTTCGCACTTCGGGGCGAGGTCAGGTAAATAGACACACCCATCCCAAACGATCTTTGTGGAAACGAATATATGTTTCGCTTCTTCTTTTTATTTTGCCTCTATTGCTAAAGATGTTCCGTCTTTCTAAAAAAGTTCGCTCCGAAGGAGCCTATTTAGGCGAAGGATTTATCTTACGACTTACTATTTCAGGGTTTTCCCAAAACAGATCATTACGCTTTTCCCGTAATTCTTGGCATGGTTGCTCTGCAAACGAAAAACCCACCCTTACTATCACGTTCCGTGATTTAGATTACGCATACGATATTTTTTCTGGTGGAATCACACTCAAAGAAGGATTATCTGCTCGACTTTTTACCACCCACGGTCCTAACAACAAGGGTGTATCCGTTACCTATCTATTCACCGTAATCCTAAAGACCTTTTTCTTTTGGCGTAGTGCCTATCGGAGGTATTAAATGAACGCATTTGAATTCCACTGCCCTACAAAAATCATTTGTGGCAAAAACGCACTCCATAAATTGCCTGTTAAAATGGCGGACCGCAATGTAACAAAGCCCCTTATTGTTACCGACGAAAATCTAGTAAAACTCGGAATTGCAGAACACGTATTTGCACCCTTGAAAGAAGCCGACATTCCTTATGTGGTCTACGACCAGGTTCCCCCCGATTCATCTCTAACGGTTGTAAACGAAGTTGCTGAACTCTATCGCTCGCAAGGTTGCGATGGCTGGATTGCCTTAGGTGGTGGATCCGCAATTGATACCGCTAAAGGCGCAGCAGCTTCCGTATCAGTAGGTGAAAAGGATTTCACCGAACTTCAAGGATCGGAAATTCTCCAAGATGATTTGGACACCTTGATTGCCATTCCCACTACCGCAGGCACAGGCTCTGAAGTAACTTTGGTTGCTGTGGTAGCAGACACACAGGCTCATGCTAAGCTGAGCTATACCTCTTATCGTTTAGTGCCACATTTAGCATTTCTTGATCCTCAGCTTACCGCTTCACTGCCACCAAAGCTTACTGCCACAACGGGTATAGACGCGCTTACTCATGCCATCGAAGCCTACACTTCAATTCAGAAAAACCCAATCAGTGACGCCTTAGCAGTACAGGCAATCCGTCTTATTACCGAAAACTTGGCTCACTCTTGTGCAGAACCAAACGACCTTGACGCACGAACCAACCTTGCCCTTGGTAGCCTTTTGGCAGGCGCTTCTTTCTCGAACGCAATGGTTGGAATCGTTCACGCTATAGGACATTCGCTTGGAGGTTTATGCCATATTCCCCACGGTCAAGCAATGATGCTTCTTTTGCCCCATTGCGTGCATTTCAACCGTTCTCACGGCTATCACAAAGGATTGTATGGCGAATTGCTTTCCGCTCTTCGTCCCGACCTGGATACTGCCCGACTTTCTGCTGAAGAAAAAGACGCTTTATTCGAAACTGAGCTGTTCACAATGAACGACTTCTATCATCGTGAATATCAAGTACCAACAAAATTGAGCGAACTGCGCGTTACCAAAGAACAACTTCCTGCCGTTGCAAAACAAGCACGCTATGACGGTGCAGCTTTGTACAACAAGCACGAAATTACCGAAGAAGTTGCATTAGAGATTTTGGAGGCAGCACTATAATGGCATCCCAAACGAATACCAACGAATCAGCGCACCAAAACAACCTGTATACCTGTGCAGCAGATGTTCAGGCTGCAGTGGATTCAATGCATAAATGGTTTGAAACGGGAAAAACCCTTCCTTTGCATTTCCGTCGCAGCGTATTGCAAAGTTTGCGCGCTTACTTAAAGAAACACGAAGATGAAGTTCTCGAAGCGCTTCATACCGACTTAGGAAAAGCTCCTTTTGAAGGCTATGCTACCGAGCTCGGCATCGTATACGACGAAATAAAACTATGTTCCAGCAAGTTATATGCTTGGGCAAAGCCTAAACGCGTAGGTACTCCCTTGGCACATTTTCCTTCTTCGTCTAAGGTGTATCCTTCTCCCTTTGGCGTTGTAGCAGTTCTTTCACCTTGGAACTATCCATTACAGCTAGCCCTTGTTCCAGTTATAGATGCCATAACTGCAGGCAATTGCGTTGTTTTAAAACCATCCCACACCTCCCCTGCCACCAGTGCATTTCTACAAAAACTCTGCGATGAAGTATTCGACGAGAATTTAGTTCGGTGCTTACCAGGTGGCGGCGGTATGAATGACTGGATTTTGGAAACCAAGTTCGACAAAATCTTTTTTACAGGTAGCCCACGCGTCGGTCGTCAAATTATGCATGCTGCTGCAGACAATCTAACCGATGTAACGTTAGAGCTTGGCGGAAAAAGCCCTTGCATTATTGCTGAAGATGCCAACATCAAACGAGCTGCACAGCGTATTGCATGGGGCAAATGCATCAATTCTGGTCAAACCTGCGTTGCACCTGACTATTTCTTGATCCACGAAAACGTCGTTGATGAATTCGTATTTGAATTAGATAAGTGGCTTCATAAATACTACGGCCAAAATATCTTGGAATGTGATGAATATCCGCACATGATTAACGAGCATCATTTCGATCGTGTCTGCGGACTTATTGATAACCACAACGAACATGCCACCATTGCCTTAGGCGGCGGCAGAGACAAAGAAACGCTCCGTATTGAACCTACCTTGATGCGCGATGTTACCTTAGAAGACCCTGTAATGGGAGAAGAAATATTCGGTCCTGTGCTTCCTGTAATGACGTGGAAGACCTTTGATGAAGCACTAACAATAATTCGCAGCTTCCCCGCACCTCTAGCCTGCTATGTGTTCTCTAGCAGTAAGGTATTCCAGGAACAGGTAATTAACTCAGTTCCCTTTGGTGGTGCCACGATAAACGATGTAGTTATCCATCTAGCCAACAATCATATGGGCTTTGGAGTCTTTGGAGAATCAGGTATGGGCGCTTACCATGGCAAAGTAGGTTTTGATTGCTTTACGCACTACAAATCAACCCTTAAGAAATCAAACCTTATTGAAATGCCCGTCCGTAACCCCCCATTCAGCAACATGAAAATGAACATCGTGAAATTACTTATGCGCTAAACAATGAATAGCATAGACACCACAAAACTTTTTTGAACAAAAGAGTAGCAAAAAAAGACAAAGCGTATATAGGAATTGTAAAAAGGGTCAAGCAGTAAACTCGGCCCTTTTTAAATCTCTAATTACCTGAAACCGATTTCACTGATACAGCAATCGGCGTGACGTGATCCTTCATATACCGAATCAATACGTAGGGTAATTTGATTTGGATAAACAGGTTCAGCAAACGTAACTACCTGTAAGGCGCTATATTCATCAACCAAAGAAGTTGTTCCAATGGGTACACCATCAGCAAAAATAGTAATTTGGTGAGGGCGAGCATTGGCATAATACAAATCTTTGCTCTTACAATACCCATTAAAGATAGCCATTTCGGTTAGAGGCTCATGGGAGGTCAAATTAACAAACGTTATTTCAGAACCTGCGCCACTGCCCGGATCCCCTTCTACCCAGGCAGTGGAATTATTGCCGTCAGATACATTTGAAGCATAGTATGTCCCGTAGCTTGAAGTTTCTAATGTTGAAGAAGCAGAAATATCAGTAAAAGGAACAACCAGTCCAGGGTACGATTCCGTAACATTCGAGCTCAAATAAGATATGGTGCCTTCATCAGAAGAAGCCGCAGCTGAACCTGTTGTCTCCTCAGGAGCAACCGCAGTTGATTCATTCTCGGAAGCATTTCCTTGAGTTGAATCCTCCTCAGCAGCATCAGATTCCTTTACAGACTGCTCTCCTTGAATTTGTACAGCACCAGTAGCTTGAGCATCTTCGTTTGATTGACCACCAAATACAAATACTACAAACAAAATAGCTATAACTACAAGGGCAATTACACCTGATGCAATACCAATAATGAGCTTCTTATTGGAGTCTTGAGACGGAGTAGGTTCTTCACAAGGCGCACCACAGGAAGTACAAAACTTGCTGGAATCCTCCAACTGCGCTCCGCACCGTGTACAAAACTTCATACCTCCTCCTTTACCATTACCACATTAAGGAAAGCTGACGTACTAATATTATTTAAAACTTCCTACGTAGCCCATCGCATCTGACATTTCCTGAAGCCTTTCTATAGGGAAAGGAGGTTCACACAAAGGTTTCATGGCTATAGACATAAGCTTCATAGGATTATCATCGGCAGCACATCTATTTGAAACTATTTTCCCGCAACGTCTACAGCGATGCAGAATTGCCCATTCACCATTTTTACGAACCCAAACAGCGATAGGGTCCATATAACCCCCGCAATCACTTTTGCGATCCCCTGGTTCATTATCCACATGTAAACTCGATAAACAATTTGGACAATGATTGCGATGTTCTGTTCCAGCGAATTCTGGTACAACTAATCTGCCACAAACTTTACACTCAAATACCTCTTCACACGGGTTATTTTTGTAATAACCTGTTTTAAATTTTTTCCTTTTATTTTCTCGATTCATCTGAATCTACCTCTCAAAAATGACATCCAAATATCGAAATAGACTTTCAAGAAATCCTTAAAAGCACTGTATTTCTCTGAATTAAACAATCATTCTTTTGGGAGGTGGAATAAATAAATATGCAGACCAACCTCCCGGCTAGCCCACAAGAACACATTCACCACTTACCATGGCTTTGTACTTCTCCTTTCTATATCGGAAAGGACAGCAGTCCTTTGCCTTGACAATAAAAAAGGTAGCCATC
>URVA01000056.1 GCA_900551155.1 uncultured Eggerthella sp. | reverse complement strand
ACGCTTGCGCTCTCGTTCTTCAGCAGCTTCACGCTCTACGCGTTCGCGCTCTCGTTCGATCTGAGAAGCAAGGCTCTCAAAAGGAGAATTGGAAATCTTTTTCTTATCAGAATCCCCTTCTTTATGTGCCTTTTCCGCTTTAGCAACCTGCTTCGCCTCACGACGAGCACGTTCAGCTTCACGCGCTTCACGTTCAGCCTCTACTGCAGCGCGGCGTTCCGCTTTTTCATCAGCCTTACGCTGAGCTTCTTCTGCTTTCTTTTCAGCAAGCTTTTTAGCTTCTTCGTCTTCCAGTTCCCCTGCACGCTGTTTAATTTCAGGTTCTAAGTTCTTTCGAACTTTCTGAACATAGGCGTCTTGGAGAATGCTGGCATGACTCTTAGCGGGAATTTTCATTTCCGCAAGACGATCGAGCAGCTCCTTGCTGGTCATATCAAATTCTTTTGCCAATTCATGTACGCGCATGCCAGGCATATAGTCTCCTCGTCTATTTATCGTAAGAAAGTGAAGCACGTACTTCTTCAGCAATGCGTTCACGATCTTCATCGGTCACTTTTATTCTAAGGGCAGATTCAAGCCGAGGAAATTGCTTTTTCAAGGCAAGAAACGCTACATACATACGCTCCCCGACCATTCATTTTACCAGTTGGATCAAAGTGAATGGAACCTTCAGGAGTACGCACAATTCGCATAAGGGAACCTTTAGTATCAGTTTCCCTGCAAACAATGCATGTTCTCTGTCGCGTCTTGCCAGACATGTAAAAGCTACTTACTCCTCGTCTTCAAATTCAGCATGAATGCCACAGTAACGATAGCCGTCACGCGCATGGTTGCGACAACGTGCACCATGTTCGTCAACGTAAGCGCACAAGCCATCATCTGCCAAATCTTCATCTTCTTCATCAATAAGATCAGGCTCGGTAAACAAAGATTCTCCCGCGAACGAAGTTGACTTAATATCAATATGCCAACCCGTCAAACGAGCAGCAAGACGTGCATTTTGACCCTCTTTGCCAATTGCCAAAGAAAGCTGGTCATCGGGAACAATTACCGTTGCGTAGTTGTTTTCCTCATCAATATCTACCCGTGTTACACGAGCAGGAGAAAGCGCGTTAGCAACATAAATTGCAGGATCTTCATTCCACTGAATAACATCAACGCGTTCGTTACGTAAGCCCTCAACAACCATACGTACACGAGAACCCTTAGGTCCAACGCAAGCGCCCACGGGATCGAGATTAGGCTCACGTGAAGCAACAGCAATCTTTGAACGCTCACCTGGTTCACGAGCGATCGATTTAATTTCTACCAAACCATCATAAATTTCTGGTACTTCGATCTCAAACAAACGACGAATAAGATCAGGATGAGTACGAGAAACCACGATTGAAGGACGAGCATGTTCGCCACGCATCTTAGGAGATTCAGCGTTTGGATCGCGAACTTCTACAATCAAGGTCTTCAGACGTTGGTTGTGGCGATAACGTTCATTGCGAGGACGTTCATTGCGCTCATCTGGGTAACGCTTTAAGTCGTAATGAGGCAATTCAGCTTCAACGCCATCACGAATTTTGATAATGGTGAAATCAGGAGTGCCCTGTAATACCGTGCCCGTTACCAAATCGCCTACACGGCTGGAAAATTCTTCATAGATAGACTGACGACCAGCGTCGCGAACAATAGAACCAATAACGTTCTTAGCATTGAGCGCAGCAATACGGCTTACGTCATAGGGCGTAACGTCACGTTCTTCAAATTCGCTGTATTCGCCTGTTTCTTCGTCAGGTTCCCCAACGGGAACTAATTCATATACATAGATCTTTCCCGTGTTGCGGTCTATCGTAACACGAGCGTCATATTCAAGATCGAGGATATGCTGATAGCTTTTAGCCAAAGACGCTTCAAGACGATCAATAAGATAAAATTCATCAATTTTGCGTTCGTGTGCTAAAGCCTGAAGAGCTTCTATTAGTTCAGAGGCTGCCATGGAAAAGTCCTTTCTACCCGCTGAAATCTATTCTGCCAATGACGTGAGCTTTCTTGATATCGTTATAAGGAAGATGTTCAACAATACCGTCAACATCAAGCAAGACCGTATCGTTTTCTACACCCGCCAAAAGGCCTACCCATTTAGCTCTGCCTTGATGAGCTTCTTTTAAGGTAATTTGTGCCTTTTCCCCTTTAAAACGAGCAAAATGTTCGAGAGTGCGTAAGGGACGATCAATTCCAGGTGAAGACACCTCTAAGGTATAGGCACCAGGAAACGGATCGAGTTCATCCATTACCGCATTAACCCATTCTTGAGCTGATGAAAGCTCATCGAATCCAATACCACCTTCGCAGTCAAGATAAACACGAATGGTTGGAGCCTTACGAGAACCTACTAATTCAACTGTTACAACTTCCATATTATGTTCAGTCGCATGAGGCTCTAGTGCTTCAAGAAGCATACGAGCTTTACCAGTAAGCATCCGTTTCCCTCCTTCATCCCTTAACAAACAAAAGAAGCGGGAACAAAGCCCACTTCCTAAACAACAACGAAAGCTATCATGTTTTCACATGTTTCAGTATTTATACCATACTTATATACGCTTACGCAAATATACCCTAGATTATATTAAAAATGCGAAGCCACGTAGATCCATTTACCCACATAAAGCAAAATGCCAATCCTAGACAAATAATGATACCCACAACGCGATGCCAAATTTTAATTTCTGGCACATCCTGCAAATAAGCCTTTGGGTCATTGTCAACATCAGCCACCACTTTGCCAGAATCGGAGACAATCTTTTGCATAGGCTTAGTAACATAAGGATCTTCATCACCAATTTCAGGAATAGCACGAAGATCGTTTTCGTGAGCAGTAAGGTCTTTGACATCAATCTCTTTGGAAGGGTCCAAGGGATTACCATCCTTATCTGTATAAGAACGCTCAGCAACTAAAGGAAGTTTTGTAGTTGCATCGCTACCTACCGCATCGGTATAGGTAACCATTTCTTTTGCCTTTGCAAAACGTTCCTTCATGGCAGCAACGGACGAGCCGCAGTTAGGACACTGCAGCTCGTCATCACTAATCTTTGTTCCGCAATCAAGACAGTACAATTACTTAGCCTTCTCTTGCCTATGTGAAATAAGACGATTCAACGCATTCAAATAGGCCTTAGCAGAAGATACGATGATATCGCCGTCTGCACCACGACCAGAGAACACCATGCCATCCGCATCGGTTACACGAATAGTAACTTCGCCCAAGGCGTCAATACCGCGAGTAACACTTTGAACTGCGAATTCAGTAAGGTCGTTTTCAATATCAACGATTTCGTTGACTGCCTTATACAGAGCATCAACCGGACCGGTACCCGTTGCACACGCAACAAATTCACGATCCTCAGAATCTGCCAACGTAACCGTAGCGGTAGGAATAAGAGGCTGACCACAAGAAATCTGAACCGACTTCAACGTGTAGGTTGCCGTCTGGTTGCGATTATGTTCTCCAACCAGAGACTCAAGATCCTCGTCATAGACTTCCTTTTTCTTGTCAGCCAAATCAAGGAAGGCATTGTAGAGATCTTCAAATGCCTGACCTTCAATATGGAAGCCAAGTGCTTCAAGACGGTGACGAAGAGCAGCGCGGCCAGAACGTGCAGAAAGAATAATAGCGCTCTGTCCTGCACCAACCTCTGCAGGGTCAATAATTTCGTAGGTCGTACGAGACTTAATAACACCATCCTGGTGAATACCAGAAGAATGAGCAAAGGCGTTAGCACCAACAATAGCCTTATTAGGCTGAACAACAAAACCAGTAATGGAAGAAACAAGACGAGATGCGCGAATAAATTCACGGGTATTGATGTCGGTATGACCGTCAAGTTCATCACCGTGCATCTTCATAGCCATTACTACTTCTTCCATAGCAGTATTGCCTGCACGTTCGCCAAGACCATTGATAGTGCATTCAACCTGAGTAGCACCATTTTGTACACCAGCCAGAGAAAGTGCCGTTGCCATGCCTAAGTCATTGTGGCAATGAACAGAAATAGATGCCTTGTCGACGTTGGTAACGTTTTCCATAAGGAAGCGAATACGACGACCGAATTCATCTGGCATTGAATAACCCGTGGTATCAGGAATATTTACTACGGTTGCACCAGCTTCAATTACTGCTTGTACTACCTTAGCCAAGAATTCATAATCCGAACGGCCTGCATCTTCTGCATAAAACTCAACATCTTCAACGTATTTCTTTGCATACTTAACTGCATTTACCGCGCGTTCAATAATCTTTTCAGGGGTGGTACGCAGCTTGTCATAAATGTGACTATGAGACACGCCAATACCGGTGTGGATACGAGGGCGTGCACAGTCTTTCAATGCATCAGCTGCTGAATCAATATCCTTTTCTACAGCACGCGTTAAAGCACAAACAACTGCTTTGTCCCCTACTTCTGCAGCAATTTGCTGTACTGATTTGAAGTCCCCCGGAGAAGAAACGGGAAAACCTGCCTCAATAACATCAACATTTAGACGTAGTAGCTGACGCGTGATTACCAATTTTTCTTCAGAATTCATTGAAGCGCCTGGCGACTGTTCACCGTCGCGCAAGGTGGTATCGAAGATAGCAATCTTACGTGTCATCTTAGCGATCCTTTCTCTACGTCTTTTTTGTAACTAAATGAATATAGCTCATTTTGAACTAATTATTATCGAGTAGCAAACAAATGATGAAGATTTTTTAAGAGAAACGAAGGCTAAACCGCTTCTTGGTTTTCTTCTCCTGTACGAACACGAATTACCCGTTCAATATCGGAAACAAATATTTTGCCATCACCTCACCGGTACGAGCAGTTTCAGCAATAAGTTTTACCAAAGAATCTACTTGGTCATCGGTAACCACGATTTCGAATTTCACTTTCGGAATCATGTTTAGAAATACTTCGCTGCCACGAAAGTACTCTTTCCAACCATGCTGGTTGCCACAACCATGCACTTGATAAATAGTCATTCCGCAGATATTCGCGTTAAAGAGGGCTTCTTTTAAAGGTTCTAACTTTTCGGGTCGAACAACCGCAGCTATACGTTTCATAGTCACTCCAATTCTATATAGATTGGCAATTAGATTTAATCAAGGCCAATAAAAGCGGGATAAGCAGATTCATTGTGAGCTGCAAGGTCCATACCGTATGCTTCTTGTTCCTTAGAAACTCGCAGACCACCAAAGATCGCCTTTACTACAAGGCCTATCACCAAAGCTCCAATTGCAACAAACACGACCGTCACCAAAATGCCTAAAATTTGAGCACCCAATAGCGTGAAGTCGCCAGTGTAGAGTAAGCCGCCAAATTCGGTCCAAGATAAACTTGGCACACAAAATATGCCCGTCAGAATACCGCCTGTAATACCACCAACGCAGTGACATCCAAAGGCATCAAGTGCGTCATCGTAGCCAAGCTTTGCTTTAAGGTACGAAATTGCAAAATAGCAAATCGGAGAAACAATTAAGCCCATCACAAGAGCTGCCCAAGGTTCAACAAAACCAGCGGCAGGAGTAATTACTACCAAACCCGCAACCAAACCAGTTGCAGCGCCTACCAAGGTTGGTTTTCCCGTCTTTACACTTTCAACTATCATCCAAGAAATCATGGCAGCGCCAGAAGCAATCACAGAATTCAACACAGCCAGTGCAGCAATGCCGTCTGCAGCAAATTCAGAACCGCCATTAAAGCCGAACCATCCAAACCAGAGAAGGGTTGCACCCAACACTACAAAAGGAACGTTGTGGGGACGATGAGCAATTGCACCAAATCCTCGACGCTTACCAAGTAGGATACAAAGTACCAAACCCGTTAAACCAGAACTAATATGAACAACATCGCCACCTGCAAAGTCAAGCGCGCCAATCATATCGCCAATAAAGCTTCCTTCGCCGCCCCAAACCATATGAGCTAAAGGAGCATAAATTACCAGCACCCATACCGTAATAAACGCAATAAACGGAGCAAACTTCATTCGACCCGCAACTGCACCACCAATAATGGCTGCGGTGATCATGGCAAAAGCTGCTTGGAACAAAATATCAATAATAGAAGGATAGCTACCATCTTCTGGCGCTTGCGCTTCTGCAAGCATATCGCTAACAGAAGTTAAACAACCAAGCTGATCAAATCCACCGATGAATGGATTTGATCCGTCGCCACCGTAGGCAATACTCCATCCGGCAAGAATCCAAATAAGACCTACAACCCCAATAATGACAAAAGACATGAACATGGTATTGACTACATTTTTACGACGCGCCAATCCGCCGTAAAAAAATGCAACACCTGGGGTCATGAGTAGAACCAACATTGCACACACAAGCATGAATGCGGTTGCTCCAGTGTCGTACATCGTGCATACCTCCTAATAATCCGTGGCACGTATTGACACTGTTATCCTGACATGTCTTGTAAAGGTATTTATCCAGGTAGATTCAAGTTTACGCTCTTTAAAACTTCTCGAAATAATGAAGAAGCAAACAGGACATAACTTAGAAACAAGAGGGTCATTTACGTCATCTTGTCGAAACAATTCAAAGAAAACAAAGTGAAAGAGCATGCCAAATAGTCACTACACTTCGGTGATCGAAGAGCGTGCATAGCAACAAATCCCGCACTTAGGGATAGTCATTAATACTATGAAGCTAAGAGATTAGGAGCGAACGAGTTCACGAATTGCAGTTGCAATGCCCTGTGCATCAAGGCCAAGATCGGCAAACAGTTGGTCGACACTTCCCTGCTCAACAAAGGTATCGGGAATAGCAAGAACCTTACTTTTTGGATTCAAGCCAGCACACTGTAATACTTCCATTACCCCTTCGCCAGCACCACCCGTTGCAATACCGTCCTCGACGGTCAGAACAACACCTGTAGAAGCAGCGTCTTTAATGGCATCAGTATCTAACGGTTTAACCCAGCGCATATCTACTACACGAATAGAAATACCCTCTTCAAAAAGAATTTCAGCGGCACCAAGCGCATACGAAGTCATTCGCCCAAAAGCAAGAATAGCAGCATCGCTACCATCGCGAATTACCCGAGCACAACCCGGCTTCATATATAGTGCATCTTGAGGCAAAGGAACGCCTTGTGCAGCACCTCGAGGATAACGCAAGGCCACAGGACCCGAAATCATAAGTGCAGTATGAAGTGCGTGTACCAGCTCAGCTTCATTCGAAGGTGCAAGAATTTTCATATTAGGAACACTGCGCAAAAGAGCCATATCAAACATGCCGTGATGCGTTGGTCCGTCATCACCAACAAGACCAGCTCTATCAATTGCAAACACCACATCTAAATTACTAAGAGCAACATTAATAATTACTTGGTCTATTGCTCTTTGCAAAAACGTAGAATACAGTGCGACAACGGGCTTTTGACCACCCAAAGCCAGACCGCTTGCCATACCAACCGCATGACCTTCAGCAATACCGACATCAAAAACTCGTTCAGGGTGTTCGTTGGCAAAATGACGAAGCCCCGTACCATCAACCATAGCAGCAGAGATTGCACACACACAGGAGTCACGAAGCGCCTCTTGTTCAAAGGCAGCACTAAAAGCCTGTGTATAGGTAAGTACTGAAGATGCAGGTTTAGTTGATTTACCTGTTGCAATGTCATAGGGTCCAACACCGTGGAATCGTGAAGGATCCTCTTCGGCAGGAGCATATCCTGCGCCCTTCTTTGTTACCACATGTACTAATACCGGAACATCTGAAGAAAGCGCACGACGCAAAGTAGACTTCAAAGCCGTAATGTTATGACCATCTACTGGTGGAGTACAAACAATACCAAGCTGTTCAAACAGCATCGTATCGGGAAGTACAAATTGTTTTAAAGAATCCTTCGCCGACTTTCCGAATTTAACAAATGCTTTTCCTGCAGGACCAAGGGAAGATTCCATGAAATCTTGCATAGAATCGCGGCTTTTACGGTAATTATTCGAAATACGCAAACCGCCCAAATGCTTTGCCATAGCTCCAACATTTCGAGAAATTGACATCTCGTTGTCGTTCAAAATAATAACGAGCGGCGTTTGTGCTTGGCCTAAATCATTAAGCGCTTCAAAGGCCATTCCGCCTGCAAGCGAAGCATCGCCAATAAGCGCAACAATCTTTTCATCAGAGCCACGCAAATCGCGGGCACGTGCCAATCCACATGCAACGGAAAGCGAATCTGATGCATGGCCTGAAGGATGAACATCATGAGGATTGCTTTGTGGTTTTGGAAACCCCGATAAGCCCTTGTATTGACGCAGCGTAGAAAATTCGTCAAGGCGACCGGTGATAAGCATGTGGGCATATGATTGATGACCGACATCAAAAAGAAAGCGATCTTTAGGAGAATCAATCAAAGAATGCACTGCAAGAATAATCTCAACAGCACCTAAGCTTGAGGCAACATGGCCACCCGTTTTAGAGGTAACCTGAACAATTTCTTCTCGTATTTCACCAGCAAGGATAGAAAGTTCCTCATCGGTTAATAGCTTTAATTTATCAGGTGCATCTATGGAGTCTAGAATGCGTGCCATGTGTGTACCTCCCTCCCCATAAACACTTCACGTGGTAAGACAGCCTA
>URVA01000055.1 GCA_900551155.1 uncultured Eggerthella sp. | reverse complement strand
AAAGAATTCTCGTACGCGCGGTTGCCCAAATATACCGTCAAAAACATCTGCCACTCTGTTTGCTGCCTTTTTCTAGTAGCCTAACTTTATTCACCTAAATTGATTTGCGCTTTCTGATCAGTCTTGCGTTCCAAGATAGGATCAAAAAAGCCCGATTTCCATACTTCGCTCTCAGGGCCCCAATTAAATACGTCGGCCAATTCAGTAAAAATGACGCGCGCTGTTTCGTCTTTTGGCCCCGCCGAAGAAACCACTCGGATTCGTGCAGGATTTTCAGCAGCTAGATGCATAAATGCCGCATTTACTCGAGCATGAAAATCTGCCCCTGCCTGTTCGAGGCGATCTGCATCGCCATGATGAGTAGCACGATCAAGACCCACTTCAGCTGAAGCATCTGTCGTAAGCAGAATAGTGCGACAAGGGTGAACCCCCTGGCAGGCAAAGATATTAGCCTGGCGCACAAACGACAAAGGCAATCCTCTACCATACGCCTGATAGGCAATAGTTGAGTCATAGAAACGATCTAACAAAACGACCGCACCGCGAGCCAATGCGGGAATAATAACCTCTTTTACAATTTGCGCGCGTGCAGCTTCATAGATAAGCAGCTCCGTCTGATCCGCCATAGCAGAATTGTCGGGATCGAGAACGATAGAGCGCAAATTTTCACCAATAGAAGTACCGCCTGGTTCGCGCAGGCAAAGCACTTCATAGCCCATCGAGCGCAAACATGTTGCTAAAAACGTAATATGGGTAGTTTTTCCCGCACCATCGCCACCTTCAAAAGTGATGAAAATGCCTGGTCCTGTAGAAGTATCTTGTGTGCTAGCCACCGGTATTCCTATCAGTCAAGGGTATAAATACTATTTCCTGCTACATCAATACCTACAAACACAGGAAAATCGGTTACTTCAATTTTACGAAGCGCTTCAGTGCCTAAATCGGCATATGCCAAGGTTTCACATGATTCTACACATTTTGCAAGATAAGCAGCTGCTCCACCTACTGCAACAAAATACACACCTTGATTATCAATACAAGCCTGACGAACTGCTTCAGAGCGCGTTCCTTTACCAACGGTTGCTGCAATACCGCAATCCATCAAATGAGGTGCAGCGAAATCCATACGAGATGCCGTAGTTGGTCCAATGGCGCCAAAAGGACGACCTGCTGCTTCGGGGGTAGGACCAGCATAAAAGATTACTTGCCCATCCAAACCATAAGGAAGCTGAGCGTCATCGCCCATTTCCTCCAACAAACGCTGATGCCCTGCATCGCGCAGAGTATACAGAGGGCCCGTAAGCTTACAAGCCTGCCCCGCTTTCAATGTTTTAATCTGTTCGCGATCAAGAGGAAGGGTTAGCGAAATTGCTTCTTGCATTGCCATGATTAGTTCCCTTCCTTTCTTAATACTGAATCATCAATAGCAAGCTCCTCGCAGGTAAGCTCCACGCTCGCACGACGCATAGCCGAGCAACCCATATTGACTGCAACAGGAAGTGCAGCAATATGGCAAGGAGCGGTTTCAACTCTTACCCCTAAGGCAGTGGTGCAGCCACCTAACGCACCAGCGCCAATACCCGTAGCATTTATTGCAGCTAACAGTTCTGCTTCAAATGCCGCCGTTTCAGGGTCGGGATGATTTTGCCCCAATGGGCGCATAAGTGCATGCTTTGCAAGCCCTGCAACTTTATCGAAAGTAGCGCCCACACCTACACCTACGATAAGCGGAGGGCAAGCATTTGCAGCCTTTTCACGAACACACTGCAATACCGTATCGATAATTCCCTGCTTTCCAGCACTGGGTACAAGCATAACAACACGGCTGGCGTTATCTGAGCCGCCGCCTTTTAGCATGACATGCAAACGAGCAACTCCTAGTTCATCTACGCAGTGGATTTCACAAAACGCAGGAGTATTGTCACCCGTATTCGCGCGATCAAATAAAGCATTTTTTACTACCGACTTACGCAAATGAGCCGACTCATATGCCCAGGCAACCGCTTCATTTACTCGAGAAAGAACATCTCCAGGTACCAAAACATCGGGGCCTACTTCCAGGCAGACCCACACCGTACCCGTATCTTGGCAAATAGGTACCTTATCCGATGCAGCAATACGGGCATTTTCTACCAGCTGATCAAGCACTATACGAGCCCGATCACCCGTTTCCACTTCACGTGCCGCCATTAAACCTGCCAAAATATCGTCAGGCAAAACACTTGCTAGTTGCGGAATAAGCGAAGCCAGCGCGTCATGCACGCTGGCAGCAGTAACTACTTTCATTGAAGTTGACGTCCTTTACCGATGGAACTTTTAGCTTTTGAAGTTCTATTCAGGAAGGTTTTCCAAGCCCTTCTTGACGCTTGCAGCTGATTCATGCAATGCAGCCATTTCGTCTTCAGTGAGCTCGAATTCTACGATTTCCTCGACACCATTTTTGCCCAAGCGACAAGGAATGTTCATGTACAGATCATTCAAGCCATATTCGCCATCAATATAGGCGCATACGCTCATTACTTCCTTGGAGTCAGTAAGAATAGCTTCTACCATCTTGGCAATAGAAGCACCTGGTGCATAATATGCAGATCCAGTCTTAAGGAAGGCAACTACTTCTGCGCCACCCTTGGTGCAACGCTTAGTTACTTCTTCAATGTCTTCTTCGCTCATCAATTCAGTAATAGGCGTGCCCTTAACCTTAGTGTAGCGAGGCCAGCAAACCATTCCTTCACCATGAGCGCCAAGAGCCCAAGCTTCAACATCTGCTGGATCGCAGCCAAGCTTTTCGCATACTGCAAATGAAAGACGAGAAGAGTCCAAAACGCCACCCATACCCATCAGGCGATTGGAAGGAAGACCAGACTTCTTAAAAGCAAGGTAGGTCATAACATCAAGCGGATTAGTTACACAGATATAAACCGCATTTGGAGAAGCTTCCATTGCCTGATCGATTACTGATGACATAATGCCAGAATTAACACCAAGCAAGTCTTCACGAGTCATACCAGGCTTACGAGCAATGCCTGCCGTAATTACTACAACATCAGAATCTTTCGTAGCAGCATAATCATTGGTCCCCGTTACGTTTACGGTAAACTTTTCCACCGAGCGCATATGCATCATATCGAGCGCTTTGCCCTGAGGAAGACCCTCGGCTACATCAACCAAAACAACATCGGCAAGATTCTTTGAAGCGATAATGTGCGCCGCAGTTGCTCCAACGTTGCCTGCACCTACGATCGTAACTTTGCTCATAGTAGTTATTCCTCCTGAATTAAACCTAAAAATGGTTACGTTATTTTCTCAACCGCTTCCTATGTTTGCTCGTCGCAAGCCTTTTATTCAAAGGCATCATGCCAACCGAACGCACAAAAGGAGCGCACTCTTTTTATTATAGCGCTTACGCCTTTTTCGCTTGAGAAGTGGTCTTTTTCTTTGTGGTTGATTTCGTAGTTTTTTTGGTGCTTGATTTAGCTTTGCTTCCTGTAGTTTTGCCCTTTGTTGCCTTTGCAGCTTTAGCTTCCTTTGCAGCAGCCTTCTTTTCTTCTGCCTCTTTCTTTGCGGGGCAGTTGAAATTAGGACAGAGTTTCCAGGGACCACGATTGGTGGTAACAATCACCATTGGTGCGCCGCAGCTTTCGCAAACCTCTTCAGTAGCGGTCAGTGCGCCATACTGAGGAAGTGGATAGCCTGTGCCACATTCGTCGTAGTTTTCACACCTGATGAAACGCTTTAAGGTGCGCGGATTTTTACGCGCAATAAGCTTGGCGTGCTTGCCTTCAGCCGCACACGTTGGACACTCGCCCACAACCAAATCAGGCTCTTTGTTGGTTTCGCATTCAGGATCAATACACAACACGCGCGGTTTTGATCTGAATGCCGTTACCTTGATTTGAGGCATGCCGCAAACAGGACATTTTTCTTCCACGGCTTCAATTTTGCCTTTAGGAAGAGGATAGGTTACATCGCAATCAGGCCAACCTGAACAACCGATAAACATCGATCGAGTTTTTTGCGAAGTACGCAGCTGCAGATCTTTACCGCATTTAGGGCAAGGACCTACATACGCATCTGCCGCTACCGCATCAGCCAATGCATCTTTTACTTCTTCAGAATGAGGAAGTAATCCTGCCAGCTGCTCGGAAAGCAGATTGCGCGAATTCATAACCACTTCACCCTTGGTTTTTTCACCAACGGCAATATTGTCCATTTCTTCTTCGAGTTCAGCGGTCATTTCAGGATGTGTAATATGGGGCGCAAATTTATCAAGCGCATCACACACTGCCATGCCCAGCTGAGAAGGTTCGATAGGGTCATTTTGAATGTACTTTACGGTGTACAAACGCTCAATAATAGAATGACGAGTTGATTTAGTACCTAACCCTAGTTTTTCCATTTCTTGAATGAGTTTGCCCTGCGAATAACGAGCAGGTGGTTCGGTTTGCTTCTTGGCGCAGGTAGCACCGCCAAATGCCACTTCCTGTCCTTCGGTCAAGAGAGGAAGCTGTTCGTCTTTCTTAAGACCATAAGGATAAATAGCGCGGAATCCCGCCTTTACCAATACATCACCCTTTGCCACAAAAGGCTCCCCCTGAACATCGAGGGTTACCTTTGTACCTTCAACTACCGCCGCATCAGACAACGTTGCCATAAAGCGACGTGCAATAAGGTTGTAGAGCTTGTATTCGGCAGGTGCTAAATCATCGGGGGTCGCACTTGCTGTTGGATAAATGGGTGGGTGGTCGGTAGTTTCCTTTTTGCCACGGGTTGCCTTAAGTGTTCCCTTTTTAAGAAGCTCTTCACAATAGGGTTTATACGCAGGATTGCCCATAATCTTGCGCAAGGTATCTGCCAGATCAAGGGAAGAAGGATACACCGTATTGTCAACGCGCGGATAACTGATATAGCCATCCATATAAAGGCTCTCAGCAATACGCATAGTACGTGCAGGAGATAAGCCTTCAGCTGATGCAGCCGCCATCAAAGAGGTGGTATTAAAAGGCACCGGAGGAGCCACGGTGCGCTTGCGCTTCGTGATTTCCGCTACGCGTGCATGAGTTGCGCCTTCAATATGGCTCATAACAGCCGAAGCAGCTTCTTCTGATTTGAAGCGTGCCGTGGCATGAGGAGCGCTAAACTTTTCGGGATCTTCGCCAAAATCAGCTTTGATTACCCAATAGTCTTCAGGGACAAAAGCTAAGCGCTCACGTTCGCGTGCAACAATCAAAGCCAGCGTTGGCGTTTGAACACGACCAGAGGAACGAACATTGCCATATCCTGCAAACTTCACCAAGGTAAGATAGCGCGTAAGCACCGCACCCCAAATAAGGTCAATATCCTGGCGGGAGGCACCGGCACTTGCTAAGTTGGTGTCGAGCGTAACCAAGTTATTGAAGGCATGAGTTATCTCTTCTTTGGTAAACGCCGAATAGCGAGCACGCGAAACGGGCGCACTTGCATTTACTTCCTGAATACACGAAAGTGCATCGGAGCCAATGAGTTCACCTTCACGGTCGAAGTCTGTCGCAATAATGATTGAGTCCGCTTTTTTAGCAAGATTTTTAAGCGAACGAATAATGTCTTTTTCCTTGGGGCGTTTTTCGATAGGGGCATACACCAAATAAGGCAGGGCCTCCATTTTCCACGCCTTAAGCTCTACCCCATCTTCAGTAAAAGGCTTTTTCTTTTTGAAAGGCGGACGAGCAAGCGATTTAGGAATATCGGCATCCATCACTTCGCCATCAGCATTAACACCCTTCCAGCCTCCGCGCTTTTTATATACCAGCGCCGTAGCGAAGTCTGGCTCTAAGATGTGGCCACGCAGACCAATGGTTACCCATTCTTCCCCATCTACCGTAAAGCGATAAATGGGCGTTGAATATACTATGTCTGCTTTTGGTTTAGTTGCACCCAATAAATCTGCAATTTTTTGAGCCGCGTCATTTTTCTCGGTTACTACCAGCTTCACGCGGTTCCTCCTTTTCGTTCACACGGTTTAACCCCGATCTCGTTTTATTTACGTGTGCGGGGATTGACAAACAAGTCCACGACATTTTGCCGCAGTACGGTACAGCATACACGAATTTATGCGCAGAGCTCATTATTTTTCATTTTCTAGAACCAACTTCATTGCAGCTATGGCGCATTCAAGCATAGAATCATCGGGTTCATTTGTGGTGAGACGCTGCATTTGCATACCAGGCCACAGCACTACTTGCACCACAGGATTTTCTGGATGAGAGCCTGCCCATTTTACGGTTATTTCATAAGAAAGGCCCGCAATAACAGGAAGAAACACAATGCGCACTACGATAAGCAAGACAAACGCAGCAGGTCCCGTTATGCCCAGCGCTGCCAAAAATCCATCAAGTGGAATTACGGTATATACCACAATCGCAATAAGCATAACCATGATAAGAAATGCAGTCCCACACCGAACATGTAGTCTGGGGAATTGTCGTGCGTTTTCTGGTGTTAATTCAAGGCCATGCTCGTAGCAGTGAATGGTTTTATGCTCGGCGCCATGATAAGAAAACATGCGCTTTACATCCGACATTCTTCCTATGAGCCATACATAGAAAATAAAGATCGCAACACGAAGTACGCCATCAACTATATTCCAAACAAAAGGATTCTGTTCGTATTCCCCTACCAATACATTTGAAACCACTGCAGGCAAAAGAATAAAAAGTGCCACTGCCAACACAACGCCTAATACCATAGCAAGCGTCATTTCCGCTTTGCTCAAAAGACCCTCGTCACTGGTATCCTCATCATCAGCTTTCGCTCTAGGATGCTTGCCGAAACCGTCTTCGTTTTCAGCTTCGGTCCTTAGGCGTTCATCGAAGTCTGCTTCGTTGTTGCTTTTAGCGTTTATGACCTCGTCGCCGTCATCTTCATCGTCGAATGCTTTATTTGCTGCAATTTCGAGCGCCTTAAACCCAAGAGCCAAAGAATCTACTAAAGCAACACAGCCGCGCACGAGCGGCCATGAAAACCATGCAGGGCGATTTCCCTTTTTAGAAAGCGGATACTCGTGCGCAAAGAGTGTGCCGTCAGCTTGGCGCACACCTACCGCCCAGCAGTTTTTTCCTCGCATCATGACGCCTTCAATAAGCGCCTGACCACCAATATGGGTTTTACAAGCACCGTCTTCATAAAACGCTCGTGCTACATCGCTGCGAGAATTATCAGATTCTTTTTTGGTACTTACCGTATCGGGCGCAGCGAAAGAAGCGCCTCCAAAGAGGCGCTTTGCATCTGTTTGCGTAGAGCATGGTGCTAACTGCATTCCGTTGATGTAGTGGTCGTGCTTCAAACTTAGTCGCGCACCACCTTAGGATAGGGATTGCCGCACGTCATCTTTCCTTCAGGACAATTTCCACGCACGCAAGGGGCGCCTGCATCCATGAAAATATAAGGAGCAGTGGGCTTTACCAGCTCAAGCATCTTATGAGCCAATTCTCGAATTTCCCATTGTGCGCGATTGCAGCAACGCAAGCTGAAGAAATGAAGAAGTTCGCGAATGTTCATAGTGATAACAATTTTGGTTTCTGCTGCATTAGGCAACAGATAGCGAGCATCTTCGGCAGGAATTCCCATATCCAAAAGCTTTTGATAACCCTTAATTACCGCCTCGATCGCTTCATCAAATACTGCTTGAGCTTCTTTGTTTTCTTCTACGGTGTGAGGTGTAACCGTTTCAACGCCCTTGGTGAACTTCACATAGCGCTGAGATTGCTGGTTAAAGCTTGCGAGACGATGGCGAACCAACTGGTGAGTAAGCGCACGAGAAACCCCATCAACAGCAAAGGTGTAGCTTACATGTTCAAGAGTGGAGAAATGCCCCGACTTCATGATGGTAGAAAGTACGCTTTGTACGCGCTCGGGCGGCATCGTTTCCATAAGCTCTTTTGCCCCAACAGGCGCATAACAAAGGCGCGCTGCAGTAGCAACAGCTCGTTCAGGGTTTTCAGGATATTGTAAAAGCTCCACATTCATAAAAGGGCTCCTTATCTTATTGCGCTTTGCGTTATATCAGCTACAGCTCAATGCGTTCAAACAGTTCGCGTCCAACTCCGCATACGGGACAGGTGAAATCGTCGGGCAATTCATCAACATATTCAATGTGCCCACAAATCTTACAACGCCAGGCAACCTTTGGCTTTGCTTCACCCGCAGAAGCGTTGTCTACACCATCGTCGCCTCCATTGTAACTTGATGCTTTAGGGGGAGTTTTACCGCCTTTTACCTGATGATAGTAGGCATACGTCATAGGTGCGTCACCTGCAACAGGTTCGGCATCTACCACTTCACCAATAAAAAGAATATGACTGCCCAAATCAAGTTGCTGGGTAACCTTTACTGAAAAATGAGCACAAGAAGACTGAGTTACGTATTCGATACCTTGCTCAGATACTGCTGTTTCGAATTCAGTGAATTTATCGGTATCCACACTTGAATGAAAGCCGAACGTTCCAATGAGCTCCATCGAAGCGGATTCGTTCATAACCGCAACTTCATAAGCACCCGTTTCTTGAATGCCCTGAGCGGTGTAATTGTCTTTGTTCACCGCAACACTTACCTGTGCAGGGCTTGAAGTTACCTGGGCAAAGGTATTAACCACGCAGCCAACTGGCTTGCCGTCTTTTTTGGAAGAAATAATATATAGTCCGTAACTTAAATTACGAAACGCCTTGGTATCAATCATGGAACTCTCCTAACTCCGTTTTCTTCCATGCTACAAGAAAA
>URVA01000054.1 GCA_900551155.1 uncultured Eggerthella sp. | reverse complement strand
GCGCCTTAACTCTGGAAAGGGAGCCAAACCTAACGTATCAAGCGAAATACCTAATAAATCGGGATTTACCGAAACTTCACCACCAAGAGTAATTTCGTCATCACACCACTGCTTAATGGATAAACCGAAGTCCTCTATCAGGCTCTTGACTTCACTACCAATAGAAGTTTCTGGTCGATACGTAACAATATCGGTTTTGCGCATATCAGAAACTTTTATTTCATCACGTTGCGCTAAAGGATTGTCCTTATGTACTACAGCAACAAAATCCTGAGTCAGTACAGGGACAAATTCGATATCAGGCAAACCTTCTGCGTAAGCACAAATAGCAATGTCATACGTTCCGTCTACTAGCCTGTCCAACAATCCCTGCGTTAAGCCTTGATACAAACGTACATCCACTTGGGTTCCGTAAATGCCGCGATAGGTTCGCAGCAAAGCTGGTAGATAATCAGACTGAACCGTAAAGATAGTTCCAATGTCAATCGTGCCAGAAAGACTATTTGCGTGTTCTTGAGCCACCTGAATGCCTTTATCTATAACATCAAGGCCCTCTGATACGTACCCATTAAATTCTTTGCCGTACTTAGTTAAACGAACATTACGGCCGTGCTGTTCAAACAGTGGTACACCAAGCTCGTTTTCTAACTGCTTAATGGAATTAGAAAGTGCAGGCTGAGTAATGAAAAGCGCTTCAGCGGCACGAGTAAAGTGTTGGACTTCAGCCAACTTTCGAAAATAACGCAGTTGTGACAAATTCATAGCGGCCCCTCAACAAAATATAAAAAATGGGTCTTCATCCAATTATAGGACGAAGACCCATAAGAACCGCAAATTAAATGCAGAGTTATAAATAATTACAAGTTATAACTACTTTGCGGAGAGGTACTCAATCTTGCCGCCATGCTTCTCGCACTCACGAGCAATGGTGATGCGCTGTACAGTAGGAGCACCCTCTTCAAGCCACATAGCGCGGCAGTCACGATAGAGACGCTCGGTAGGACCATAAGGAGAATCCTCGAAGTAGCCGTCGCCACCGAAGATCTCGAGCATTTCGTCAGAAACAAGACGTACGGTATCGATGGAGAAGAGCTTAGCAATAGCAGCCTTTTCATCGATGTAGTCATTGTGCTGATCGATGTCGAAGTCCTGAGCGAAATCGTATACCAAGCAGCGAAGTGCATGAATCATCATCTGCATGTTAGCAATCTTCATCTTGATTGCCTGACGCTTGATGATTGGCTTACCGAAGGTTACACGGTCAGCTGCACGCTTGAGGGAGATCTCGAGCATACGCTGCGCCATACCGAGGTTAGAGCAAGCGATGTGTACACGAGAAACAGACAGGGAGTGAATAGCTACTTCCATGCCCTGGCCCTCTTCGCCGAGCAGATAGATAGGATCAAGCTTCAAGTTGGTGAACTTAAGGCCTGCGTGACCTGCACCCTTGCAGCCCATCATGTGAGGCATAGGAATGATTTCGAAGCCTGGTGCGTCGTTAGGTACGAGGAATGCAGACAGACGAGAGTCCTTGTCGCTTTCCTGGTCGGTTACAGCGATTACATAAGTGTAATCAGAGCAGTCGGTGTGGGAGATGAGCCACTTTTCACCGTTCAGAATGTAAGAACCATCAGCCTGCTTCTCAGCGGTGGTGTGAAGGTCAGCACCGGTACCACCAGTCTTCTCGGTGATAGCAAAGTTGCAGTAAATGGTCTTGTCCTGGAACTTGTCCATGAGCTGTGCCTTGAGCTCAGGCTTGCCATAGTCCTCGAGGATACGCCAGTTCATGTCAGCTGCATGATGGAGATGCATACGCATTCCGCCAGGTCCACGAGAGAACTCTTCCTGAACCTTCAAGATTTCAAGCTCGTTGAGGTCCCATCCACCGTATTCTGATGGCAGATAGTAGCGATAGAGGTCGTTCTTCTTGGAGAGCTCATAGAACTCTTCTGGGAACGTGTTGGTTACCTCGATCTCCTTCTGCATTTCCTCGAATGGGCCTTCTGCCAATTCGCGGATCTGCTTGAGGTAAGCCTCAAACTGCTCATCCGTGATCTTTGCGTTAGGATTCATTAGTCCCCCTTCTTTTCTTTTGCACAAAGCTTATCGCTTTTGCTTACAGGTCTATTCTGACGGTGAACGGGTTCTAAATCAAATCATTAAGCAACTTTAGTTTCTAAAGAATCTATACATTTTATGAATAGGTTATAGGAGCATACCTGCTTTTCTTTGGTTTTGTTAATTTTGACCGATTAAATTTACAAACCTCTAAAACATGTTCACGTTTTGCATGCTTTGTTGTTTTCCTTCGATCAGCTTAGGACAGCGCTCTCAAGTCAGCTTCGCTTAATTCAGCTAGCAAGAAAAAAGGGATGCTCTTTCGAGCATCCCTATAATTAGCCCCTCCCACATTTGATCAGCTGAGGAAAAAACTAGGTATCTAACATAGAGTTAGTCTAACTGACCACCATACAGAGGTACGCGGTCCTCTTCAGGCTCAATGTCGTCACCAAGACGAATAGAACCCTGCTCCTTCAAGCGAGCGATAGTTGCATCGTCTGCACCAACCTTCTTGAGGTATTCCTCAGTGTCAGCACCAAGAGGAGATACTTCTTCGAAGTCTGCAATGTTTACAGGAATGGTGGAGAGATGATGTGGCAAACCGGTCTGAAGAACACGGCCAACGCGTGGGAAGTCAACCCATGCAAGTGCCTCAGGATTCTCGCGAGTGATCTGCTCTACTGCTTCGGTCTTGGAGTTTACCTTAGCAATGCAGAAGTCCTTATCCTCAAGCCATTCCATCCATTCGTCGGTGGTCTTAGACTTGATGGTTTCTTCTACGATCTTGAATGCCTCAGGAGCCTCCCAGCGACGCTTCAAGCCGTCACCCTTGATTTCTGGATGACCAATTGCATCGCAGAATGGCTGCCAGAACTTAGGCTCTACCATGCCGAGAGCAAGCTTGCCGCCGTCCTTTGTCTCATACACATTGTATGCAGCAGAAGGATACTCAAGGTCGTTACGATCGCACTGGCCGCCGTTGAAGCACCAGCGGGAGTCGAGCAAGGAGTTCCACCATACGAAGCAGTCGAACATAGAGGTATCGATGTAGGTACCCTTGCCAGTCTGCTCACGAGCATACAGAGCTGCGAGCAAAGCCTGACCTGCAACCATGCCAGAAGAAAGGTCGCACAGGTGCAAAGGTGAAGTACCACCATGATTTACTGACAGATAACCGCTGGTTGCCTGCATGTTAAGGTCATGCTGAGCCTTCTTAGAACGAGGATCTTCAGCACCATAAGCAGAAATGGAGCAGTAAATGATGCGAGGATTGATCTTGTTGATGGTTTCATAGTCGATACCAAGCTTCTTGGTTACGCCTGGGCGGAAGCTTTCAACGATAACGTCAGCTTCTTTTGCCATCTTCAAGAACCATTCAACAACTTCCTGATCCTTCAAGTTCAAAGATACAGACTTCTTGTTGCGGCCAAGAGCGGTGATGTAGTAAGAAATGCCGTTGCCCATGGTTGGGTAATCGTGACGCATGAAGTCGCCAGCGCCAGTGTCTTCGCACTTAATTACCGTAGCGCCCAAGTCAGCCAATACCTGAGTAGCATAGCCACCAGGAAGGTAACGAGAGAAGTCAAGAACGGTAATGCCAGAAAATGGTGTAGTAGCACGTGCCATAAAAAGTTTCTCCTTCGTTTAAAAACTAAAACTACTTAGTCTTCTTAGAGTTAGGACCGAAGCTAGGCTCGAGAACCTCTGGAGGCAGAGGATCGCCAGTGTATTCCATAACTGCACCGTCTTCGATGAGCTTATCGATATCAGCGTCGGTGTAACCATACTCTTTAAGGATCTTACGGGTGTCATAACCGGTAGGACGGCTACGATACAGAACAGGGTCGCCAATGCTGTCCAGACGGAATGGCATGGTGGTAATGACGTATTCGTCTTCCTTGCCATAAGGGCTGGAAGGACCTTGCTTTTCGTACTTAACGTAACGGAGCTGGTCGTTGTCGAATGCTTCCTGATCCTGAAGAACGTCAGTAACCGTCTGAATCTTCTCGAATGGAATGTCGTTTTCACGGAACTTCTTTTCAAGTTCAGCGAAGGTGAACTTCTTGCATGCCTGATGCATTGCAGCTACAACGTCAACATACTTGCCGTTTTCTGCCAAAACTTCGAGGCTTTCGTACTGAGGATCGGTGTACCATACCTCGTCCATTTCAAGAGTCTTGAATACAAGCTCATGATACTTGTTGTAGTGGCCGAAGCACATGAGGAACCAGATACCATCGGAAGAAACGTAAGAGTTGTTGGTTGGGCACTTTGCTTCCATGCGGTCCTTTGGATAGTCGCAACCCTGCTGCTGAGCAATAAGAGCAGAAGTCATACCCCAAGTACCTACGTGATACAAAGAACCAGTTACCTTGTCGCCCTGACCAGTGCGAAGAGCACCAGCATAAGCACCAAGAATACCTGCTGCCAAAGCGCAACCAGTGTTCCAGTCACCAAATGCGATTGGAGAGTTGCCTGGCTCATAGTGAGCATTTGCCTGAGGAATTGCGCTTACAAAACCAGAACGTGCAGCAAATGCAGTAGCGTCAAAGCCCTTAGCATCCTTCATTGGGCCGTGCTCGCCGTAACCACGGTTCTGAGCCCATACCAAACGAGGGAACTTCTCGTGCAAGGTCTCATAGTCAAGACCAAGACGCTGAAGAGCACCAGAACGAAGAGAGGTCAGGAAGATGTCTGCGGTTTCGAGCAGCTTATACATTACTTCCAAGCCTTCTGGATTCTTAGCATTAATAGCAGTCCATTCCTTGTTGAAAGAACCGCAGTCATAAGCAACGTCGTCAAATTCGGTACGGAAAGCCATACCCCAAGCCATGCCCTGGGTACGCTGTTCGTCACCGGTGAATGGCTCTACCTTAATTACGGTTGCACCCATTTCAGCAAGAGCACGGCCTGCTGCAGGTCCTGCTGCATACTGAGTAAGTTCAACAACCTTTACTCCTTCAAGTCCTGCCATATTTATCTCCTAACTTAAGTGATATTGGTACCCCTAGATGAATACCATTGACAGAAAGAAAAGGGGTACCGGCACCGATGGTGTCAGCACCCCTCAGTTAATCCTACTTCATTACTTGACCTCGTCTTATCGAATTAAGTAATGAATCAAGAAAAAGAGTTGATCTTACGGCTCGAGAATAACGCGCAAGCCCTCGCCGTCGTCGATGAGCTGCATGCCCTTTTCGAATTCCTTCAAAGGAAGAACGTGGCTTGCAATAGCATCGATGTTGAGGCCGTTTGCGAGAAGATTCAAGCCCTGGCGCCAATGCTTACGCTCGTAAGCACGAGAACCAACGATGGTGATCTGACGCATAGCGATTGGGTTCATGTGGATGCTAGAAGGCTGTGCAGGAAGGCCGGTAATGCCGATGCGACCATTCTTAGCAACCATTTCTACTGCCTGCTGTACAACAGTGAAGTGACCAGCAGCATCCAAGATGATCTCTGGGCCATGACCGTTGGTAAGTTCCTTAACCTTTTCGATTACGTCAACTTCGGAACCATTGATGGTGATAGCGCCGAGATCTTCAGCTACCTTCAAACGCTTGGTGTCAGCTGCAAGACCAGAGCAGATTACCTTCTGGATACCGTAAGCCTGCTTCAAAACAGCAACCATGAGCAAGCCGATTGGGCCAGGGCCCATTACCAATGCGGTGTCGCCAGCTTCAGGATGAGTACGCTCAACAGCGTTCAGAGCTACACCCAGTGGCTCAAGAAGAGCACCCTGTACGAAAGATACTTCGTCAGGAATAGGAATAACGTTGGTAGCACGGATTGCCATGTACTTTGCGAAACCACCAGGAAGGTCGGTGCCATAGAATGGACGGTTGTCGCAAATGTTTACCATACCCTTGTCGCAGTATGGGCAGGTGTTGTCGAACAAAACAGGGTTAGCGGTTACACGCATACCTACTTCGAGGTTTGCAGGAGCATTCTTGCCAAGCTCAGCGATAACGCCAGCAAACTCATGACCAAAAATTGCAGGGAACGTAATGTCATAAGAATTGAACAATGCTTCCTGTCCACGATGCAAAGAGTGGTCAGTACCGCAAATGCCGCATGCCTTGATCTCGAGCAGTACTTCGTCATCCTTAATCTGAGGAATAGGAGCATCCTCTACATACTGCCAAGGTTCGGTACGGCCTACACAATGGATTGCGTTCATTACACCTTCCATGTATTTACCCCTTTCTAGGTAATAAATCAAAAGTCAGCAAGGTGCAGCCGCAAATTAAGCGGCTGCACAGAGATGATACTTACTGGATGGACCAACCACCGTCGAGAGTGATGGTCTGACCAGTGGTGTATTCGTTGATTGGGTGCAAGAAGAACATAATTGCTTCTGCCATTTCATCAAGAGAGCCCATGTAGGTGTAGTCAGCCAATGGGGTACGGCTCTTAACATAAGCTTCCTGCTGAGGATTGTCAGCGAATACCTTTTCAACCATAGGAGTCATAACGTAACCAGGTGCAATACCGTTTACCTTGATGTTGAACTGAGCCAGGTCAACAGCCAAAGCACGTACCATACCCATTACAGCAGACTTGGTGGTGCAGTAAGGAGCGATGTTTTCCATTGCGCGGTCGCCACGGCCAGAAGATACGAGAACGATCTTGCCGCCCTTGTCCTTCATGTACTTAGCAGCGGAAGTAGCAATGAACCAATTTGCCTTTACGTTTACAGCAAAGATCTTCTCCCACATTTCCTCGGTAACGTCGAGAGCGTTGGTGCGAGGAAGAGAAATGCCTGCGGTAGAAACAACCATGTCGATGCCGCCGAATTCCTCAACGGTCTTTGCGAGCATTGCGTCGATGTCGCTCTGCTTGGTGCCGTCGCAGAACATACCGATTGCCTTGCCGCCTTCAGCCTTAAGTTCTTCAGCCGTGTCAAGGCAAATCTGCTCAGGAACGCCGCAAATCATTACGTTTGCGCCAGCTGCGCAGAGAGCCTGTGCGGTTGCCTTACCAATACCAGAGCCGCCACCCATTACTACAGCAGTCTTACCTGCGAGCTGCTCCTTTGGTTCTCCAGCAAACCAGTTAGCCATAAAAACCCTCCTCTTTCTTTTTTATTCCAAGGAAACCCTTTCTTTACTGTTTCCTTGTTTTCACTTTTTCAGACAATACTATGGTCTGCCAGAAGTGTCTTTGGGTCTAATTGTCTACTGATGAGTATTTATAGCTAACATAAATGATATTCAGTTGTTTCTATCAATCTGAACCTATTATTAAGGCTATGGTTATCAATTAACGGAAAAAAGCCTATTTTTCGGGCTTTTTCATAGTTTGCAGCAATAGTTTCATAGTTCTCAAATGAATATATAGCTTTTAGATGCCTTTCTCGTAAAAGTTTAGCCATTGACCGATTACTGCAATACTGTTCCATAACGATTTTCAAACGTCGGAATGAGCTACAGTAAACAAAAAGTGGGTTGAACCTATAGATTCAACCCACTTAGTACCATTACCTATATATAGGTTATTTATAGCTAAAGCCAACCAGCATCGTTTGCAAAACCTGCCAAGCACACTAACTTAAAACTGATTTTCGTATTTCTTTAAACTTTCTTCAGGCACAGTTCCTTTCATATAGTTTTCCTCGAGAGGAATAACACCTGTTGGGAACTTAATGTGTCGCTGCGTAAACTTGATAAATTCCTCTACCAAGTGAGAATGGAACGACTTTTTGTTATAGCCCAAATAAATAATATGGAATGGTTCACGCAATTCAGCAATGGGAACCGTTACAAAATTCTCTAAAGACAGGTCATCTAAGGTCTCCAAAATTACTGCCACAATGCTTCTGTCAGATGCAACCAAAGATGCTGCGCTAATTTCGTCATCAAAGCCCTGTTCAACATTTAAGTTGTAAGCCTTAAACAAGCCTTCAAAAATAATATGCATATAGGACTGGGAGCGATAGGAAGTAAGCTTAGTATCGCTTAATTCGCGAAGAGAAATAACCTCACGCTGAGCTAAAGGATGACTAGAATTTACAGCCAAAACGACATTTTGTGAAAACTGCGGAATAAATTCGATATCTTCACTTACGCCATCAAGCTTGCCACAAAATACCACGTCATATTTGCCGTCTTCTAATCCTTTAAGACATTCATAGGTTGTGCCCTGATAAATATCAAAAACAACATCATCGCCAAAAGCACCCTTAAACGTGCTTAAAAGACGAGGTAGATAGTTTCTCTGGATACTGATTACTGAACCAATGCGAATACGTCCACTTAAACCAGAGTTATATGCACGCATTATTTCGACAGCTTTATCAATTTCATCAAGCGCTAAACAAATATGCTTGTTAAATTCTTCACCATATTCAGTAAGACGAACATTACGTCCTACACGCTCAAAGAAAGGAACGCCAATCTCTTTTTCCAGGTTCTTAATAGAATTCGAAAGAGAAGGCTGCGTAATGTAGAGACTTTCAGCAGCTTTCCCGTAATGTTCATATTTAGCAAGAGTACGAAAGTAGTATAGTTGCGCAAGGTTCATGAAAAACCGTACCTTCCTGGCAAGATAGACAATACGTACCAAATTGCACTAATAAAGCAATGTAATAAGTTGCTTTCAGAAATAAGAAAACATCTTAATTTATACTACCAGAAACGCATAGAAAATAAATGAATTACTAGATGAAAAACTATTAAAAACAGACAGCGCCCTGCATGAGCAGAACGACCTATCCTCCCACGGACTACACC
>URVA01000053.1 GCA_900551155.1 uncultured Eggerthella sp. | reverse complement strand
GCATTAATTCTTGCGGGGCACCCTGCTCAACAACACTACCCTCTTTAAGAACAACAATCTTGTCAGCGTTCATAACGGTACGCATACGGTGAGCAATTACCATAACAGTCTTACCAACCAATAAACGACTCAGCGCCTGCTGAACCTGTGTTTCGTTTTCAACGTCAAGACTGGCCGTTGCCTCATCCAGCAAAACAATTGGAGCATTTTTCAGCAATGCACGAGCAATAGAAATACGTTGACGTTCGCCACCTGAAAGTTTTGTTCCATTTTCGCCAATGGGCGCCTCATAGCCCTGAGGTAAACGGAGTGCAAATTCATCGCAATTTGCTGCCTTTGCCGCTGCCAACACCTCTTCATCGGTTGCATCGCGCCTACCCAAGCGAATGTTATTCATTACCGTGTCATCAAAGAGTAATACATCCTGGAATACCACAGCATAGTCACGCAACAGCACTTCCGGATCCACGTCGGCAACATTTACGCCACCCACCAAAACAGAACCAGAACTTGGATCCCAGAAACGAGCAGCTAACTTTGAACAGGTAGACTTCCCTGAACCTGAAGGGCCAACCAAAGCAGTTACTTCTCCTTCTCGTGCCGTAAAACTTACGTTGCTCAAAACGGGCGCATCATCCGATTCGTTATAGGCAAAAGAAACATCCTTAAACTCAACCGAATAACCCTGAGGATTGAATGTTTCGCTACCAGTCGCCAACGGTTCTTCGTAGAAAGACTTCATTCGAGCAGCCGCCGTCCTTGCATGGAAAAGCTCTGCTATAAGCATGAGCGCCTGATCGAAGGGCGCATAAATGCGAGATACCACCAGCAAGAAGCAAAAGAGCACCATAAACGAGCAACTGCCCTCAAGAATAAACAGGGCACCAGCAATGATGGTACTTGCTATGCCTAGACGAAGCACAATCTGGGCACCATTAACAAAAATCCCCGTTAAAAGTTCTCCTTTGATGGTTTGTTTTTCAGAGGCATCAATATCGTTGTTGATGCCTTCAAGGTAGCGTTCAATTTGATTCGTAGCACGCACTTCACGGACGCACTCAAGCGCTTCTTGAATATCATCAGATACCTGCAAGTTCTTTTCACGAGTTGCACGCGAAAGAGGTGCTAACAACTTTCGGCTCGCAAATAACAACACAAACGCTACAGGCACACTCCAAAGTGCAGCCAATGCTAGACGCCAATCGAAGATAAACAAACCAACCGCCGCAATACCAAGCGTAACGTAAGCACCATAGAGTTCAGGAAGAACATGACTGTAGGCGTGTTCGGTAATTTTGACATCGCCCATAATGGTTTCCGTCAAATCCGCTAGGTCGCGCTTACCAAAGAACGACAATGGCAACTTGCGCAAACGTTCCGCCAAACCAATACGCTGCCTGCCACTTTCGTTATAAATAACGCCATATTGGTAGTAGTAGGCAAAGTATTCTGCAACGCAAAGCAGCACGAAAAACGCAACCAGCAGAACAACAAACGGAACAGTAAAACCAACTGAAGCCAGCTGGGGTAGCCCGCCGAAAAGAGATGGCATCGTAGTCCCTTGGGTATACCCCGCTACCAAAGCATCCATGAGTAAATACAACAAGCCAATACCCATGAAAATAATGAGATTTGCCAAAGCGGTCCATACCGTGCCAAGTTTTACGTTGCGCACACCTTCATCAGTAAGCGCATATTTTTCTTTCAGCATTTAGCTCACCGCCTTTTCTGCAGCAACCTCACTGCGCGCAATCTTCCATGATGCAGCCTGTTCGTAATCTGTCCACATTTTTGCGTAGAAGCCGTCACGAACAAGGAGTTCATCGTGAGTGCCCTGTTCCACAATTGATCCTTCCGAAAGAACAACAATCTTGTCGGCATTGCGAACAGTTGATAAGCGATGAGCAATCATAAGAACAGTACGACCTTGTGTCAGTTCGCTAAATGCTTTTTGAATAAGCACTTCATTTTCGGGATCGGCAAACGCGGTAGCCTCGTCCAAAACAACAATATCTGCCTGCTTCAAAATGGCGCGCGCAAGCATCAAACGCTGAATTTCGCCACCTGAAAAATAAACACCCTTGGTGCCATAGACCGTATCAATTCCATCAGGACACTTTGCCAAAATGTCATCACATTGCGCAGCATGCAAGGCACCCATGACCTCTTCCCGCGTTGCGTCGGGTCTTGCAGCACGGACGTTTTCCAAAATGCTTTGCTTGAACAAACGGTTTGCCTGAAAGACAAACGCAACCTTTTCCATCAAAACGCGAGGATCAATAGTGCGCACGTCCACACCACCAACGCGCACGGTGCCCGAACTAACATCCCAAAAACGTGGCACCAACGCTGCAGCAGTAGATTTACCACCACCCGAAGGCCCTACTAACGCCACCGTAGAACCCGCAGGCACCGTGAAGCTCACCTTTTCTAGCGCGTTACGTTCTGCCCCTTCGTAGGCAAACGTAACATCTTCAAACTCAATAGACGCATCTACTGGCTGTTCGCACGTGTCTGCCGTTTTGATTTCGGGGGCAGCAAGAATACCTTTAACACGCTGAAGAGAATCCGCCGCAACCTGAAATGCTTCCGACATAAACATGACGCGCGTCATTGCGGTTGGAATAATTGCCATAAAGATGGAATAAAACGCAACATTTGCAATAAAAGTAGCCACGTTCGTTTCACCTGGAATCAACAACAGTATGACAGGAATAACAAACACAACCGCACCATTAATAACAGCGAGCGAAAGTGACTGCGGAACCTGGCACCATTTCACCGCGTAATCTTGCGCCATAGCGCTGAAATCCTGAATGGCGTCATAAAACGCCTTGAACGAATACACGGTTTGTTGAAAGACCTTTACAACAGGAATTCCGCGAACATATTCCGTACCCGTTTCGTTCATGCGAACCAGGGCATCTTGATACTTCATCATGAATTCCATACCGCGGCCGCTCATCATGTATGCCATACACAAAATTGAAATGACAACAGGGATAAGACATGCAAGACCAAGGCGCCAGTCAAACACAAAGAAAATGACCAGCATGCCTACGATCATAGCTATCGATCCAGCGGTATCAGGCAGCTTGTGAGCAAGCAGCCCTTCCGTTTCTGAAGCACACCCATCCACTACACGACGAAGCGCACCTGAAGCATGGTTATCGAAATAACCTAATGAAGTATTCATCAAATGCTTGGTTGTTTGCTTGCGTATGTTGGCAGCACAACGGAAAGCCGCCACATGAGTACACATAAGCGCAACAAAATAAACCAGAATTGAAAGAATCGCAAAAATCAAAGCCGCCCACCCATACTGCGCAATTGATGTTGCGGCACTCCAATTTGGTGCGACAGCTAATAAGTCACGCGCTACTAAGAAAATGCAGATATACGGAACAAAGCTGATCAGCATTGAAATTGCAGAAAGAGCACAACCAAGATAAGTAAGGCTTTTTCTGCTCCCTGCAAAATCAAGTAATTGAGAAATGGCGCCTTGTTCCTTTTTCTTTTCCGTCATTTCTTAGACCACCTCCTTTGTTTTATACACGTAAGCACCTTCGGCTTCTCTTGATGGGATTCACCTGATCGAATCACCTTGAATGAATTCCCTCAATTGAAGCTTGATTGTTAGAATTGGTTAACTTACCATGCAAATTAACGAAGACAGTCTCTTGATTAATAAACATGGACGTTTTCGAAAGTTATCCAATACAAAAAAGAAATTCGTTTAGCTTAACTGCCACAGATACCTAAGCTAGCTTAAACGGATCAGGACTAGTAGAAACAGCAATCAGAAACAACAGCTTATGAGTGTCTTATCAAAACATATAGCAGCTCCCCTACTTACTTTTATTGAGCCGCAAATTGAACAGCTGCACATCGACATGAAGCCAATTCGCTGTGGGGTATATGGTTCTCTTGATAATGACATCGCCTCTGGTTTTTTATGGGCGGCTTCTCTAGGAGGAGATTGTCTTATCGCTTACCATCATCTTGTTCTTCGCGAACCTACAATACTTGATGAACACCCAGATAAATATTGCTGTATTGCTTCATCCTCTGAAGCAACCATCGAATCATCCGAAGAGCTACTTAAAGTTAATCATCCTCAAAAATATGAAAACCTCTGCACGTTTTCGTCTAATGGTGGAGACATATCCTGTTTGCTAAAAGCAAACGTTCCCTACGATTCGGTAAGCATAAGTTATACGCCTCAGTTTTTTCGTAAATTAAAAGCACAATACCCCCATACCTTCGAACATATAGAAGAAGGAATGGACAGCCTTCCCCCAGAGCTTTTACCTGATAGTTTGCGTTCCTTACTACGCGTTTTTAACCCCCAACAAGCACTTCAGCCTGGTGCAGAACTCTATTTTCGGGCAAAAGTTCTTGAAGCACTGAGTCTTTTAATGCCAAAGATTTCTCAGCTTGAATCATCCAACCAACTAGAAAAGATAGCGCAATCAAGAAAGCCTTACGACATTAGTGAGAAAGATATTGCAGATTCAATAAAAGCACGAATAACATTGAAAGCCCAATATCCTGCTGAACATCGCGCAATTGTAAAAGAAGCAAAAACCTACATTGCCAACAATCTATCTCGTCATATTACCTTAGATAGTTTGGCAAAACATCTGTATGTAAGCAGATCAAAACTATGCTCCCTTTTCCAAGAAGAAACAGGCACAAGCCTTGGAATGTATTTACGCGAAGAAAGAGTTGCCCAAGCCTGTGATTTACTTATACACACAAATCTTAATATATCCGATATTGGACAGCTCGTAGGTTATTCACGTGCTTCGAGCTTTACTGAAACATTTCTCCGAGCAACAGGCTATACTCCCCGCGAATATCGAGCTACTCATAAAAGGCTAAACACTTAAACATTTAGCTCGTTCAGCAAGAAACTCTTGACTGAGGATATTTGTCTCTTATAAGTTAGCCTTGGTAAACATATTTACGATTTCTTAAGGAGAAGCACATGAATTCAGTAGCAATTGTATATTGGAGCGGAACTGGAAACACTGAAGCAATGGCAGAATTAATAGCAGAAGGTGTCGAATCAACAGGCGCAACTGCAGAGATTATCCAATGCTCTGCCTTTTCAACAAATCAGATAGATTCATACGATGCTATAGCATTTGGCTGCCCTGCCATGGGAGATGAAGAATTAGAAGATATGGAATTTCTTCCAATGTACGATGACGTTGAACCGTTGCTCGGCAATAAACCTATTGCGTTATTTGGATCTTACGATTGGAATAATGGCGAATGGATGGACTACTGGAAAGAACGGGCCAACGAAGCAGGTCTTAATGTTATTGCGACAACTATCGCAAAAGATTATCCCTTAGATGAAGAGGCGGATGCCTGTCTGCATCTAGGCGAGCAGCTTGCACAAAGCTTATAAACAGGTGCACCCTATCGCATACTTCTCATTGCTCACAAAAACAGGGAGGCTTTTGCCTCCCTGTTCTGACTTTCGGAATAGGAAACCTCAAGAGCTATACGTAGCTTAAATTGAAAGACGAGCTGAGTTAGTTAGTCCACTTAATTTGACCCAGCAGTGTCTGTTCCCTGAGGTAAATAGCGTCGCGCATTAACCGCCGATATTCCAACCGTTGCCGTGTTATGCAGTACTGAAGAAGTTTGCGGCGTAACCGTACCTGATATACCTAACGCAAGAAGTAACGAATTAAATGCCACCGTAAAGAAATAACCCCTCTTCATTCGCTTTTCTAGACCAAGACTCAATCTACGTAAGTCAACCAATGAAGCCAAATCGTCCGTGATAAGTGCGATATCTGCCGCTTCGCGTGCAATAGCACTCCCTGCACCCATCGCAACACTAACATAAGCACGCGACAAAGCAGGTGAATCATTAACTCCATCACCCACCATAACTACCTTATTACCAACAGCTTGAAGTTCGTCAATAATCCTACATTTATCTTCAGGCAATAACTCCGCCTGATATTCATCGACCCCTGCAATACGAGCAATACGTGCCGCACTTCTTTCATTATCGCCCGTTAGCATAATAATGCGTTTAAAGCCCAATTCACGAAGCTGATCAAACACCTCATGGATGTTATCTTTTAAAGGATCATCTACATAGATTACTCCCCTCAACTCACCATCAACCGCAAGGAACAATGGTGAAGATCCTTCGGCGTGCTTATGAATTTCTTCAAGCTCTTCATGAGTAATAGGAATATGCTCGTCCTCAATTACGAAGTGTTCACTCCCAATAAGGACCCGTGCTCCATCAAGAGCAGAAACAATACCATGAGCAACCACGTATTCTACTTCTGCATGACGTTCACGATGTTCTAAGCCTTCTTCCTGCGCTTTGTTAACAACCGCTCGTGCAACAGGATGAGGAAAATGTTCTTCCAAACACGCAGCCAAACGAAGAACCTCATCACGATCCCAACCGTCATATGCAACTACGTCTCGAACCGAAGGAACCGCCTGGGTAAGAGTACCTGTTTTGTCGAATACAATAGTGTCTGCCTGAGCCATATGATTGAAGTATTTAGATCCCTTAACCATAAAGCCCGCCTGTGCGCCTTCACGCTGAGCAGCCATAACCGCAATAGACCCCGACAAACGCAGCGCACAAGAATAGTCAACCATTAATGCAGCTGACGTTTTCTGAAGATTGCGCGTAGTCACTGCAACAAGAACTGCCAACAAGAAATTCCATGGAACCAGCTTATCTGCCATACGTTCAATATAACGTTGATCACTTGATTTGAGCTGCTCAGACTGCTCAACCATGGTTACGATAGAACGCAGCTTGCTTTCTTCTGGCGATCCTGAAACCTCTACAAAAAGCTCACCTTCTTCAACAACGGTACCTGCATACACCGTATCGCCTTGGTTGCGCACGACAGGAAGCGATTCACCCGTTAGTGAGGCCTGATTAACCGCAGCCTCTCCTGAGCTAACCGTACCGTCAACAGGAATTTGATGCCCTGTGCGAACAACAACGAGGTCCCCAACCTGCAAAGAAGAAAGTTCAACTTCGCATTCAATATCATCGCGAACAACACGAACCGTTTCAGGTAAAGCTAAAAATGATCGAATAAGACCACTTTCGGCTCTTTGCTGCGTATAGTTCTCCAAAACTTCACCAACATTAAGTAAAAACATGGTACTTCCCGATGATGAAGGTTTTCCTTGCGCTAATCCCATAAGAATAGCTGCCGCATCCAACACTGGAACATCAAGTCGGCGATCTTTCAAACTTGCCAAAGCATCTCGCACAAAAGGAACTGCACGCCAGATTGTCCATATAAACCTAAGCGGTAGAGGCAGCATCATGCGACGCCCGTAATGAGCAACAGCCATATTGGCTAAGCGAGCAAACAAATGTCGAAATCGTGGTGCACGAACCAAGGCTTGTTGTGGTGCAGTGCTTGATTCTTTAACAGCACAAACAAGATCAAGTTCCTCTAATTCACGAAGAATCAATTCACGATTTTGTTCAAAGGTCTCTTCAGAAGATAACATGTAGGTTATCGCTAAAGAACCTGCCTTAGGATATGCTACGCATTTGGACACCGCAGCCATAGAAGCGAAATGTTCCTCTAATACACATGCATGAGATTCAGGTAGTTTCCCTCCGAAAGAAACGCGGAGACGACCAGGCACCTCATGCACTATTTCAAACTTCACTGGTCCTACTTTCCAGCACGGCCATACCCATGACCACGCCCACCTTTACCAGCACCTTTGCCAGTGGCAGTTTTAGCAGCAGCACTTACCGCTTTAGCAACCTGTTTAACAGCATCATCTGTGGCTGTTTTCTTTGCTTTGGTCTTTTTCTCTGATTGAGCGGAGGATTCTGCCTCTTCGGCATCATTATCTTCAGCAGTATTAGCTTCAGCGTCATCCGCCGAAACAGCTTCTTCGCCTTCTTCAAATTCTTTTACGTATCCAGCTTCAGCTAAAAGATCATCAAATTCAGCTCGAGCTTCATCGATCATAGTTTCAACTTCTTCTTTGGCACGCATGCCCTGAACGATGCCTTTTACATAGATCTTTTTAGCTTTTTTGCTAGTTGCAGCTTTAAGTCCAACACTTCCAAGCAAAAAACCAGCACCGACCAAAAATCCAGGATTCATTTTTTCTCCTTTAACTAAGCGAATACCTAACCAGCCCTAATCAACTCATAACAATTAGGCACAGTTCATAAAACTGCGCCCACAATAAATTAACCAGAGCTAACTCTTTTAGGTATACCGCAAAAGTTAGACAAGGGGAACTATTAAATTAGCTTAATTTAACTTTTTTAAAGACCAATCGCATTTTGCATAGCAACTTTACCCGTTAGCTGCTTAGAGAATTTGAAGTGGAAGTTATTCATGCCTTCTCGCTCGTAAAAGTGATGCGCCTTTTCGCGAAGTTGATTACAAGCAACTTCAATTTGGATACAGCCCGAGTTACGTGCGTGATCGCACGCTGCACCTAGTAAAAGTTTGCCAATCCCCTTGCTGCGAACCGACGCATCCACGGCACACTCCATAATTTCAGCTATACATGCTGCATGGTGAAGCTGATTTTCATAGCGAATATTAATCATGCCTAAAACTTTGCCTGATTCTTCATACACCAAGCATTCATAACGAGGATTTGTTACTTGTTTAAAATAGATACAACGAAAAGTTTTGAATGGAAGCTCTGTTTCTTCCATTTCGCAAACCAAATCATAAACTGCCTGGCAATCGGCGCTTGTAGCTTCGCGAATAATGTAGTCCATTGCATCCTCCTGCTTAAGCAATTCGTTTAACCTAAGCCTACCTTCAACTGGCGTATTACATCAGGATATTCGTTTGCCG
>URVA01000052.1 GCA_900551155.1 uncultured Eggerthella sp. | reverse complement strand
CCGGCCTGTCACGTCGGAGGTCGCGGGTTCGAGTCCCGTACATCCCGCCAGTTTGAACTGTCATGAAGCTCCCGTCAGGGAGCTTCATTTGTTTTTAGAATAGTTACAAATTTGTATAGCATGCATTCATCGAAAACATTCCAATTGGTATGATGATATAGTTTTTGATGACTTTTAAATGATCGCTTACATTGGTTTGTATTTTTTGCGACCTTTTTAAGATGGGGTAAGAGGGAAATGGAAGAAACCGTTCAAAACAAGCCTGTAGAAATTACAGTCTTTGACTTTGATGGCACTTCTATTTCAGGCAATTCTCCTGTTATTCTTGTTCGCTATCTTCAGCGAAAAAAGATGCTGAAAAAACGCGTGCTTACCAAAATTATCTTTTGGGGTCTGCGTTACAAACTGCGTCTTCCTCAGAATGAAAGCTGGGTTCGCGGAGCGGTTTTTTCTGCATTTGAAGGCAAGCCAAAAGAAGAAGTAGATCAATTTCTCGAATCGTTTTATGACGAGCATCTTGAAAAGATTTTCCGCGCTAAGGCCGATGCAGAAATTCAACATCACCTCTCGTGTGGTCGTGAAGTGTGGGTAGTTTCTGCCACCTTTGAACCTCTTATTTGCCAAGCAATGAAAAAGCATGGTTTTACCCATCAGTTCTCTACCCGTATGGCAACTGACGATCAGGGATGCTATACCTGCCAAGTTGAAGGACTTCCCGTCGAGGGCGAAGAAAAGCTTGTACGTATTACTGAATATGCCAATGAAAAATATGGCGAGGGAAATTGGGTTATCACTCATGCCTACGGCGATCATCATTCTGATCGCGCTATGCTTCGTGCAGCTTTGCGCCCTTGTGCAGTAACGCCCGATAATCCGCTGCGTCGTACTGCTAAAGAGAATGGTTGGGACATTCTTTCGTGGTAGGTCTTGCCAAGATTTGTAGTGGGTTCGGCAAAGATCCGTGCTAGGTTCTGCCAAGATGTGACCATTCCTTGTTAAATCACTACAAATAACTGACAAATCATTGTTAATTCACACATGGGAGAAGTACCTGTTTTACAATTAACTGCGAGTAAAAGACTATCATTATTTTGCATTTGATAAGAAACGTATGATTTTAGAGTATTTGAAAATGTTAGGAGGTGCACGATGATGAACGAAGAGTCTTCCTTTGGCGCATCATTCCAGGATCAAAATGCGCGTTCTAATTCTTCTCAGGCATATCTTCAGCGTGCGGCTTCGGCGGTGGAAGAGGGCGATATCGTTCTTGGTATTCACCTTTATATGGCGGCATATGAACGAGCTTTGCGTGAAGATCGTATTCCTAATGAGGCAGTGCTTGAAGGTATGAGCAAAGCATGGGATCTGGCGATTCGAGCAAAGCAGCGTTCGTTGGCAGAATATATTTTTGAAAAGCTTGAATCTTTCTGGACTCCAGAGGAAATGGCAGCACATGCTGAAGAGCTTCAGCAGCTTGCTTTTGACAAGCTGGAAGAGTACGGCTTTGATCGCAACTTAGTCGAAGATGTGGCTGATATGGTTAGCCAAGACTTGTTAGATGCAACAGATGATGTGCTTTGCCGCTTTGAAGACAATGCAGATGCGCAAACAGGGATTTCTGGCAAAAAGTCGAACCTTTCCTCAAGCTTCGGTACGTCTATTCAAGATTTAATGAATAAGGTTTCCGAGAAATCTTCTGATTCCTTTAATCCCGCATCAAAGGAAAATGCAGCATCGAGCCAAGCGGAATCCGAATCTTCGGGTCGTAACCAAGCGGGTTCTCGCAATTCTGAAGAAGCATCAGAAAAGGCGGCGGTTGCTGCACCAAAAGGAAAAAATAACGAACAAGCCTCTTCGAATAACGCTGTTTCAGGTAATGGTTCTGATGGCATAGAGGTAACCTCAACGGTTGTACCGCCTGATTCTCCTTTGGCTGCTGCCTTTGCTCAGCTTTCTTCTATGGCGCTTGGTGGCGCTTCAGAAGAGCCTCAAGAGGTAGCTCAGCAGCATTTTGATTATCGAAATTTGGTTGGATTCGACAGAGCAATCGAATCCATGCATAAACTTGGTGTCGGCAGGAACAACGATCCAGAATTCGTGCAATTTTTGGAAATGCTTAACTTCCGTCACGGACTTCCAGGAATGCCTGGCCTAGGCACTCTGGTATTTCGCAGTCCTTCTCGCGAAGATGCAAATTGTTTTATGGTTGCAACGGTTGGCGAGCTTGGTCTTCCTGCTATTCGTATGCGTCTTGACCGTAATGCAATGGGTCAGGTGGTGCTGTGTGTTATGGCATCGCCTAACTTTAAAGCGCGTTTGTCGGGCGTATCACGTACTGGCTTCGATTCTCCAACGGTGGTAGTTTTGGAGGATTTGGATCTATGGGATCTGCCGTTTTTCGATGGAACGCCAGACGACATGCAGTCGTTTTTAAGCATTCAGCTTTCCCGTGGTGCACGTGAAGCTTTGGCGCTTGTTCAAACGGCACTAACCAGTCCAGAAGCTACGGTTTTGATTTCTGCATCGGAACCAGATGATATTGATCCATTTTTCTGGGATCTTATTGGCAATCATCGCGTTGTGGATATCGATTTACCAAACGATGCGGAGCGTCGAGAGATATGGCTCAGCGAACAATCTCAGCATCCTTCTATGCGAGGTTTGAATGTTGGACAATTGGTAGATTTTTCGCGCACTCTTTCGCGCTTTGAAATCTATGCAATTTCCAACGAAGCGGTAGAGGAAGCCTATCGACAAAGTGTTGCACGCAATACGTTCTGCGCGGTAGAGACAGGCGATATTTTCATGCGTTTGTCTAATTTCCAACCTTTGGATTCCGACGAATATCAACGGATGGAAGATTTGGCAGTGGAAAGCTTCAAGAACGAGCTTTCGAACCTTGATGATCTGTTGGAGGAGTAACCGATGAGCATCACGCGCCGCTGCGACTACGCGTGCCGTATCATCCGTGCCGCTTATAAAAATGGTGAGTCGTATGTATCTATTGCTGAAGTTGCGGAGCAGGAACAAATTCCTTACTCTTTTGCGCGCAGCATTCAGCATGAATTAGTGAAAGCGGGCCTCTTGCGCACTATTCGTGGTGTGCATGGGGGCCTTGTCCTTAACTGTGATCCTGCGCAGGTTACGGTATACGATGTGTTAGTTAGCGTTAGCGGGGAAACGCTTTCGGTTGCCGAATGTACCGACTGTTCTTATGTTTGTTGCCATAAAGCGTCATGTGCCTTTAATGCGGTATGGCGTGCAGCAGATGTGCTTATTAAGAATCTCTACTCTTCTATTTCTCTCAAAGATTTATTCGAGCAAGGCGAACAACATCCTGCTATCCAGGCAGCACTTGCCCTTGATGGGTCTTCGACCACCTCAACTTCAAAGAAAGAATGCTAGTCAATGGTTTCCCTTATTTGCGGGGTAAATGATAGCGATATGACCGAACAGGAACGCGCTTTCGTATCTAAAATATGGAATGAAGGTAAGCGTTTGTATCGCGATTTGCCTTGGAGAGGCATTGATGATCCGTATGCTGTGCTTGTCTCGGAAGTTATGTTGCAGCAAACTCAAGTGGCTCGGGTAGAAAAGTATTGGAGCCGATTTCTTAACTTGTTTCCTACTATTGATGCTCTGGCAAGTGCGGATACTGCAACCGTTCTTGAGTCATGGCAAGGGTTGGGATATAACCGCCGTGCCCTTGCTTTAAAACGCTGTGCTGAGTTGTGTGCCGATCGTTATAAAGGCACTCTTCCCGCTACGAGTGATGCCCTACAAGAACTTCCTGGGATCGGGAAAGCTACAGCTGGTGGAATTATGGCCTTTGCGTATCAAAAACCTGCGCTTTATTTAGAAACTAACGTGCGTACCGTATTTCTCCATGAATTTTTCCCGGGGCAAATTGATATTTCCGACAAGCAGATTGAACCACTTGTTGAGCGTACCTGTTCTCTTGATGATCCTCGTGGTTGGTATTACGCGCTGTTGGACTATGGTGCTTACTTAAAATCGGTCTTGCCTAATCCTTCTCGTCGTTCGCGTCATCATACTCAGCAGTCGAAATTTGAGGGTTCTCGTAGGCAAAAACGTGCCGAGCTTGTACGTATTGTGCTGGCGCAACAGGAAGTAGGTTTTTCTGATGCGTGTGCTGCGCTATCAGAATTCGAACGAGCTCATGGAAGGGGAGAACTTGATCCTGAACTCGTCCGCTCTATCGCAGATGATTTGGTTCGTGAAGGGTTTTTCAGTGCGCAAGGCACTGGCGAAAACACGGTGTACAGCGCTTCGTAGACAATTGTCGTTTGTATTATGATGCTTGGGTTTCTCGAAAAGTTTGCAGGATAAAAAATAAGGAGCTTTTAAAAGCTCCTTATTTTGTTGCAGGCATTGCGTTGAATTAAATCAGGTGAAATCCTGCAGGACAGTTCTGAGCATTTTTATTTGCAGGATAGTTGTCGAAAATCGTTATTCTGCAGGATAGCTGCCAAGTACTTTTACCTCACGTAGCTTTAAGCGTAAGCAATCAAGTGCTGTTTTAATAGCGGGATTTTCAGGCGTCCCTTCCAAATCAACAAAGAACAAGTAATCACCAAGGCCTTGTTTGGTCGGGCGTGATTGAATCATGGTCAAGTTGACATTTGCGTAGTTAAGCTCCGAGAGGATCATGAGCAAAGAGCCAGGTTTGTCGGCATTAAGGGAAAGAGCCAAGGAAGTTTTCATATGCTCGCTGTGCAAAACTGGTTCGTGTCCCTGTCGTGCGATAAGAGCAAAGCGGGTTTGATTGCCGTAGTGATCTTCGATATCGCGTTCTTGAATTTTGCCGTTGAACAATTCAGCTGCAAATTCAGAAGAAATACCTGCTACTGTTTTATCTTTGGACGCTTCGCGAGCACCTTCGGCGGTAGAGGATGCAGCTATGCGTGCAAGGGTAGGGAAGCGATTGTTCAGGTAGCGGCGGCATTGAGCCAGTCCTTGAGGATGGCTAACAACTGTTTTAATGTCTTCAACTTTTGCATCGGGATGCAGTACAAGACAGTGATGAATATCAAGAACAGCAGAACCCATAATCGATACGCCACCTTTGAAGGCAAGGGTATCAAGGGTGGCAGTTACTACGCCTTCAAGAGAATTTTCGATAGGCATAACACCAAACTCGGCTTTTCCGCGATCTACTGCTTCGTGGACTTCGTTAAAAGAAGGGCATTCGATTAGCTCGACATCTTCGCATCCCATGCGCTTTGCAAACAAGCGCGCTGCTTCGTGCGAATATGTTCCAACGGGGCCTAAATAAGCAATAGTTGTTGCCTGAGTCATACTGTTCCTTTCTTACAAATTTTGATAATAATACTCCAGAATTGTTTCTAGGAGATTGTTTACTTCGTTTACTTCGCTAAATCGATATCGACAGGGTGCTGAGGTTTTAGGCAGGCAGGTAAGGAAGTATGCCTAGGAAGTGCTTCAGATTCAAAACTGGACAAATTTAAGAAAATAACCATTTGCTAATGAACTAATTCAAAATAATGTTCAAACGATGGAATATTCTCAAAAAAATAGGTAACAAAAACGAATTTTTGTACCAACAGATTGACCTTCTCGGCATGAGCATTTGACTAAATAATCAAATGTGAAGGAAATGTGTGTTACTACCAATATAACGGGTAACATTTTCATACCGCTGACGGGAATAACCTGATATTCACACAGTTAGTCGATCTTTTTTGAGAAGAAATCCACGAAAATGTATACAGAGGTTTTATAGGACAATACACCCTTAAGGAGGTGTGCACATGGTAACAGAGGCAATCAGTCCAGAGTTTTTGAGCAAGCTGGAGGCGCGTGGCGTGTCTCGTCGTAGCTTCATGAAGCTCTGCGGCTCGCTCGCCGTTGCAGCAGGCTTGTCTGAGCTCGCTGCTCCTCGTGTTGCTCAGGCGATCGAGAACTCCGTTATCGGCGCAGAATCAGGTGCTTTGTATCCCGTAATTTGGATCGAAGGCGCTTCTTGCACCGGTTGTACGGAATCTTTCGCACAGGTTGACGCCCCTGATCCAGCAACCGTAGTGTTGGAAATGATTTCGCTTAACTACTGCGAAACCCTTTCTGCTGCTGCAGGTTGGTCAATGGAAGAGGCCAAGGCACAGACGATCGAGGCGGGGAATTACATCCTCATCTACGAAGGTGCGGTTTTGGAGGGCTGGAACGGTGAAGCATTGCGCGTTGCCAATGAGCCCGGCACTGAACATCTTATTCATGCAGCAGAGAATGCAAACGCTGTAGTAGCTTTGGGTTCCTGCGCAGTAAATGGTGGTTGGATGGGTGCTAATCCAAACTCATCAGGAGCACTTGGTGTTCAGCAGTTCCTGCGCAAGTCGGGAATTGACACCCCCGTTATCAATATCCCAGGCTGCCCAGCAAATCCTGAATGGCTTGAAGCTGTTTTGGTTGATGCAGTTCTTATGGGTCAGCTTCCTGAACTCAACGGCGAAAACAAGCCAACCGTTATGTTCAACCAGACCATTCATGACAACTGCGAACGTCGTGGTCACTTCGAGAATGGTGAATTCGTTTATGCATTCGGTACCAAGGAAGAGGCAATGAATTACTGCCTGTATCCTATGGGTTGTCGTGGTCCTCAGACCAAGGCAAACTGCGGTATCGTTCGTTGGAACCATCGTCGTTCTTGGTGCGTTGCATCAGGCGGTCCTTGCATCGGTTGCTGCACTGCTAATCCAAACGATCCTGGTGAGAACTGGGTTGAAACCAACACGCCATTCCGCGCTCGTTTCCGCGACCTGCGCATTGGTGGCATGACCATTCAGCCTGAAGCTATCGCTTGGACGCTGACTGGTGTTGTAGCAGCAGCACTTGTTATCCATGGCTTCGGCATGAAGAAGACTGGCCGCACCAGCGGTGGCGCTGACTTCGAGAAGGTACGTGAATGGGACGCAAAGCATCCTGATCAGGCCATCGGTCAGTATGACGAAGATGTTCTGAAGGGAGGCAAGTAAACAATGACTCGTTCAGTTATCGACCCGATTACCCGTATTGAGGGCCATCTCCGCGTAGAGATGGAAGTAGAAAACGGCGTTGTTACTGATGCTTGGATGTCTGGCGGTTGTTTCCGCGGCATGGAATTGGTAGTTCAGGACCGCACCCCTGAAGACGCTGCTCATATTGTTCAGCGTATTTGCGGTGTTTGCCCTGTATCTCATGCACATGCTTCTTCTATCGCAGCTGAAAAGGCATACGGCATCGAAATTCCTAACAATGCACGTATTATTCGTAACCTCATCGAGGGCGGTCAGTTCTTGCACAGCCACATTCTGTGGTTCTACACCTTGGCTGCTCTTGACTATGTAAACCCACTCAATGCATTGAAGGCAAACATTGCTGATGCATATGATTTGGTTGAAGAGGCAGGCACTTCTTGCCAGTCCGACTTGAAGGCATTGGCACAGCGCCTTACCAAGTTTGCTGAAAATGGTCAGATGTCCATCTTCTCTGGCAACTGGTGGAAGAATGGTGCTAAGGATACCGAGTTCAAGCTTCCTGCAGAACTCGATCTTATCTGCACTGCTCACTATATTGAGGCTTTGACCATGCAGTCTAAGGCATCCGAAATTTGCGGTTTGCTTGGCGGTAAGATGCCTCACGTAATGACGCTTGTTCCTGGCGGTACTTCTTTCGTACCTACCGAAGAAAAGCTTGACGACCTGTGGTCACTCGTTCACGAAGTACGTGACTGGATAGCTGCAACCATGATTCCTGACACCAAGGCAATCGCTCCCTACTACTTGCCAGCTCTTGAGTTTGGTAAGGGTTGCGGTCGCTATGTTGCTTGGGGCGTATTCGAGCGTCCATCCTTCGAAATGGCTGATCGTTATCTGCCTTCTGGTGTTATCGATGAAAACCTTAACCTTTCTGAGGTTAACGAAGACCTTATCAAGGAATATGTTGGTCACTCCTGGTATGTTGGTGATTCTGATCTCAATCCTCGTGAAGGCGTTACCGAGCCAGAATTCACTGAATACTACAAGGAAGGCACGCTCTTCGAAGAGAACGGTCATGAGTTTGGCGAAATCGCTGAGCGCTACACCTGGTCTAAGGCACCTAGCTACGATGGTAAGTGCATGGAAGCTGGTCCATTCTCTCGTGTATTGGCTGCATATCTGCGTGGCAACGAGTTCATCAAGACTACGCTTGATGGTTTGTGCAAGGATCTGAACCTCACCATTCCTCAGTTGCAGTCCACGCTTGGTCGTGTTGCTGCTCGTCAGGTTGAATCTCTCTACATCGCAAACCTTATGTGCGATTGGGTTGACGAACTTATTGAGGCAGTTAAGGGTGGCGACAGCGAATACTTCCGTTCACCTTCTACCTTGACTGGCGACGGCACGGGCTTCTGGGAGGCTCCGCGCGGCGCGCTCTACCACTCCGAGAGCATCAAGGACGGCAAGATCGAGGGTTATCAGATCATCATCCCGACGACGTGGAACCTCGCTCCCATCAACGAGAGCGGCGAGCACGGCCCGATGGAGCAGGCGCTTATCGGCAACCCGGTGGGCGACATCGAGAAGCCGATCAACGCGCTGCGCACGGTGCACAGCTTCGACCCCTGCACGGCCTGCGCGGTGCACATCACCGAGCCGGCGACGGGCAAGAGCTTCGAGACCGTCACGAGCCCTTGGGGGGTGAAGTAACATGGCGCACTTGGCACATTACCGCGAAGCGCATCCGATGCCCTTCGTCATCACGCACTGGATCAACCTTGTTGCGATGATCCTCCTGATCATCACGGGCTTCAGCATCCACTTCCCGTTCTGGCCTGAGTTCATGGGCATCGCCCGCGGCGTGCACGTGTTCTGCGGTTTCATCCTGTTCATCAACTGCATCGTCCGCGTGATCATGGCCTTCTTCGTGAAGTCCGCGCCGGATGGCGGCACCCGCTACCAGGTCACGGACTACAAGACGTGGCTGCCGCAGGCTGACAACCGTCACCAGCTGGGCGCGTGGATTCGCTACTATCTGTTCTTCAAGAAGGATCACCCGCTGGGCGCCAAGCTCGGCGTGCCTCAGAA
>URVA01000051.1 GCA_900551155.1 uncultured Eggerthella sp. | reverse complement strand
TTCAAAATATAATTGAGATATCGCAATTAGGATTACCTAAGTTAAAAGATACTAAAGCCATTGATGATTATATTGAAACAATTAAAGAAAAAACTGTAATGGTAAAAAAAGAAGAATTAACAAAAGCATTGGCAGATACTTTTGATCCTAAACAAAAGGCGCAAATATTAAAAGAAATCATAGCATTAAAAGACAAGGAGTAATATATGAAGAAAAAGAAAAATGTAACTGCAGTATCATTTGATGATTTAAAGCAAATTGTTTTAAATGATGCTAAAAAAGAAGATGGTGTATTAACACAAGATCAAATTGATAATTATTTATCTACATATGATTTAAATGATGATCTTGCAGAGGAACTATTAGAATTTATTGGAAATAATGATATTGTTATTTCTGATGATGGATTAGATGATTTAGATGTAGAAGACGAAGTATTATTAGCTGGTGTACCTGCTGAATTAGATGATGATTTAGGACTAGATGATGATTTAGGATTAGATGGTGATACTCCAGATTTAGATTTTGCTGGTGATTTCGATATGATGACAGGTGATACGATTCATATGTATCAAGTTGCTGATGCTGATGCGGAATTAGATCAAAATCAATTAGGAAGTAATGTCAAGATCAATGATCCAGTTAAAATGTATTTAAAAGAGATTGGACGCGTTGAACTGCTTACTCATGATGAGGAGATAGACCTTGCTAAAAAGATTTTAGAAGGAGATGAAGACGCAAAAAAGGAACTCGCTGCTGCTAACTTACGTTTAGTTGTATCGATTGCTAAAAGATATGTTGGAAGAGGAATGTTATTTTTAGATTTGATTCAAGAAGGTAACATGGGTTTAATCAAAGCAGTCGAGAAATTTGATTATACTAAGGGATTTAAATTTTCAACTTATGCAACATGGTGGATTCGTCAGGCCATTACTCGTGCTATTGCGGACCAGGCTCGTACTATTCGTATTCCAGTACACATGGTAGAAACCATTAACAAGTTGGTACGTATTCAGCGTCAGCTCTTGCAAACACTTGGACGCGAACCTACTCCTGAAGAGATTGCTGAGGAAATGGGCTTAACGCCAGAGCGTGTTCGTGAAATTCAAAAGATTTCCCAGGAACCAGTTTCTTTGGAAACTCCAATTGGCGAAGAGGAAGATTCTCAGCTGGGTGACTTTATCGAAGACGATGCGGCGGTTGTTCCTCCTGATGCAGCAAGCTTCAGCATGTTGCAAGAACAGCTTGCAAAGACGCTGGAGGGCTTGGCAGAACGTGAGCGCAAAGTTATCTCGTTGCGTTTTGGTCTGGAAGATGGTCATCCTCGTACCTTAGAAGAGGTTGGTCGAGAATTTGGCGTAACGCGTGAGCGTATTCGTCAGATTGAATCTAAGACGTTGGCAAAGCTTCGTCACCCTTCACGTTCTCAAAAGCTGAAGGATTACTTGGAAGATTAGGCATTGCGGCGGCTTGTTGGCCGCCGCAAGTTTGTATTAAATGCAAATGACACGGTGAAAGCAGCTGATGGCACCTTACACCCTCCGAGCACAGACGTTGTGCGAAGGTAATTCCCTTCGTCTGTTGGGTCTAAGGCACTCATCAGCTGCTTTCTCGTTGTTGTTTCCAACGAGATAAGATTTGGTGTAATTCCGTCATACTGAATGAATAGGCTTGGTATGAGTGAAACGATTGAATATTTTGCAACGTGTCCTAAGGGATTCGAGCAGCTTTTAGCTGATGAATTAAAGCGCTTGCGTGCACAGCGTGTTCGTCCCTTAAAAGGTGGTGTTGCATTTTTCGGCACTAAAACTGATGGATATCGTGTCTGTTTGTGGTCGCGCATTGCTTCGCGTGTACTACGAGTAGTAGGACGCGTGAGCGCTGTAAGTGCAGAAGAACTTTATCAGGGAGTAAAAGCCCTGCCCTGGGTAAATCTTATTGGTCCTCGTGCAACTATTTCTGTTGCGGCACGTGGGGGAAATGAGGCCCTTCGCAATTCGCAATTTAGTGCCCTTAAGGTAAAAGATGCGGTATGTGATTCTTTACGCGCACAACGCGGGTTTCGTCCCGATGTGGCGCCGCGTCGTGCCGATGTTCCTCTCTGGGTTTCTATTCACAATAAGAAAGCAACTATTTCGATTGATTATGCAGGTGAATCACTTCATAGGCGTGGATATCGTGAACAGGGCGAAACGGTAGAAGCTCCTCTCAAAGAAGCACTTGCAGCAGGCATGCTGGTATGGGGCGGTTGGGATCACCTTGCTTCTCCAGCTCTTCGTCGTGCTGAAGCAAAGCGCAAAGGTCAATCTATTCTTGATGCACCTGCTTTTGTTGATCCCACATGTGGTAGCGGTACGCTCGTGCTTGAAGCAGCAATGATGGCAACCGATCGCGCACCAGGACTCTCACGTGATTATTGGGGGTTTGAGGGAAATGCTGATTTCGATGCGGAGGCATTTGATGCTTTGTTGGCGGATGCTGATGATCGTTTTGAGGCAGGACTAAAGAGTGCTCCTTGTATGGTGGGCTCCGATATAGATTCTCGTGCAATAGAAATCGCAAAGGGCAATGCTCGTCGGGCGGGGTTGGCTGATGTTGTTCAGTTTGATTGCGCAAATGTCTCTGAGCTTTCCGATACATTGAAGCGATTCGGAATCGACACGCAAGCCTCGGGCTTTATAGCATGCAATCCTCCCTATGGTGTTCGTCTTTTACGAGATAGTCTTGATGCGTTTTATTCTGAGCTATCTAAGGGTCTCGATTGCCTTTCAGAGACTTGGAGGATGTGTATTATCTCTCCTGATAATTTGATCGACTCATCGCTTGGCTATGATACGCAACGCAGCCTTTCGGTATACAACGGAGCGATCGAAGCTGTTTTGCGCGATTATCAGCTTGGTGCTTCATGTAAAGAAACGCTTAGTGTGGTAACGCTTGATGGTAGAGAAGTTGCCGTTACCGTTTCTTCAGGTCATGCAGAACAATTTGCTGCTCGTTTACGTAAGATGATTAAAGCACGAAGAAAATGGGCTACTAAGAACAACATTCATGCATATCGTGTATATGATGCCGATCTTCCCGATTATGCGGTGTCAGTTGATGTTTTTGAAGAAAAGGGAACGCAGATAGTCCATGTATTGGTAAGCGAATATCAAGCGCCAAAAGAAGTCGATCCTCAAAAGGCTGCTCGCCGCTTCAATGATGCTTGCGCGGTTGCGCAAGCGCTCTTTGAAGTGCCAGATGATCGTCTCTTTACGCGTGTTCGCCGCCAAGATAGAGGGGGCTCTCAGTATCGAAAAGAATCTCATCAGTCGTATTCGATTATTGTTGAAGAAGATGGTTTGCCTATTGAGGTGGACTTGTCGGGATATTTGGATACTGGTTTATTTTTAGACCATCGCATTACTCGTTCTTTAGTAGGCAAAATGTCACAAGGGAAACGCTTCTTGAACTTATTTGCCTATACAGGAGTAGCAACGCTTCATGCTGCAGCACAGGGTGCTTCACAAACCACTACAGTGGATATGAGCCAAACCTACCTTGATTGGGCTCGTCGTAACATGCAACGTGCTGGTTTTACAGGGCAAGAGCATCGTTTTATTCGAGCTGACGTACTTTCCTGGGTGGAAAACCAGGCCAAACAGCAAGTTCAGGGAGACGCCGCAATGATGGGTTCGGCGGGAGCTGCCAATGCTGCCCATGTTACCGATACGTATGACGTGGTCTTTTTGGATCCGCCAACGTTTTCTAACTCCAAGACCATGGGCAAGCGCACCTGGGATATTCAGCGTGATCACGTAAAGCTACTGAGTAAGGTCGTTAGTCTTGTTGCTTCGGGTGGCACTATTGTTTTTTCGGGAAATTTACGAAGCTTTAAGTTAGACGAACAAGCGGTAAGTAATTTAGGTTTAGCGATAGAAAATATTACCGCTCAAACCATACCTGAAGATTTTTCTCGTAATCCGCGAATTCATTTCTGTTATGTGTTAACCAAGTCAGAATAGCAAGAACTTCAGCCATCATTATGGGAATAATGGAAAAAATACGAGCAATACTCGCACGTGATTCAGTGCTTGTGATTTCTATTGTTGTTGCTCTGATATCTTGTCTTTTGGTGCCGCCTGATGCCAATTATGCAGCCTATATCGATTGGCATACATTGGTATTGCTTTTTAGTCTAATGACGGTTGTAGCAGGTTTGCGCTTTTTAGGCGTTATTCGCATTCTGGGTGAATGGGTGGTTGCGCGAATGCGCTCCAAGGCAATGATTGCAACTGCACTAATCCTGCTTACGTTTTTCTGTTCCATGTTTATTACTAACGATGTTGCGCTTATTACCTTTGTCCCGTTTGCGATTGTGGTTATGCATAAGGCGGCAATGGATAGTTATATGGGTCCTATTGTTGCCCTGATGACTATTGCGGCAAATCTCGGTAGTATGCTTCTCCCTATGGGCAACCCGCAAAACCTGTATCTCTTTCAGACATCGGGAATGGATATATATTCCTTTGTGCAGGTAATGGCGCCGTATACAATCTTTTCGGCGGCGCTCTTGCTCGTTTTTCTTGTAGCTCTTTTTCGCAAGAAAGATTCTAAAAGCTTGGGTGGTACAGGGAAAAAGAAGCGAGCAGAGCAAAAGAATCAAAAACTATCATCGCAACCAATCACGGCAAATAATACTGGCAAGATGTGTCTGCTTCTTTCGCGCAGAAATCTTCCCTTTAGAAAATGCTTTTGTGCAGGAGTATATGCGGTGTTGTTTGTCATGTGTATCTGTGCGGTAGTGAATATAGTGGATGTATATATTGCTGGCATTGCGGTGCTTGTGGTCGTGCTTCTTATTGATAGAAAAATTTTGGCACGTATTGATTACGGGCTTCTTCTTACCTTCATAGCACTATTTGTTTTTGTGGGGAACATGGGGCGGATCCCTTTAATTCATGAATTGGTGTCACAGCTGGTTGGTGCGGCACCAGTGTTGGCTTCAGTGGTATTAAGTCAGGTAATTAGCAATGTTCCTGCCGCTTTGTTGCTTTCAGGTTTTACTGATCAGTGGCAAGCGCTCATTATTGGCACTAATCTTGGCGGATTAGGTACTCTTATTGCTTCCATGGCTAGTATTATTTCGTTTAAGCTCATTACCACAGAAGGTCTGGTAAAGCGTGGTGAATATCTAAAGACATTTACGTGCTATAACCTGATATTCCTTGTTTTGCTTTTGATTCTGTACGTAGGCTTTCATCCTGCTTGGTAAGGTTTACCGTTTCTTAAGAGTGCGTCCACTAATGTATTGTCTTCAGGATCAGGCGATCCCAAAGGAAGCCCGCATGCTTCAAAGAAATGGCTTCCTGCAAACTGGCGCGCACGGAAAGAATTGTGCTCACCATCGTCTAAATAACGAATACGGCTTCTTCCATCGGTGGTTCCACAGAAAAGAAGACCATGTTTGCGAATATAGGTGCGATACGTTTCTTTTGCAGACCACAACATGACGCCTTCCATGTTTTCCAATTCGTAGGCAACAGCGTAGCTGGTCCAAGAAATACCGCGTTCGCGTATGTAGCGATCAAGTATTGATGCCATGCGCGTAACGCGCTTTAAGGTGCGGGTTGCTCCAATAAAACGCGCACCCGATACAATTTCGATGCCATCTTGTTTTAATTCGTTGACCGCTTTTTCGTAGGCATCAAGCTCAAGCATGATTGCAGGAACGGTGAGTTTGATTGATTCGTCGGGGAAAAGCTCGATAGCGGAATGAGCAGGACCTCCAGGTATTGCAATGGAGGCGCGAAGAATAAGAGAGTCATGGGCATGTTGCACATGGCACTCCATTGCCTGCTGAGCAAAGGCGCTGCGCATAGCGTTTACATGGGTGTCTATGGCGCTGCGAGAAATGCTTTGGTTAGCACGGCTTCCCATACGGAAGAAATAAAGGCTGAACAGCGGGATAGGTACCGAACGCTGGTTGGGGGTAGTATTAATCGCAACAGATGAGCGATGTTGCTTGGTGTTCACGAAAGGAGCATGGGCATTTTGTGGGGAGCCGTCAGGCAAATAAATTCCTCTGTCGTCTCCTGGATACCAGATGGTGCGCTGACAAAATTCACGAATTTCTTGGGTGCGTTTGGTTGCTTTTCCATAGAGTTCTACCAAGGCAGAACCCAGTGCGGGACCCGAAGTGGAACCTTCGCGAATTTCTACAACGCCATCGGCTACATAGGGAGGAAAGTCTCCTTCATGGACTTGTACTACCACAACACCTTGTTTTTCATTGGCAGGATCGACAATAAAACGAGCATCAAAGCGGGGGGTAGGGGATACGTGATGACGGCATAATTCTCCAAAGATTTGCGAAAAATCTGCCGAAATACGAGGGATGGGGCAGACGGACTTATCGTCATCGGCGATACCAATAACGAGCCATCCACCACGAGAATTTGCAAATGACGCAATTATTTTAGGAATCTTCTTTCGAACGTTTTCGTTCCAGGTTCGTTTGAACTCAAGAACATAGCCCTCTTCTAGATCTGCTAGCTGCGACAGATCTTCATAGGTAACGTCAGCTAAATCTTTCGGTTGGCCTTGTTCGTTGCGGAATGGGCTATACATGGCCTGCTCCCTAAAACGCCTTTGCACTCTTTCGAATTGTTTCTTTCATTATAAAGAGGGACCAAGTCAAGGACCAAGCTAAATACGCAAGGTTCGTCAGGCTTGTCGAGATGCTTACAAAGGGATAAGAGATTTAAATAGATAAGCTTTGCTTGAGGTGTTCTAGTAATGCGATGCATCCTGCATCAACATCATTGTAGGTGGTGTCGAAATCTCCTGTATACCAAGGATCTGCTACATCGCGTGAGGTACCTACCCAATCCATAAGCAGGCTACATTTGTGATTTGGATCATTACTGAACAGGCGCAGCATATCGCGCATGTTGTAGCGGTCCATGCCGATAATATAGTCAAAGCGATCATAGTCTACTTTTTTCGCGAGATGTGCTTGTCGTGGTGCGTGGGGAATGTGATAGCTATCCAGTATTTCGCGGGTGCCCCAATGAATATCGCTTCCCAGTTCGTCTCGATGCATGGCTGCGGATTCCACATGAATCTTATCTTCAAGACCTGCTTGGCAGACGTACTCTTTCATGACGAATTCAGCCATAGGGGATCTGCATATATTGCCGTGGCACACAAAAAGGATATTAATCATTGATAGTCCTTGTCGAGCGAAAGGTTCTGGGATAAGTTTCGATTTTGTATTGTAGCTAAATAATGGAAGCAGTCATCAAGAAAGATTCCTCTCTAAAAAGTAAGAGTTGCACATCCCTGCATGCATTGCGGTGATTTTCCGTACATTGTTTACCTTTAAACAGATTGAAATAACACGCTATCTTTTAGGTTCTTCACTTTTAAAAGCGCTACAATAGATCGGTTACAAAAGGAGGAATACTCAGTGGTATACAACAACGTTCTTGAAGCGCTGGGACATACACCGCTTATTAAATTAAATCGCATCGTCGACGACACTATGGCAGATGTGTTGGTGAAATATGAAGCAGTAAATATCGGTGGATCTATTAAGACACGTACTGCCTACAACATGATTCGCGAAGCAGAACTTCGGGGCGATATTAAGCCTGACACTATTATCGTAGAACCTACCAGTGGCAATCAGGGTATCGGTTTATCGCTTGTGGGCGCTGTTCGTGGTTATACGGTACGCATCATTATGCCTGATAGCGTTAGCGAAGAACGTCGTAAACTTTGCCAAGCATATGGCGCAGAAGTAATTCTTATTCATGACGAAGGCAATATTGGTGCATGTATTGATCAGTGCATGCAGACGGCGCTTGAAATGGCAAAAAACGATCCACGCATATATATTCCTCAACAGTTTTCTAATCCTGATAATCCTGCGGTTCATAAGCGTTATACCGCTCAAGAAATCTTGACTGATGTCGAGGGTCCTATTGATGGATTTTGTTGTGGTATTGGCACGGGTGGCACCATTTCTGGTATTGGTGAAGCACTCAAGGCCAATAATCCCGACATAGAAATTTGGGCAGTTGAGCCTGAGCATGCCGCTATTTTATCGGGTGGCGAAATTGGTACCCATATTCAAATGGGTATTGGGGATGGTCTTATTCCTGATAATCTGAATCAAAACATCTACGATGCCATCACGGTTGTTTCTGATGAAGAGGCACTCGAAACAGCGCAACGTTTGGCTCGTGAAGAAGGGCTGCTTTGCGGTATTTCTTCGGGAAGCGATGTTGCGGGAGCTCTTCGCTTAGCACGTAAGCTAGGTCCTGGCAAAACGGTAGTGACGGTGCTTTCTGATACAGGTGAGCGCTACTACTCAACGCCACTCTTTGAAGCATAGGATATCTTCTTATAAGGCGGGATGAGCTAATCGCTCCCGTGCCAATATTTAAAATAGCAATTACCTACACAAACGCTCATATTGCATGGGCGTTTCGTTTTTTCTTACTAAATTGTTAGTGGGGGCATTGTTAGCAGGGCGGCTATAATGACTTGCATGGTGAGTCAAGTTCAGCATAGTCAGCCCCGTCGCGCCACGTGGATGTTTAAAAAGTACTGCATCAATTTGGCAGTACGAACGGTATTGTTTGGTTTGGGTATTTACTTTTTTGTGTATGACAAAACACAGCTTGCTTTGGAGAACGTTGGGCTCGCACATGGCTTCAACTTTGTTGATGTTGCGTTCGTTTTTGTGCTGTACGATTTTCTTACCAAGTTTTCTTCTCGCGCAAGAATTTCTATTGGGTCTTTGAAGCAGTATAAGTTTTTTCAAATTCCAACCAAAAATACGGTAGGGGGAAGCATAGATGCTTTCTTGAATCGTATATCTGAAATCATTAAAGAAGGCGCCATTCGCGCTGATCGAATTCATGAGCATCCTCGAGAAGACATCCAGAAAACTATCGATGAAGTTCGCAATAACTTGCTTAACGCTAAAGATGACGTTAGTCGTGAAGTGCGTCATATAGCACGCGATTTAGATCTTATGAGAGCCCTTTCCTTCGACGACTCAGACTTAGATGTTAATTCTCAGGCACGCCATGTTTTACGTATGCGAAGGCTTCGAGAAATTATGCCTGTGGCTATATTCTGGATTCTATTAACGGCGTTTGTGGG
>URVA01000050.1 GCA_900551155.1 uncultured Eggerthella sp. | reverse complement strand
GATGCCCCTATTTCTGCTGTTAAAATGCCAATAACGAGTGCTTCTTTATTAACAAAACAGGGGATGAACATTTTCCATCACCTGTAGACAAATGCACTGTAAAAGTTAGCTAAACTGCTTCTACGGTTACTGCAGTGCCTGATGCGGTAACCATAAGCATGTTGCCTTGTCCGAGTACTTCGTAGTCCATATCAACACCAACAACAGCATGGGCACCCATCTCGGCAGCGCGCTGCTCGAGCTCTTGTAATGCTTCAGTGCGAGCAGACATCAGCTCATCTTCGTATCCTTGGCTGCGACCACCAACGATGTTGCGAATACCTGCACCAAAGTCCTTAAAAATATTGATGCCTGTAATAACTTCGCCAAAAACAATGCCGTAATAACCCGTGATCTTGTATCCCTCAATAGATTGGGTGGTAGTAACAATCATGACGGTTCCTTTCGTTTCGTGATTGCTTGTTGATATTGTAACCGTCAGGCGAGCTTCAATGAAACTAGAACATAGCGATGACCTAGGACTATAACTTGGGTTTCTAATTGTTATAACTTTTCAAAATCGTTTAAGCATATAAATCTACTCAATTTTTGCGAATTGTGGGAATAAGCAGACCTACAATAAGAGAAGTTCTTATGTGGGGATATAAGGACTTAGGGAATATAGCTTCTCTGCTACATCAGTTTGCGGTGTGATAGTCGGCCATTTGAGGTTGCTTTTAGTCGCACGGCAAGGAGGGGATTATGGCAAGGGGAACAACAACAAATCTTCCACGTGAAGCCATTCTTGCTGCAGGTGCTTTTACTGCACTAGGTACGGGTGCTATCTATATGTGGAGTATTTTCAATAAACCTCTCATGGAAGAATTCGGCTTTACGACATCCGAAGTGTCCATGATCTATTCGCTTTTCCTGCTTGCATCGTGTTTTTCGAGCATGCTAGCTGGTTGGCTTCAGCGTCACACCCAACCGCGATTCATTGTTTTAGGCGCGGGTGTGTTGTTTGGTTTGGGTTGGTTCTGCTCGGGCTTTGCAGATAACTTGCCCATGCTGTATCTGTTTTATAGTGGCTTTGCAGGTGCTGGTAACGGCATGCTGTATAACACCATTGTTGCGGTTGTGACTAAATGGTTCCCTGATAAGCGTGGTCTTGCTAATGGTGTTTGCATTGGTGCTATCGGGCTCGGACCAATGATTTTTGCACCAGCGGGCAACTGGCTTATTGAAACATTTGATGTATCAACAGCATTTCATATCGTTGGCGCGGTATGGCTTGTGGTGTATTTGGTATTCTCTTGGCTTTTGTATGTTCCTCCTGCTGGATGGACACCTAAAGGCTGGAGTGAAAAAGATGCAACAGCTGAAGACGATATTCCAGTAAGTGCGGCAGCGAATGCAACCGCTAGTGGCGCGGTAAGAATCCAGGACGACAACGTTGGTTTAGAGGCTGCTCACACAAAGCGAACCACAAAAGAAATTGAGAAACTTTCTGGTCACCGCGAAGTTCCTTTCAGCTCAACGCAAATGGTAAAGCAACCTTTGTTCTATGTACTGTTTGCTGCGCTTATGGTTTCCTCAACCAGTGGTTTGATGGTTACGGGTCACGCTTCTGATATTGGCCAGGAGTTAGCTCACCTTACTGCTTCTGAAGGTGCCATCATGGTAAGTGTTATGGCTTTTGGTAGCTTCTTAGGACGATTTGGCTTTGGCTTTATATCCGATGCAATTGGTCGCTACAATGCGCTTATTATTTCATTGGTGATAAACGCTGTGGTTATGGTGCTCTTGCTTGGTCACGCTACAACGTTTGTTACCTTCTTGCTGGCTGTTAGTGTCGTGGGTGCATGCTTTGGCGGAACTATGTCGATTGTTCCTGCAATCGTGGGTGATGCATTTGGGTCTGCGAACTTTGGTCAGAACTATTCGTTTGTTTATCCTGGCTACACTGTAGCTTCGTTTATTGGTCCTATGGTTGCGGCATCAACGGTGGAAACGCTTGGTACCTATGTTCCTGCATTTACGGTAGCGGGTGCAATTTCTGTTATTGGAATCGCTCTGGTATTCGTAGCAAAGATGCTTGCTTACAAGCTTGAGGACGAAAAAGCAACAATGCAAGATTAGTAGGCGGCTGAATTAAGCCAGCTCAATTTGGGTGGCAAACATACATTCGCCAGCGGTATCGCCTTCAGTAGAAATACCCATAGAAGTTATAACGTTTCCTTCGCGTTTTGAATGTATGCGCACAGTACTGCCTGCGCGCAGTTCGTGACGATAGTCAATTTGAAACGTTTTAATAGTTTCGTCTTCGCTAAGATCTAACGAGTTCATTACGAAATTGGGGTATTTCGAGTTGTTGACATGTCCATTGATATCGATGTCAACAAAGTGGACCTGGAAAGTTTCACCAGTGTCTTCAGGTTCGAAGGTTTTAATTTTGCGAAGCTTCTTTTCGAATACTTTTTCTTCAGAAAAATCCTGGGGTCCGTTATAGAAATCACGAGCGGAAGCAAAGCTGCGAGTTTTATAGTCCATCAAAATCCAGTCGGAGCTGCACTTAACTAAAGGTGTTCCATCAAGCTTGCGCATAGTATATTCGCGCTGAAATCCTAGGCGTGTAGGAGCCAGCGGCCAGGTGCGCGCAATTACCTGTTCGTGAAGATGAGGCGTTTCAATTACTTCGTATTTAATACGCGTGACTACCCAGAACAAACCAGCATCGGTTAACTCTTTCCAAGTCATGCCTGGCACCTGTTCGGCATTAACTCCTGCCACATCTTGGAATACATCCAAAATAGAAGAGGGAAGAAGATGAGCATAGCGATCAAAGTCGCCCGTGCGAAGCTGATAGGTTTGTTCGTATCCGATAGTCATAAAAAACCTCACGGTAGTAATAGTGGTTTAAAAGCTGCATAGTATGCCTACGTAACATGAGTTTGTTATGTACGAAGGCAAAGCCGAATTGTTGAAAATGCAGTATAGGAAAGAATACCAGTGAACTAACACTTTGCGGGAAATGAAAAAGAAATCTGGCGCGAAAGTATGCGAAACCTCGACAACCGTTAAACAAGAAACAGAGCAGTGTTGGGTTTTGTGGAGGCGAGAAGAGTTAGTGTTTATCGTAGAATGAATGGTCGTAATTAAGAGGTTTTGGTAATTACGGAACTTGCGAAATATACCGTAAACACTATGTATCATTTGTTACAATAGCCAACGAGCAGTCACCCAAGGCACTGGGTCGGCTGCTAGGAACATTTCAAAGCAGACAGCCGTCCCTTAGCATGTAGGGCGGCTGCGCTACTTTATGAGCCTATGCGTCAAAAGTAACAACAGCACTAAACAAAGTAATTCCAATACTAGAATCAAATCATTCATGACTTACCTCCGATCAGGTAGGCAGCCATCCGCTCATTAGCTTGCATAAATAATAGAACAAATGTACGATTTATGATAGGCTTGTTCTGTATATAAAACGTCTACTGGTAACTAGGTTTTGCATGGAAGAATTTGCAGACAATCAAATGCATCAAGCGGAAATCGCTAACCAACAAGGGTTAGTGGCCTTTGATGCACTGGATACCTTATCCAGTGATAACTCATCGTTTCACCAGCGTTTAAATGCAGCACAGCTTGAAGCAGTTACTACCACAGAAGGATATGTACGAGTAATTGCTGGCGCGGGTACGGGCAAAACGCGTACGCTAACCGAACGCTTTGCTTATTTGGTAAATGAACTAGGAATCCTTCCAGGAAATATTCTCTGCGTTACCTTTACCAATAAAGCAGCAAATGAAATGCGCAATCGTATCAAGCGACTAACGGGTGGAAACGATACGGGTTATATCAATACATTTCACGGTTTTTGTGTTTCGGTATTGCGTGAAGATGGGCATGAAATTCAATACCCAAAAAGCTTTCTTGTTTTGGATAACGGCGATATTGATGCCATGCTTCAGATAATTTACGAAAAACGTGGTCTCACCTTGCGCAATATGACGTTTTCTCAAGCGCGTGACATGATTGAAATGCAAAAGCTTGTTGAACGGCCAGAATACTATCGCGATATGCTTTCGCTTTCTTTGGAAGAGCTGTACAAAAAGTATTGGGCAGCAACAAAGCCTTATGACATTATTTTTTATGGTTATCTCTACCAGGAGAAGAAATGCTTTGGGGTGGACTATAACGATTTGCTTGTTTTTGTGCTCTATATTTTTGCACGCAATCCAGAAATTCGTCTGAAATGGCAACAGCGGTTGGAATACATCATGGTCGATGAATTTCAGGATATTGATGCCATTCAGTATCAACTCATGGAAGTTCTTGCTGCGTATCATAAGAATCTTTTTGTAGTGGGCGATCCTGATCAGACTATCTATACGTGGCGCGGAGCAAACGTGCGTTACTTGCTTGATTTCGACGAGCGTTTTCAAGACACCCATACCGTTATGATGCTTGAAAATTATCGTTCTGTGCCGCAGGTGCTTGATGTGGCTAATTCGCTTATAGCGAAAAACAAGGAACGCATTCCGAAAGATTTGGTTGCGGTTAGAAAAGATCATGGTCCTACGGTATGGCGTCATGCTAAATCTTCTGCAGAAGAAGCGCAGTGGATAGCGCAAGGAGTGCAGTCGCTTCATAAGGCAGGAGTTCCGTATCGGGCTATCGCTGTTTTGTATCGTGCGCATTATGCTTCGCGCTCCATTGAAGAGGCATTTTTGAAAGCTCGCATTCCTCATACTATTTATAGCGGTGTGCCTTTTTTTGGGCGAAAGGAAGTTAAAGATGCACTCTCATACTTGCGCATGATTGCTTATCAAGACGACCTTTCTTTTGCTCGTGTGGTAAATGTTCCTAAGCGTAATATGGGCAAGCGTCGCATGACTTTTTTACGAGAAGAAGCAGAAAATCGTGATTGTTCACTATACGAAGCGCTTCAGCTTACGATCGAAAACGAAATATTCAAGGGTACGAAGGCGAAAGAATTTGTTGCGCTTGTAGAAGAATTTCGTCATTCGTATGAGGGTAGACCTGTTTCTGAAGTGCTTTCGGCGCTGCTTAATGAAAGTGGTTATGAAAAAACGCTCCGCACTGAAGGTGGGCAGGAGCGCCTGGATAATTTAGCAGAACTCAAGCAGTCTATTTATGAATTTGAAACTACCTGCGGTGAAGAAGTAACCCTAGAACAGTATTTATCTCAGATTGCGTTGTTATCTAATCTTGATGCTTTCGATGATGCTCAGGATAAGGTTCGCTTAATGACAATTCATTCGGCGAAAGGTCTTGAGTTTCCGCATGTATTTTTATGCTCTATGTCTGAAGGTATTTTGCCTTCGCGTAAAACCATGACATTTGAAGCAATGGAAGAAGAACGTAGACTGGCATTTGTGGCGCTCACGCGAGCGCGGGATGGGTTATACCTAACGGAAGCTGAAGGTACGGGACATGAAAATATGCCGCGATATCCCTCTCGCTTTTTACTGGAAATTGATCCAGCTACTTTGGAGTTTTCTAATCCTCCTACCGAAGTGCAAATGCAACAGGCACGCAGCGCCTATGGTTTTACGGATAAGTGGATTGCTGATATGTCTGCAGCGCCTGAATTCAATGTGGGCGATAGGGTGGTTCATTCGGTATTTGGTAAAGGTGAAATTCAGGATATCGATAGAGAAAAACGCGCGTACGTCATTCAATTTGATTCTCTGCCAACGGCACGTGCTTTGAGTTTTCGCGTAAAATTGGAACGCGCGAAGTAGTGGAATGCGCTTAGTGTTAAATCGCACAAAGTGGAGAAACACGCAAAGTGGAGGAACACGCAAAGTGGCGGAAAACGCAATAGTAATACCCGCTTAGTAGTTTGCTCGCAACATAGAAGAAAGGAATTTGCACATGCTCGTGCTTGACGATACTTATATTTCTCCTGAAGTGTTTGCTTTTGCAGAATCTACTCAGGAACCTATTTTCGACAATGTTTCTGCTCGTCGCTATGCAAGTGAAGGGAAGAAACTTAACATCGTTGATAATTCTCAAGCAGCTAACGAACGCATTATTGCGTTTTCTGAAGCGTATCTTGATGAAGTTAAGCAGTATTGTGATGCTGAAACAGCACGTGCTATTACTCTTTGTAAGGACAAGGCAGAATGTCGCCGTATCTTAGCGCCGCTATTTCCCGATTATGTTTTCGAAGAATACAGCGTCGATCAGTTAGCAGAGGTTGATCCTTTAGCGTTTACTCTCCCCGTAGTTCTAAAGCCTTCAACAGGATTTTTCAGCTTAGGAATTTACCCTATTTTTTCCGTAGAAGATTGGCAGGCAGCTTGCGCTGATATTCGTGAACACTCCAATACATGGAGTGAACAGTATGGCGCTACCGTGGTAAACAATACGAACTTTTTGGTAGAGAGCTACTTGGATGGTGAAGAATACGCTATTGATGCGTATTTTAATGAGCAGGGCGAAACGATAATTCTTGATATTCTGAAACATGATTTTGCTGGTACGGAGGATGTATCTGATCGTCTGTATTACACCTCTAAGGTGGTAGTCGAAGATACTATGCAGGCAATGAAGGACTTTTTGATTAAAAGCAACGAATTGCTGGGCTTTAAGAATTTCCCTGTGCACGTAGAGGTTCGTGTAGACGAAGCTGGGGTAGTAACCCCCATCGAATTTAACCCCATGCGTTTTGCGGGATTGTGTACCACAGATCTGTCTTACTTTGCATATGGCTTCAAAACCTATGAAATGTATTTACGTAACGAACAGCCAAATTGGGATGATGTTTTAGCCGACAAAGCAGGCAAGCGTTATAGCATGGTTATGCTTTCCACTGATGGTACGGCGCTTCCCGATACGTATTCATTTGATTACGAAGCAGTTCAGCGAAAGTTTTCCAAGGTTTTGGCTTGCCGTCAACTCAACGCAAAGCAATACAACACGTTTGGTGTGTTGTTTACTGAAGCTAGTGATGAGGATTGGAAGGCAGAGTCCGACTATATCCTGCATTCATCGCTAAAGGAATTTCTTTCTTAGTTAGTGGTGTGCACTATAGCTATTGGCTCGTTTAGCTACAGACGTGCGCTTAAATGATTGGCGCACTTAGCTTGCTGTTGTGTGCTTTAGTTATTGGTGCGCACTGATATAGCTTTGGTCGATAGTTATCTTGCAAATAGCTTTGGGATGTTTTTTAACGACCAATTCTGAAATACGTTCTTTTAGCTCATCGTCCGATAGAGCAAAATCAGCAGGTTTCACGCAATCGAAAATAACATTGGTATGCGTGGGGCCTGGCACTGTACGTAAGTCATGAATAGATAGCTGCGGATCAATTGACTTAACCAGTTCGTTAATCTGGTTACGCAGATTCTTTACTTCGGGGTCATCGGTAACAATGGGATCATAATGCAGGGTAACAATTAGACCTTCGTCATTTTTAAAATCTTGCTCAATGTTGTCAATAAGATCATGGCTCTCCATCGGATCTGCTTCGGCAGCCATTTCTACATGAGCGCTGGCAAACTGACGACCAGGACCATAATCGTGAACCATTAAATCATGTGTCCCTAAAACGCCAGGGTAACTCATTATTTTCTTTTGGATATGGGCTACTACTTCAGGTTCTGCCGCTTTGCCAAGCAGAGGGCTTACGGTTTCTCGCATAAGCTGAATGCCGCTATAAACAATAAATACACCAACAGCAATACCAACCCAACCGTCAAGATCGATTCCTGTTTGGCTAGAGATAATGGCACAAATCAAAACAACGGCTGTTGCTATTACGTCGTTGCGTGAATCAATTGCGGTTGCTTCAAGAGTAGTGGAAGAAATGCGCTTACCTACGGTGCGGTTAAACACTGCCATCCAAAGTTTCACTAAGATGGACAGAATTAAGATAATAGCTACAACCAAATTGAACTCAGTTGGAGTAGGGTTAAGTACCTTATCAACAGAGGACTGAATAAGTTCAACACCAATTACGACAATTATTACCGCTACTGCTAGGCCAGAAAGATATTCGTAGCGGCCGTGCCCGTAGGGGTGTTCAGGGTCAGCGGGCTTGCTTGCCAACTTGAATCCGAGCAAGCTAATCACATTACTTGCAGCATCGGATAAGTTGTTCAATGCATCAGCAATGATGGATACCGAACCTGCTAAAAACCCAATAAAACCCTTAGCAGCGCACAGCATAATATTGCAAATAATGCCAACAATGCCAGCAAACTGTCCATAAGCAGTGCGAACCTTAGGGTCGTCTTGGTATTCGTATCCTTTAACAAAATGTCTGATTAGCCATTCGGTCATAGTAAAATCGCATCCTTTTTTGCTGAGGGGATTAGTTGATCAGTCTAGCCCTTTTGGTGAAGTGCTGCCACTGTTGGTTAGCTAGTTGTCAAAAAGAATCGAATTGCGACAACGAGCCATATTTAAAATTTGCGTTCAAGAGGATAAGGTGACGATTGTCTTTCAGTGTCCGATTTAGGGAGTGTCTTCTTAGGGTGCTAGCTAATCTATAGTTGTTTAAATAAAAGAACATGGTCAGGGGAAAGCATGTGTACAGCAGTTCGGTTTGTAGATACTAAAGGTTATTTATATTTTGGTAGAAATTTAGATTGGACCTCTGATTATGGAGAGCGGATTGTGATAACACCCGCTGAAGCAAGTGTTGCAAGTGCTTTTGAGAACCCTCCGATCTTTCATGACTCTTCGAGTTTTAAGAGTCATCCGACATCAGATAATCATTCGACGGCGGAAAGCTGTTCAACTTCGACTAATTATTCTGAGATTCTAGATCATCCTAGTTATACGGTAATAGGTGTCGGCATTATTCAAGAAAAAATACCCTTGTACTTTGATTGCGCTAACGAGATGGGCCTTGCTGTCGCAGGATTGAATTTTTCACAAAGTACGGCGTATATGGATGTTAAAGAAGCAGAAGCGTCAAAAGCTGAGTCTTATTATGTCGCGGCTTATGAATTCCCGTTTTGGGTGGCACGAAACTTTGCATCGGTAAAAACACTCAAAGAAGTACTTAATCGAGTGGTTATTGTGGGAAAACCGCTCAATGAACAGTTGCCTGTAGCCAAGCTTCACTGGATTATTTCCGACGCTAAGGAATGTATTGTTGTTGAATGCTTGGAAGATGGCTTAAAGATTTGGGAAAACGATGTACAAGTCTTAACTAATGAGCCCGAATTTGGATGGCATCGTCAAAATTTACGAAATTATATATCACTCAACATAAACGATCCCTCATCAAAAAATTGGGCAGATGCCAACCTTATTCCTTTTGGATCTGGTGGGGGAATGCAAGGAATTCCAGGTGATTATTCTTCCCCTGCTCGTTTCGTAAAAGCTTCTTTTATAGCCAATCATTATCCAATACAACAAAATGAGAATAATAATGTAGTGCGAATGTTTCGCACTTTAGGGTCGGTTGCGGTACCGAAAGGTTGCGTTCGAGTTGAAGACGGT
>URVA01000049.1 GCA_900551155.1 uncultured Eggerthella sp. | reverse complement strand
TCGCAAATGCGAACTTCCTGACCAGCTAAAGCGCAGTCAGCACCACATGTTTTACCCACGGCACCGCCACCTAAAATAGCAACGGGAGCATTTCGCAGCTCTTCAACATTAATCATGTTGGGGTTCCTCCTTTATATACATCTCTTTATTAAGCACAGTTTTAAACATACTTTTTAGTTTTGCACTATTCTACGTCAAAGAAGGCCGCCCTTCGGACGGCCTTCCAAGCTGTCTTTTTGGCTACTTAGAATACTGGCAGTACGGATCCTTGGTAATTGTCGTTAATGTAGTCACGAACTTCATCGGAATTCAGAGCTTTTGCCAGTGCCTGAATGCCTTCGTTGTTTTCGTTACCTTCCTTTACCACCAGCAGGTTTGCGTAGGTTTTTGCCGCATCGCCATCAGCGCTTTCAACTGCTAAAGCATCATCATTTACGGTAAGACCAGCTTCAATAGCATAGTTTGCGTTAATGCAGGCAACATCTACGTCAGCCAATACGGTAGGCACTACGGCTGCTTCAAGTTCTTCAAGCTGAAGATTCTTTGGGTTGTCCACAATATCATTGATGGTTGCATTTACGCCTACGCCATCAGCCAGCGTAATAAGTCCTTCCTGCTGAAGAAGCAAAAGTGCGCGAGCTTCATTAGTAGGATCGTTAGGAACAGCAACCGTTGCGCCATCCTGCAAATCATCCAAAGAGCTTACCTTGCCAGGATAAATTGCCAAAGGCTCATAATGAACAGCTGTTACGCTTACTAAATGAGTGCCGCGTTCAGCGTTGAAGTTTTCCAAGTAAGGGCCATGCTGGAAGTAATTTGCATCCACCTCGCCATCCTCAGTTGCTGTATTAGGCTGAACATAGTCGGTAAATTCGGTTACCTCTAAGGTGTAACCCTCTTCTTCCAGAAGCGGCTTAACTACGTCGTTCAAGATTTCTGCATGAGGGGTGGGCACTGCTGCCACCTTAATAGTCTTGTCGCTAGAATCCTCAGAAGCAGAATCAGTTGAACCGCCACTACATCCTGTAAGCGCAAGTGCTGCGCATAACGCTACTGCTACTGCAACAATGGCAAGAAGTTTTTGGGGGATTACCTTCGTCATTGATTTTTCCTTTCATAATTAACGTGCGTGCGACTACTACTAAAACCGCTACGTTTGCACGTGCTGTAACTAAAGTTTTTTTGGAATAAGAATCTCGCTGCAACCAGATGCTGCATACTATCTAGCAGCTCTGCCGAATTAAACCACAGCGAACAGTGAAGTTTGTCGTTGGCGATTTTATTTGATACGACTCTAAAGAGACGGCCCTAGAACAAACTTACCTCAAAGAACAAGCGCCCGACTTGCGCATTCGATGCATTCGCATTCGTTCATTGAAACTATTGCAGCTTCGCAATAGCTCTTTTGCTAAACAGCTCACAAGTCCTCCTTTCGGCGCTTCAAAAAAATAACCGCCACGTGATGTGACGGTTATTAATCCTACCTGGTTTTGAACAAAGGTGATAATTCGTAAATCTAAATACTGGTTATAGGCCCAGCCGATAACCGTTATTGGCTTGACCGATAGCAGAGTTATCAAGCAGTAACCAATATGCAGTGACCGATATTTAACAGTAATTAAGCTCTTTTTGTTTACTGGCCGTTATTTTCTTCCTAACTTCTTTCGTGCAACATACACTCCAAATCCGCCCAGTATAGCCAAAGCGCCAAGTCCTGCAAGGACGCCAAAATTGCTGATGTCGGCCGTTTTTGGCAAGGCCTTTTCCTTATTGCTCTCAGAAGAAGTCTGCTTTGCCTTCACCTGATTATTTTGTGTTTCAGTTACTGTTGCTGTGCTTGTATTGTTACCAGGATTCGGATCGGGACTAGGCACGGGGTCAGGATCGGGGGTTGGTTGCGGATCAGGATCAGTATTTGGATCTGGCGCAGGATCGGGGTCCGTAGTTGGGTCAGGGTCGGGATCAGTGTTCGGATCTGGTAAAGGATCGGGATCTGGTTCATGCTCGGCAACTGTTGGCAGATTAAATTTCATGCTCAGATTCGATTCGTGTCCTCCACGTTCAACATAAAATAGCGAAAGTGAATGTTTCGAATTTTCTGAATTGTCGAAGGTTAAACCCTGCTTTGCAAAAATGTCGGCAATCGTAGAGACTGGTCCAATTGTGTCGATAGAAGCGGGCCTGCCAGGAACAGAGGACGCTACATTATCAACAGTTACTTCGCCTGTTTTAAAGTTAATTGCGCCTGATCGTTTACCATGAACGCCGCCCATATCGAGCACCAAAACACCATCAATAAACACCCAGACATCGTCATCGCCGGTAAAATCGAACACTATATCTTTGTCATTAACCACAGCATCTTTTGGCATTTTGAAATTAGTGCTTAGCGTGAGTCCGAAATGATGATCAAAAGGTCCATCTGGTGAAATAATCTGATTGTTTTCATCGTAAGAGTTAAAAGGAACGAAGCCTACAGGAATCTGAGCTCCACTTTCCCCTCTTACCGTATACGTGCCATCGTAAACTATAAAATCGCCGCCGCCAGTTTGTAGGGGATACCAGGCATAATGCTTGTCGCTATTAAAGGAAATAGTGCCATCTTCACTTTCTGAGAGCAGATGAGAAAGATCGGCATATATCTTCTTGCCTTCTTCTTCCTTGTTCGGATCAAACAAGTACGCCATACTGCGTTCGTCACTGGAATTTAGGATTGGATAGCCATCTTCACCTAAACGTGCCTTTACAATACCCTGAACCACTTTTCCGCCAGTATAGTTACTCATCCAATGATTAAAGCGCAGAGGATTGCGAAAATAATAGTCCGTGTAGTGATTTACACCGCTTCTATCGTCACCATCAGGATAGTCGAACAAATTGATAGTGATGTAGTGCTCACGGTTGTCAATTGTTGCCAACTTAGGAGGGGTCACGAATGAAGCGAGTTCATCGTCGCTTGCGTTAGCGCCAGATTCTGCCGCAGCAGTGGTATCTGGCGTCGTGGATGCCGCAGGTGCACTAAATGTCGAAAATGCTTTGGGTGCTGCAGATGCGCTAGGCACCGCATCTGCTCCAGAGGTCGAGTTTTCTTCAGATACTGCGGTTACTTTAGGTTCTGCGGAAGCGCTAGATGCCGCAGCAGTATCAGTCGCTTCGCTAGTATCAGAACTTGCAGGGGTTTCGCTAATCTTTGCCGTTTCGGGGATAGACTTGTCCGCCGACTCTGCACCCGCCGATTCCATGCTTGATGATTTAGCATTAGCCGATTCAGTGTTTGCCGACTCTATATCGACAGCATAGGTTGTTTTGTCTTCAGCTGGCTTTTCAGAAGTGCCCTTTTCAGATGCAGTCTTCTCAGAAGCCGCCGAAAGCGCCGCTGGCTCAATCTGATCGCTTCCTTGTTCTTGCTCAGAGGCATATGCATAAGGCACCACAGCTTGACTTGAAAGTAACAGCGCGAGCGACATTGCAACTACCTTCGATGGTTTTCCTTGTCGTTTTGTTGCCATAGGTATCGCCACCTCAAATGCGCACTTTTGCAGATGGTCGTTATATATTGCGATCACTTGCTATACGCAGTCGAATTTTTATAAACCTAGGCTCTTTATCCGACAATTCATAAGATTTTTGCCCGACTTCTGACTTCTGTCTCTTAATTGTTACTATTTTACTCGCATTTTAGATTACTAATCCCCAGATCGCCGAATATGGGCACGATTGAATTTCGGCAGAAATGTCACCTTCAACAGCATGTTAGGCACATACAATAAACAAAACTCTTCGAAAGGATCGATCATGGATGAATCGCGCAAGCATGCTCTTTGTCTTTATTTAGTAAAACGCCTTATGAAAGAGCGTCTTGATAACGGCGGCTATATCACCCAGGCGCTGCTCGATATTGTTCCTGATCGAGACCATCTTGATTCCGCAAGCACCACACAGCTTTGGCTGGCGTTCCGCGCGTTGGTAAATGTCCGTGAACCGTGGCGTGCAGATAAAGATTTGCTTGCCGCGCAAGATGAATTACTGCAGGGCCTTATTAAAGAAGCGGGCATTACCGATGCAGAAGATACCGACGTTTCACCACTTGATTCACGACTTCGCTTCTGGAAAGGTGACATTACCACTCTTGCAACCGACGCCATAGTAAACGCTGCAAATTCTGGCATGACGGGATGTTGGGCTCCCCTTCACTACTGCATTGACAACGCTATTCACACTTTTGCAGGTATACAACTTCGCTACGAATGTGCGCGGATTATGATTGAGCAGGGGTGCGAAGAACCCACAGGGCAAGCGAAAGTAACTCCCGCCTACAACTTACCTGCTAAACATGTCATTCATACCGTAGGCCCTATTGCGAATGGCGAAGTCAACGATGAACTTAAAGAACAACTTGCATCAAGCTATCGGAGCTGTTTAGATGCCGCCGTTATAGCAGGTGATAAGTCCATTGCATTTTGTTGTATTAGTACAGGAGTATTCGGCTTCCCTGCCGAAGAAGCTGCCAAAGTTGCCGTTGATACTGTTCGCGAATGGCTGGATCAGCACGAAGCAGCATGTGCATCTGACAATTCGCACAACCCTGCTCCAACCGTTGTGTTTAACGTATTTCTAGATTCTGACGAAGAAATATATAAGAAGCTTCTGGGGTTTTGTTGAGAATCCTTTAGCAACAGTCGACAATTCAGACGTTGACTTTTTGTTTGCATGATCTAGCTCAAAATCTCCAAATATCGCAGCTAGTTATCGAGCGCCTCACCACGATGATAGTCCGAATCAAACGGAACAATAACTATAGTGCGCCTGCCGTAGGCATAGCTTCCCAAGCCGTAATCGGGCGTCGTAAGCACAGCCCCTTCATTGGTAAGGTAATACGTGCTTCCCGGCACGCAACCCTCCACAGCTTCTTCGGCAGTATAAATGTCGCTTCCTTCAGCGTTTATATAGTCTCGAACAGCAGCGCGCGCTTCATCAGCGAAATCATATTCATCCATATTGCATACCTGAGCAGCCGTAAGTGGAGTATTGGCATCCAGATCGTAAATAATCGTATCGCTTTGAGTGCCGCCATGCATACCATGTTCGGTGGCGTATTCTTCTATATAGATGCATACAACACCATCTTGTAAGTAGGTTACCGTTGCTTGGCGACTCATGATGGTTATTCCATCATTTATGCGAGTGTAATTGTCTGCATCTTGAGATTCCATGAGCGAAGCGTCGTTCAAGAATACATCTTTAATAGTCTTGTTCACGTAGTCAACCGCTTCACTTGAGCGAGAGGATTCAAGCTGAGGATACGTCCAAGTTGCCGTAGAGCGCTCACCTTCGCTATATACAGGATCACCCATTATTGAAACATCAACGCTTTCATAGGAATAGGAATACGTTATGGGTTCTGGTTCTGGCGCTGGCTGCGGTTCTGACTGTGTTTCCAATTTAGTTTCATTTTCGATAACAACAGGCTGCTCTTCGGAAATCGCCTGCTGTTCTTGCGAAGGCTGATTGGCAGTATTCATTTGGGGAACAACAAAATACGCAAACGCAAAACCAGCACCACCAAGTATCACTACTGCTATTGCAACAATAAGAGCAATCAATTTGGATGAAGGATGCTTTCTGGTGCTCAACGAAGGTGTAACAGTTTCCGACGACGAAGAGTTTGACGCTACGGACTCGGTCGACGCAGATTCGGATACCACAGACTGAGACACCGTAGGTTCAGAACCCACAGAATCTGAAGACCCAGTGGGCTTCGAAGATACCGCAGACTCTGTATTGGATTTTACAGATACCGCTGTAGGCTTCCCGCAATGAGGGCAAAATGGAGAAGGGTCTATCTGCTGTCCGCAATACCTACAATACATAACATTCCCTTCAATTGCGCAAATACCTTACACCCGTTTTACAACCAGTGTAACATCTTGTTTTAAGAAGCTATTTCTTAGCTCGCGCATGTAATAAATCACACAACCAACTGAACCAGTGATTATTTTGCACTAGTTCAGCTTTCTTTTGCAGCAACCCTCAAAATAACAAATTTCAAATTTGCCAATGAAAGCCGAGGAAATTAATACTTCTTCGGTATATAGTCATGTGTAGTTGAATCGACATTGATGCAATTGCGACATTTGAAGCAAGGTATTTATTGCCAGCATCTCAAATGTCCGAAAATCCGTATCTCAGTTCAAAACACTGATTGGATCAACCAACTATGTGCCAGCGTTTTACTCCGTTTTCCATACCTGAAGCTCAAATGACATTGGATCAGCTTCTCGAAACTGGCAGTGCCCATATTCCCAATGAAACACTCGAAACAGGAATACAAGATGCCTTTCCTGGATCATCTGTACCTATATTTCTTCCCAATGCCAATGGAAAGCTACAGGTACAAACAGCACACTGGGGTTTTAGGATAGACGACAATCGCAAACTCTATTTCAATACACGTCTGGAAACTGCACTACTTCAATTCGAAACAGGTACGGGCCTGTGGGCAAAAGCCATTCAACAAGGCCGCTGTTTAATCCCTGTTCATGCTTTCTATGAACGACACAACACCGATATTGAATACAGCTCCAAAACAGGCAAGCCCATCCATAAGCTCTACCGCATTACCTACGATGGCGTCAAAGCTTTTCTGTTAGCAGGAATATACGAAAACGATAAGTTCTCAATCGTGACAACCGAGCCAAACGCTTTTATGGCACCCATTCATAACCGAATGCCATTAGTCCTTGGTCAAGGAGAATCGCGAATTTGGCTTAGCGAAAGCTTTGGATCACTTGCCGATAGAAGCCACATTGCCCTTATTGGGAAAGCAGCTATTTGATAGACAAAAGCGCTAGGCACAAACATTTATGAGGATTACCACGCTATCCTTATTAATAAACTTAATTCATGCCATATTGAATTACTGGATACATTACCTAAATGTGATGTATCGCCTGTAGACCGACGAAAACTAATCACTTATTTGAAATCATATTTTTCTTAGCCCTCATTCCTCCAAATAAAGCCTATTAGACCTGATAACGCATTGCTTCCTAAGATTGAAAATGTATTGGAGAAACGAAAGTGCTTCCAATTATTTGGGGTAAAAATTAGGAAGGGGTGTTTATGGCTACAGAAGCAGAAATCAACTCACGTGCAAATCGATTAGAAGATGCCGATATTGCCCAGATGAAGAAAACGCTTCATGGCATTGGCGCACGTTTAGATCGATTGCCAATTGGTAGCTGGCATTGGAAATTGCTTTGGTTGTTTGGCGGAGCAATGTTCCTTGACAATTTAGACATGTATATTGGCGGTGGCCTTATTGCTGCGCTGCTAGAAGATGGTTGGTCAACTGTCGAGTTAAATAGCTGGTTCCAGACGATCACAATGACTGGCTATTTTATTGGTGCTTTAATCTCTGGTGTTGTAGGCGACCACCTAGGTCGTCGTAAGGCATTGCTGACTTTTATTGCCATCTTTATTGGCGCAACATTTCTTGCAGCATTTTCTCCCAGCATGGTAGTTCTTATTGCATGCCGCGGTTTGATGGGTATTGGTCTTGGGGCATTTATTCCTTGCGGTTATGGTCCTTTTGGTGAATACATTCCGCCCCAAAAACGTGGTAAATACTCGGGCTATATTGGGTTGATTGCAAACTTCTCGCCACCACTGGGTGCTGCTTTAACTATGCTTGTTATTCCAGCATTTGGCTGGCGTACTATTTTCTTCGGAATCACCATTTTGGGTATTATTGTTTGGGTCTTGATCTTTAAGTTCCTTCCTGAATCTCCACGTTGGCTGGCTTCTAGAGGCAGAAACGACGAAGCAGACGCCATTGTTTCCGCCGCAGAAAAAAGTTTTACCGATAAAGGTATTACGCTTCCTGAAATATCCACCGAAGAAATTGCAAAAATTCAGGCAGAGCTCGACAAAGAACCAGTGCAGCTTCCTTATACTGCTCTTTTTTCAAAGCGCATGATCAGAAGAACAGTAACCGCAGCTGCTGGCTTAATGGCTATGAATGTAATTGTTTATACGATTACCACTTGGACTCCAACAATTTTCGTAATGCAGGGAATGGATGCTCAGTACTCGACGTTCATTACTTTCATTATGTTGATGGGTGCACCTTTTGGTATATTCCTTCTTTCAATGTTTGGCAACAAGCATCCTCGTAAAGTAGGAATGGTGGTCTGCTTACTTTTGCTGGCAGTAGCTGGATACATTTGGTCATTGCAAACCGATGTTCTAGTAATTATGGTTTCTGGATTTATTCTATGCACCATCACTTACTACTACTCACTTTTGGCTTGCTCAGTATATTTGGGCGAAGTATTTCCAACTCAAATTCGAACCAGAGGTTCAGGATTTGCAAACGCTTGCGGCCGAATTGCCTCCATTTCTACACCAACAATTGTGGCATTCTTTTTGCAGACATCAGGAGTAGTTTCTGTATACATGTTTGTTGGTACTTGCATGGTAGTATTTGCGATCATTATTGCTATTTGCGGTATCGAAACAAGAAATAGAACCCTTGAAGAAATTAACGATGATGTCGTAGTAAAATAATTTCTTCGTTAAAAACTAAATAGCAAACATGTTTTATAGCGGCGGAAATCCCGCCGCTATATTTTTGTGCTAACTTTAAAGATAGTTCAAATAAATCCAGCTCAAAGGCGGCATGCAAGAATGAACCTTTTACAATTGAAGTACTTTAACAAACTTGCAGAAACAGAACATTATGGCAAAACCGCAAAAATGCTTGATATTTCTCAATCCGCTTTATCAAATTCAATTTCTCGCCTAGAAAAAGAACTGAATGTTTCCCTGTTCAAGAGAGAAGGAAGGAACGTCCGCCTAACTAAATGCGGTTTAGAATTTAATTCCTACCTAACCAATTCGCTTCGAAGTTTAGATGAAGCTGTAGAGTGCACAAAGAAATACAGGAATGGCGGTAAAAAAATAATTAAGATTGCCGCAGTGAATTCCGTCGAACGAGAATTTATCCCCACAATAATAAGGTCGTTTAAGCAAAATAATTCCGACATTGGATTTGATGTTTATCAGAAAAATACCTACGAAGCGTTAGCTGGATTAAGTAAGGGCTTATACGATGTAGTCTTTTGTTCTAGAAGCATATACACTAATGAATTCGAATTTGTTCCAATAAAGATATTTAATCTTGTTGCTGCCGTAAATGAAAATAGTATTTTTGCAAGTAGAAACTCTATTTCGTTAAAAGAGCTCGTTAATTTCAATGTTGCTTCATATAGAAGCTCCTGCATACTGCACGAATTCTTAAAAGGCCTGTTTAAAGAATATAATCTTGATGTCCGAGAAAGTTTCGATGACGAAATAGGTGCTGCTTCTTTGGTAAGCTGCAACAAAAGCACAGTAGCGATCGTGCTTGACACAGTTCGAGACATCCCATTCCCAAACTACAAAACACTACCCATCTCTGAACTAAACGAAGGATTTCATCTAGTCTGCTGCGTTAACGATCCAAACAGAGTAAGCGATGAGGAGACAAAAGATCGGA
>URVA01000048.1 GCA_900551155.1 uncultured Eggerthella sp. | reverse complement strand
TAGCAAAGGAGCCTAAAACAATATCGAAGTCAAAAATTGCTGAAACTGCTACAAGTCCAACGAGCAGGAACATGGTCACGCGCACGAATGTTTGCGAAGTAGTATTGCGTCCTCGAGAAAGAACCAGAAATATTTGATGTTCTGCTTTTGCTGCTCTTTGACCTAAAACCGCAACGAGTACCGCAAGAGCGATAAAGGTAAATAAGATAATTACCGTGATCCATGGGGCGCGGGTAGAGAGCAAAAGTGCCATAGCGATAACGGGGCCCAATTCTCCCCACATACCATAGGCAAGAACACTTTCGCCTGTTTTTCGAGTGAAAATACCACGTTCTTTCAAGATTGGCATAAGTGCTCCGATGGCGGTGGTGGTGAGTGCAATAGCAAGGGCTAGAGCATCAATGGAAAGTTCACCAAGGGAAGCATGATAAATACTCATAACAAGGGCAAATGCTAAAGCGAGTGTGGCAAGCCATGTTTTCAATCCTCGCTTGCCTTCGCGACCTGTGATGGTTTGCGGATTGATTTCAAATCCTGCAAGCAAGAAAAGCATGGCGCAACCTAAGTCAGATAAAAACAAAACGCTTTCATCGAGCCAAATGTAGTTTAGGACCGAAGGTCCTAGTAAGGCACCGCCTATGAGGAGTAGAACGGTTTCCGGTATCGGTTTTTTAGGGATGAGGTTTGCGATAAGTGGAGCAAGCGCCGCTATGAGGGCGATGAGAGCGAGAGATATGAAATCGTGAGTCATATGAGGCTGATCCTTAGGGTTGGAAAATGACGACGCATATGGTGAAGTTTAGGTTGTTATGGCGTGTATGTTTAAAAGTAGTTAGAAAAGACTACGAATGTTTTTGATGAGAACGGATGGATTATAACAAGATAAAAGTAAGAACTCCTTTTCAAAGTGATTTTCTTAGGTAGTATTAAAAAGCTTTTTACTCGGAAGTCAAAAGAGGCTAAGGGTAAATAGGTAAAGAGCTTAAAGAAACAGCTATTAAGATGCAGCTATCAAATAACTAAGAGTGGCAACCAGAAGCAAAGCCGAATCGACGAATGAGCGAACATGCTGATCGGGCGGATAGGTGGATTTGCTCGGTAGTAGAGACGTGCGGAGGTTTTTGCGTCCTATGATGCAGAAGAAACAACGAATGAATTTAAGAGAAGCACTACCGTTGGCAGGTATTACGGTTTCCACTTTTATCTTCTGTACGTCTGAATTTATGCCTGTAGCGCTTCTAACTGATATTGCGCTCAGCTTTTCTGTTACAGAATCTCAGGCTGGCATGCTTATTTCAGTATACGCATGGATGGTGATGCTGCTCTCGCTGCCTCTTATGATCGCTGCTTCACGAATTGGGTTTCGCCGTTTGTTTTTGATAATTGTGGCGTTATTTGCTTTTGGACAGCTGCTTTCTTCACTTGCTACCAGTTATTTTATGCTTATGGCAGCACGTATGGTGGTGGCCTGCGCTCATGCTATTTTCTGGTCGATTGCGCCTCCTATGGCAGTTCGTGTAGTAAGTGAAGATCATCGCCATATGGCGCTCGGTATGGTAGTAATGGGCGAATCGGTTGCTCTTATTGCTGGGTTGCCTATTGGTCGCGTCATTGGATTAGCGCTTGGTTGGCGCATGACGTTTGCCTGTGTTGCTCTTATTACCGTGCTTATCCTGATATATCTTTATTTCGTTTTGCCTTCTATTCCTGCTACTAAACCATTCTCTGTTCGCAGGCTTCCCGTTCTCGTGAAAACAAAAGCGCTTCGTGGCATCTATATATTTGTAGGTGTGTTAATGACCGCCTACTATATTTGTTATAGCTACATTGAACCTTATCTGCTGCAAAGTGTAGGACTTGAAGAACACGTCGTAACTATAGTGATTGCTTGTTTTGGCGTGGCAGGTATTGTGGGAAGCATGCTTTTCTCGAAATTGTATGCACGCATGCGCCTAAAGTTTCTATGCGTGTGCTTGGTTGCTCTTGTGGCGGCGTTCTTTGCTTTATATATAAGTAGGGAATTATTAGCGGGTGTACTTGTAGCTTGTATGGTGCTCGGCATGGGAAGCACTGCAATGAATGCCGTTTTACAGTCAGAAGTTATTCGCTATTCGAGTCTTGATGACCAAGCGGTTGCAACCTCAATCTTTTCAGCAATATTTAACTTCGGTATAGGAAGTGGCTCTGCAGTAGGTGGAGTAGTAACAAGCAGTGTTTCGGTGGGTGCTATTGGACTTGCTGCAGGAGTTTTGGGGGCAGTGGCGCTTCTGTATTGCTTAGCTGTGGTAATTCCACGGTTGCGTTTACCGCGTTCATAACACCGAAGTAGCGAGAATTGCAGACAGCTATAACTGGGGGAGTTGTTTGCTTTTAGTAAAAGGTAGGCGAAGCATTGTGGAGCTAGCTTATTTTTAGCGCTTTTAAAGAAGTAGCCTTTGATTCTCGAAGGAAGATTGCGGGATAAAATAACCATTCGTCGAGTTATATCGCTACTTCTCTTGCGCTGAAAATAAGCGAAGAAAGCGAAACCTGCTTCGAATAGCTTTTACTAAAAGCGAAACCTGCCTCGAAAAGCTTTCTAACTGATGGCAGATCAAAATACTAATTAGTAAGTAAATTACATTTAGGCAATGCGCCGTAATAGGTAAGATGCATTTCGATACAACTGTGAATTCTTTGCGAAGAAATGAAGAGCGTGATTTTTAACTTGCATACAGGCGTATTCGCAAGTATAATTCTCGTTTGCGTCTGGCTGTTGATGGATACACCCGGGCGCGTGGTAACTCGGAGTCGCCGAGAACCCTCTCCCAAAGGTTCTCATGGCGGTGATGGAGACCACATAAGACCGAGGGCGTGAACAACAAGTTCAAGCCCATAGAAAGGAAGAAAATGGGAGTAAAACAATACAAGCCCACAAGCCCTGGGCGCCGCTTCCAGACCGTTTCGGACTTTGCTGACATTACGTGCACCAAGCCCGAAAAGTCTCTGTTGGCACCACTGCCCAAGAAGGCTGGCCGTAACAACAACGGTCGCGTTACCACCCGTCATCAGGGTGGCGGTACCAAGCGTCGTTACCGCATCATCGACTTTAAGCGCAACAAGGATGGCATTCCTGCTAAGGTTGCAACGATCGAGTACGACCCTAACCGCAGCGCACGTATCGCTCTTCTCCACTATGCAGACGGTGAAAAGCGCTACATCCTTCAGCCAAAGGGCCTCAAAGTTGGCGAAACTGTAATTTCTGGTCCAGATGCTGACATCAAGCCAGGCAACGCATTGCCACTTTCCGCAATCCCAGTAGGTACGCTCATTCACGCTGTTGAGCTTCAGCCTGGTCGCGGTGCTGCAATTGCTCGTTCTGCTGGCACCAGCATTCAGCTGATGGGTAAGGAAGGCAAGTACGCAATCCTTCGTATGCCTTCTTCTGAAATGCGTCGTGTTTTGGTTACCTGCCGCGCAACTGTTGGCGAAGTAGGCAACGCAGAACATGGCAACATCAAAATTGGTAAGGCTGGCCGTAATCGCTGGAAGGGCATCCGCCCAAGCGTACGTGGTACGGTTATGAATCCTGTCGACCATCCTCATGGTGGTGGCGAAGGCAAGAACAAGTCTTCTGGTCGTCATCCTGTTACTCCATGGGGTGTGTCCACCAAGGGTCATCGCACCCGCAACCCCAAGAAGGCTTCAAGCCGCTTGATCATCCGTCGTCGCAAGAAGTAGCGCCCGATCGCTTAAGGAGAAACATTGAGCAGAAGTTTGAAAAAAGGTCCTTTCGTGGAACCTCGCCTTCTCAATCGCATCGTGGCGATGAACGAAGCAGGCGAAAAGAATGTCATCAAAACTTGGTCACGTTCTTCCACCATTTTCCCAGAGATGGTTGGTCATACCATCGCTGTGCATGATGGTCGCAAGCATGTGCCAGTTTATGTAACCGAGTCTATGGTTGGACACAAGTTGGGCGAATTTGCACCAACCCGTACCTTCCGTGGTCACGACAAGTAAGAAAGGGTGAAACATGGAAGCTAAAGCAATCGCTCGCTATGTGCGCGTTTCGCCCCGTAAGGCGCGTATCGTGCTCGACCAAATCCGCGGCAAAGATGTAGTAGCCGCTCAGGAAACCCTGCGTTTCACCAACCGCGCAGTTGCAGAAGTTGTAGAGAAGACTTTGAACTCCGCTGTTGCTAATGCTGCACAGAAGGGTGCTGGCAACCCAGACAATCTGGTTGTTAAGGCATGCTTTGCTGACGAAGGCCCAACCTTGAAGCGCATTCGTCCTCGTGCAAAGGGTTCCGCATCGCGCATTCGTAAGCGCACCAGCCACATCACCGTCATCGTAGCAACCCGAGAGGAGGCATAGTATGGGTCAGAAAGTAAGCCCCACCGGCTTCCGTCTTGGTGTAACCGAGGATTGGCGTAGCCGTTGGTATTCCGACAAGGACTATGCGAAGAACCTTGAAAATGACCTCGCAATTCGCAAGTTCCTGGAAAAGCAGCTCGCCCATGCAGCCGTTTCTCGTGTAGAAATTGAACGCGCTGGCGACAAGATTAAGGTAATCATCACCACGTCTCGTCCTGGTGTTGTTATCGGCAAGAAGGGCGCAGAAGTTGACGCTCTTCGCAAGAAGCTCAATCAGATCGCAAACGGCACCGTATCTGTTGAGGTTGTAGAAGTTAAGCGTCCTGAACTTGACGCAAACCTTATTGCTCAGTCCATCGCAGAGCAGTTGGAAAACCGTGTTGCTTTCCGTCGTGCTATGCGTAAGGCTGTACAGTCTGCACGCAAGTCTGGTGCTAAGGGTATTCGTATCCAGTGCGCAGGTCGTCTTGGTGGCGCTGAAATGAGCCGCCGTGAATGGTACCGTGAAGGTCGCGTGCCTCTGCACACCCTTCGCGCAAAGATCGATTACGGTTTCGCAACCGCTGCAACCACCATGGGTTCTATTGGTATCCAGGTTTGGGTATATCACGGTGAAGTTCTTCCTGGACAGAAGGCTCCACAGCCTGCACTTGAAGGTTCTTCTCGTCCCAACCGTCGCGGCCGTCGCAACAACGATAGGGGTGATAAATAATGTTGGTACCTAAGCGCGTTAAGCACCGCAAGGTCCAGCGTGGTTCTATGAAGGGTAACGCTAAGGGCGGCACCACTTTGAATCACGGCACCTGGGGCATTCAGGCTCTGGATCGCCATTGGATCACTAACCGCCAGATCGAGGCAGCTCGTATCGCTATGACCCGTCGCATGAACCGTACTGGTAATGTTTGGATCACGATCTTCCCTGACAAGCCCATCACGCAGAAGCCTGCTGAAACTCGAATGGGTAAAGGTAAGGGTAACCCAGAAGGTTGGGTAGCGGTAGTAAAGCCTGGCCGTATTATGTTTGAGATCGATGGCGTTGACGAAGAAACTGCACGCGATGCGCTCCGTCTCGCAATTAATAAGTTGCCCATCAAGTGCAAGATCGTTAAGCGCGAGGCAGAAGGGCAGGAGTAAATGAAAGCAGCAGAGATCAGGAATCTTTCAGGTGAAGATCTGCAGGCTAAGCTGAAGGAAGCACGTGCAGAGCTTTTTAACCTGCGCTTCCAGATGGCAACTGGCCAGTTGGATAACACCGCTCGCATCAAGCAGGTCAAGAAAGACATCGCTCGCATCCAGACCGAGATGCGTGACCGCGAGCTCAAGGCTGTTCAGGCTTAAGGCTCGACAAGGAAGGTTTGAATAGCATGAGTGAAGAACGTAATTCTCGTAAAGTCCGTCAGGGTGTTGTAGTAAGCATTTCTGGCGATAAGACTTGCGTTGTGCAAGTACACGAACGCAAGCCACATCCGGTATACGGCAAAATGGTTAATTCTACTAAGAAGTTCCATGCTCACGACGAGAACAATGAAGCTGGCGTGGGCGATACCGTAACGATTATGGAAACTCGCCCGCTGTCTAAGATGAAGCGTTGGCGTCTTCTCGACATCGTTGAGAAGGCCAAGTAAGTTTTTGCTTACTTGAAAGCATCGAAAGGGATAAGCATATGATTCAAATGCAGAGCATGCTCGCCGTCGCTGATAACTCTGGCGCTCGCAAGGTGCAGTGCATCAAGGTTCTGGGTGGCTCTAAGCGCCGCTATGCAGGCCTCGGTGATGTCATCGTATGCAGCGTAAAAGAGGCTATGCCAAACGGCAGCGTTAAAAAGGGCGATGTCGTCCGCTGCGTCGTAGTGCGCGTTAAGAAAGAAGTTCGTCGTGAAGACGGCAGCTATATTAAGTTCGACCAGAATGCAGCCGTGCTGATTGATGCCAACGGCGCTCCCCGTGGTACTCGTATCTTCGGTCCTGTTGCTCGCGAACTTCGCGAGAAGAAGTACATGAAGATCGTGTCCCTGGCACCGGAAACGCTGTAGGAGGAACAATTCATGGCTAAAATGAACATCAAAACTGGTGACAAGGTAAAGGTTCTTACTGGCAAGGATCGTGGTGCTGAAGGTACCGTTCTTTCCGCTAAGCCTGCTTCTCAGCGTGTCACCGTTGAAAAGGTAAACATCATCAAAAAGGCAATGCGTCCTACTCAGGCAAATCCTGAAGGCGGCATTGCATCCATGGAAGCTCCAATCCATGTATCTAACGTGGCTCTTATTTGCCCCTCTTGCAAAGAGGCTACTCGCGTAAGCATTAAGCGCGAAAATGGCAAGAAGATTCGCGTTTGCAAGAAGTGCGGCGCTGACATCGACTAGCAAATTTGCTTACCAGCAAATTTGCGCTAAAAGCAAACAACCACACATGTTTTTCGATTAAGAAAAGCGTGTGTGGTTTTGGCGTATAGGTTGACCTAAAGATAGTATTCCTGTATGGTTTCGTCTTTGGGTGCGCTAATTGCGCCTATGACCCTGGCAAAGGCTAGGGACGCAGGGTCGGAAATCCTGTGTTTAATTCATCGAGAAAGGTAAAACACTACTATGGCTACTCCTCGTTTGAAGGAAAAGTACGTAAACGAAGTCGCTCCTAAGTTGTTTAAAGAGCTTGAGTGCAGCAACGTAAACCAGGTTCCTCGTTTCGAAAAGATCGTGGTTAACATGGGTGTAGGTCGTGCTGCAGGTGACAAGAAGTTGCTCGACGGTGCTATTGCTGATCTTCGCACTATCACTGGTCAGCAGCCTATGGTTACTCGCGCTAAGAAATCCATCGCTGGTTTCCATCTGCGTGAAGGTCAGGCAATTGGTTGTAAGGTAACCCTTCGTGGCGACCGCATGTGGGAGTTCTTTGACCGTTTGATGTCTATGGCTCTTCCTCGTGTACGCGACTTCCGCGGCTGCAATCCAAACAGCTTCGACGGTCGTGGTAACTACACCATGGGCCTTACCGAACAGCTCATCTTCCCTGAGATCGAATATGACAAGATCGATCGCACTCGTGGTATGGATATTACGTTTGTTACCACTGCAGAGACCAATGAAGACGCCAAAGCATTGATGGATGCTATGGGCTTCCCGTTCAAAAAAGAAAACTAAGTTCTCTAAAAAGTAGAGAATTGGTTATAGGAAAGAAGGATTTTGAATGGCTAAGAAATCGATGATCGCCAAGTCAAAGCGAGAGCCGAAGTTCTCGACTCGTCAGCACAACCGTTGTGCTCGCTGTGGTCGCCCTCGTGCGTACTACCGCAAGTTCGGTCTGTGCCGTGTCTGCCTTCGTGAACTTGCTAACAAAGGCGAACTGCCCGGCGTGACCAAAGCTTCCTGGTAAGAAATTAGAAGTTAAGTCGCGTTGTTGAGTGTCGAGAGTCAAGGCGCGTGCGTTAAGGGCGTATGCGAACCGGCTTTTCGTCTCATCATGAACAAAGGAGAAACACAACAATGAGCATGAACGATCCTATTGCAGATATGCTTACGCGTGTGCGTAATGCTAACTCTGCAGGCAAGCCGACGGTTTCCATGCCGTCAAGCAAAAAGCTTGTTGAAATTGCACGCATCATGCACGAAGAGGGCTACATCGCTGGTTACGATGTTGAAGAGGCACAGCCTCGCGACATCCTTACCATTACCCTCAAGTATGGTGACAAGAAAGCACGCACTATCCGTGGTTTGAAGCGTATTTCCAAGCCTGGTTTGCGTATCTATGCTGGCAAAGATGAACTGCCTCGCGTTCTTGGTGGTCTTGGTACCGCTGTTATTTCTACGAGCAAGGGCGTTATGGCTGACCGCGATGCACGCAAAGCTGGCATCGGCGGCGAAGTGATCGCTTACATCTGGTAGGAAGGAAGGAGCGAATATGTCTCGAATTGGTAAAATGCCTATCGCCATTCCTTCCGGTGTAGAAGTTGCTGTTGATGGCAGCACTGTTACCGTAAAAGGTGGCAAAGGTGAATTAACCCGTACTTTCCAGGACATTCTTTCCATCAAGGTAGAAGATGGCAACGTAATCGTTGAGCGTCCTGATGATAGCCGCGAAGCAAAGAGCCTTCACGGTTTAACTCGTACCCTTATTCACAACATGATTGTTGGTGTATCTGAGGGTTATGCAAAGAAGCTTGAGCTTGTTGGTGTTGGTTATCGTGCTGCTTTGAAGGGCACTGACCTTGAGCTGCAGCTCGGTTTCTCTCATCCAGTAGTTGTTCCGGCTCCTGAGAACATCAGCTTTGAGGTTCCCAGCCAGACCGAGATCATCGTTAAAGGCATCAGCAAAGAGCAGGTAGGCCAGGTTGCTGCTAATATTCGCGCATGGCGTAAGCCTGAACCCTATAAGGGCAAGGGTATTCGTTACGAGGGCGAATATGTACGTCGTAAGCTTGGTAAGGCTGCTAAGTCTGACTAGTCCAGAAGCGTTGTATCGAAGGGAATTTACTCATGAAGAAACTTCAAAAGAAACAAGCTGGGCTTCGTCGTCGTCATACTCGCGTTCGCGGTAAGATTTCCGGTACGCCCACTCGTCCACGTTTGTGCATCACTCGCTCAAACGCAAATATGTACGCTCAGGTAATTGATGACGTAGCTGGTAAGACCATCTGCGCTGTATCTACTCTGGGCCCTGAGTTCAAAGCAACCGAAAAGCGTGGTAGCACGGTAGAAGGTGCTGAAGCTTTAGGTGAACTCATCGGTAAGAAAGCACAGGAAAACGGTATCACTGAGGTTGTATTCGACCGCGGTGGCAATCTGTATCACGGTCGCATCAAGGCAGTTGCTGATGGTGCTCGTGAAGCAGGCCTGAAGTTCTAAGGGAGGGTTAGTGTCTATGGCTAAAAAGCTTGAAAACCAGGCAGGCGTTCCCGAACTCCAGGAACGTGTTGTTTACATCAACCGCGTTTCTAAAGTTGTTAAGGGCGGTCGCCGTTTCGCTTTGACTGCACTTGTTGTAGTTGGCGATAGCAATGGTCGTGTAGGTATCGGTATGGGCAAGTCCCAGGAAGTTCCTACCGCTATTAAGAAGGGCGTTGAAGACGCTAAGAAGAATATGTTCAAGGTACCTCTGACTGAGGCTGGCACGCTTCCTCATGACATCATCGGCGAATATGGCGCTGGTCGTGTTCTGATTAAGCCTGCTGCTCCAGGTACTGGTGTTATCTCTGGTGGCGCTGCTCGTGCCGTTATGGAACTTGCTGGTGTAAAGGACGTATTCTGCAAGTCCTTGGGTACCGACAATGTTCTTAACATCGTAAAGGCTACCGCTGAAGGTCTTAAGAGCATGCAGAGCCCTGAAGAGGTTGCTCAGCGCCGCGGTATCTCCGTTTCTCAGATCTACGGCTGGAAGGAGAACTAATAATGGCTGACGCAAAAACTCTGCGCATCACTCAGGTAAAGAGCCCTATTGGTTATAAGTATGATCAGGGCCGTACCCTGAAGGCTCTTGGTCTTGGCAAGATTGGTCGCACGGTTGATCAGGTAGACAATCCTGCAGTTCGCGGCATGATCTTTAAGGTAAAGCACCTCGTAGAGGTTGAAGAGCTGTAAATCTTCATGCGCCGCTCATTTGAGC